>JAPLNM010000104.1 GCA_026692845.1 Planctomycetota bacterium | reverse complement strand
CGTCACCGCACGGTTTGTCACGCGTGAAGTCCACGTGGTGGCCAGCGTGGATGTGCTAGGTGCCGATGGCACTGTCGAAACCATCACCGGAACGACCATCCACCCAGTCTGGTCAGTCGATCGCCAGGAATGGGTGCCGCTAGCTGCGCTAGCCGACGGTGAGACCTTGCAAGGGCTCGATGGTCTTGCGGTCGTTTTGAGCGTCGCCCTTTCGCGAGTCTCCCAGCCGGTCTACAATATCGAAGTCAACGGCGAGCACGTCTACCAAGTCGGCGAGCTGGGATTGGTGGTGCATAATGAGTGTGTTTACCAAGCCCTCGATCAAGCTGGAAATGTTATTTACGTTGGGATCACCAAGAATTTTGCTGCACGCCAAGCGCGGCATGCATCGCGATTTCAAATACAGCCGATAATTCATGGGCTTACACGTGCAGATGCGAGAGCGATTGAACAGAGATTAATCGACACAATAGGACTTGTTAAAAACGGCGGAACATTGTCGAATAAAATAAACAGTATTGCTCAATCTAATTCAATTTACGCATCGGCGATCCAGCGCGCAATTGCCTTAGGCTTCTGACCGATTTAATAATGATGGGACATAAGTACAAAAATGGCAAAGCGAATTAAGGTTGGCGACATTTTCTCTTTTCCTCTCGCCAACGGTTTTGTCTTTATTCAGTTCCTCGGAAAGCATAGCCTGATGGGAGAATGCGTGCTTTGTTGTAAAGCCGGTGCTATCAACGATGCCGATTTCGGGAGCGGCAGAATATTTTTTTACCCGGTGGGATTAAATGTAAAGCAGGGTAATATTGAATTCGTAATGCATGCAGACCTGCTCGCTTCAGTTCCTAGAAAAATAAGGAGACCATTTGTTTTAAATCAGAAAGTACTGTACTGGTTTGTTGATACTCCTAACGAAACGAACAAAGTTGTTGACTTATCGGAGGAACAACGAGGATATCCAATTGGTACTGGCTTAAGTCATGTAGTTCTCAAAGAAATTTTCGAAGGAACCCAATGGTTTTTATTCGCGTCAGACAATTTCGTTGAAAAGTACGATGGATCCTCAAGTTGACCCGCTCGCAACTACAGATCCCCCATCGAATCGGTGCCGATCGGAGCGCGCGTTCCGACCAAGAACCCCAACCGCTCCGAAGTCGACCCGCAGCCCGAGCCTGATCAAGCATCGTGGGCCAAGCTGTCGATTACCGCAGAGGGAAGCGATGGCGGCATTGTCGATGCCGAGATCATTCGGCCACGCTCGTGGATTCTACGTAACGGCATCTGCGCAGGCCGCATGCTGCCATTCAATCTACCTGAGCTCGAAGTCTCCGGGCTAGCGTTAGTAACAGCCATCGATGACTGCTCACCGATCGCCGGTGATTAAGGCTCGGTGGTCAACGCACGGTTCTTCACCCGCGAGAAGTCCGGGTCGTGGCCAGCGTGGATGTGCTGGGTGCTGATGGCGAGACGCTCCAAGGGCTCGACGGCCTCGCGCGTTGTACGAGGTGCCCGGTACCGTTTTGGGCACCCTGTTTGGACCAATTTGGCTCTTGGCCGGTCGCTCCGAGACAATTCCTGGCAACGTGATTATAATGGCAGCAGATGAGGGGACCATGGAAAGACACGAGATCTCAACTGAAAAAATCGATTGGCCAGAGCTGGTTCGGCATGTAGCTTGCGAAAGGGTAGTCGTGGAATTGTCCGAAGGTCAACGACCGATAGCATGACGATGTGCCGGGGACAGACGCACGTAGAGGACGAACGCGAAAGCTAGTAAACTCGCGTCGCTTGCCATTCGCGCCTGGCACAACTACCGACGGGGCTGCCACCCTATCCTACGAGCGTCTTCGTTGAACCCGCAGCCAACCGGATTTTTTGCTCGCAGGCTATCGGGATTTGCGACGATGTAACAAAATCGTACCGCCGGCAAACAAGGACCAAGTCGCAATCGATAATGGTTCGGGAACCGTACCACTCGAGAAACTCTGGTTGCTGTAGCGGATGTATTGCACTTCAGCAGACACATTGCCTCCTGTAGGGGTTCCATCGCCGAAAAAATATTGATTGCCCGAATAGCCCGATGGCCGAGCTCCCGATGCTACCAGAGTTCCATTGACAAAGAACTCGTAAGTATTGGTTGCCCCATAGCCTTTGTATTTGAACGTATTGAAACCTTGGGAAAAATCGTAACCGCCACCGCTTATAACCCCGTAGACGATCCACCCGTTCTTGTTGACCACAAAGTTTGAAGACACGTTAATGTTGGAAACCCCGACAGAAAATCCGAAAGGACTCGAGTTTATAATCTTAATTCGAAGTTCCATCTCCAGGTCGGTGGTGTGGTCAAAAATATTGTCCTTGTAGTAGTAGGCCATCCTGTCTGACGTCAAGGTCGTAAAGGAGTCGAGCTTTAAACGATTGTTGCCGAGGATCGATGCGAAATCGCTTTCAGGCCGCCCAGTTTCCGTATAAAAACTCATCCCCTGAGCAGTTGGCAACGTTGGGTTCTGAGCAAAATCCAACGTCAAAACGGCGGCCTGTGCCGGAGCCTGACACAACCCCCAAACGGCCAAAAGGCAAACCCAGGACAGGCAAGATCGAAGCTGCTTGACGGTTGACGGCAAGATAGATAGTTTCATGCTAAAAAATTTCCTTCTTCAAACACAACGGTAGAAATGTTAGTACTCAAATGGGAGCCTCCCGGCAAAGAGAGTTCGTAAGGCCAATGCCCGATCCCAAAACGAGTACGACTGGTATCTACACGTGCACTTGTCCCCAATCGATCCGTTCGAGGCGTCCGCCGATAATGTGGACGCCAGGAGAAAGCAGCCGCGAAACCAATGACGCCTCCGCTGCGCGTCGTCGGTGAGCAATTGAGAAAATTGCTCTACACATGCTCTACGCAGCAGGAGGAGTTGCTGGAGAAGGTTTCGGACTCGGAGGCTTGTTTCGGCGGCACCGCTCGCTACAGTACCGGACCTGTTCCCAATCCCTTGCCCACTTCTTCCTCCAGGAAAATAGCTTCCCGCATCCAACGCACCGCTTCTGCGGTAAACTCTCTTTGTGATGTGCCATTTCCTGACCTCCAAACTCTCCCTTGACTAACCAGCGCGTCGAATGGACTGTGCCCCTTTGGAATCTTTGAACAATTGTCCTAGCTCGACAAGGGGAAACGTCGCGTTCTTGCAAGCCATCGAACGCTGGATGGAATCCAAGAAACAGTCACCCTTTGATTGGCAACTGCAGGCCTGGTCGGCTCACGCATCGGCCCACCACGGCTTGATCCTGGCCAGCACAGGCATGGGGAAAACCAAAGCCGCTTGGCTAGGTCCCTTGGGCAATTGGCTCGAGGACCCTCTCCCTGAGTCTCTCTGGACGCAACGAAAACGCCAGCCCCCTGCCCCGCCCTTGCTGGCCCTGTGGATCACCCCACTGAGGGCACTTGCAAACGACACCTGTTTGGCGCTCCAGGAATGTATCGACGGTCTGAATCTTCCGTGGTCCCTCGAACAACGGACCGGAGATACCTCAAGCGCCACGAAGCTCCGACAGCGCCAATCGCCTCCCACTGCGATGGTTATCACCCCCGAAAGCCTTACCCTGCTGCTGTCGTATCCGGAATCCCTGGAAACCTTTAAGCATCTGCGCACGGTCATCGTCGATGAATGGCACGAACTCCTGGGATCCAAAAGAGGCATTCAGACCGAATTGGCTCTGGCCCGCCTCCAACGCATCGCTCCGAATATGCTCCGCTGGGGGCTTTCGGCGACCATCGGAAATACCGAACATGCGCTGGCCTCGCTCGTTGGCTCTGTGCCCACGCGTCCCTGCTCCATCATCCGCAGCGATCAACGCCGAGCGATGGAACTGGAAATCCTTCTTCCCAAATCGATCGATCGGTTTCCTTGGGCAGGTCATATCGGGCTTGCAATGCTTTCGAATGTCATCGAGAAAATCGAAGCGGCCAACTCGACCCTCGTTTTTACCAACACGCGCAATCAAACCGAACTGTGGTACCAATCGCTCTTGCGTGCGCGCCCGGACTGGGCCGGACGGATCGCTGTCCACCACGGATCGCTTGCACCAGAACTGCGAACCTGGGTCGAACAAGCCATCGTCGATGGCAAACTCATCGCGGTCGTGTGCACCAGCAGCCTGGATCTTGGCGTCGACTTCGCACCGGTCGATCAAGTGATCCAAGTCGGATCTCCCAAAGGAACCGCCCGATTGATCCAGCGCGCAGGCCGCAGCGGGCACTCCCCGGGCCGCACCAGCAAACTGGCCTTCGTGCCGGCGCACGCTTTCGAGATCATCGAACTCCAAGCCGCCCGCGATGCGATCCAAAATCAACAGATCGAACAGCGACGCGCGATCGATGCTCCCTTGGATTGCCTCGTCCAACACGCAGTGACCGTTGCGCTTTGTGAACCCTATACAAAACCACAATTCCTCGACGAAGTCCGCTCGTCCTGGGCTTATCGAAATCTTGCCGACGAACACCTCGATTGGGTTCTGGAATTTGTAACCACCGGCGGATGCTTGCACGCCTACCCAGATTTTCATCGCGTCGCGCTGGAGGCTGGCACTTACTCGGTCCGCGATGCGGCCATCGCTCGACGACATCGTATGGCCATCGGTACGATCACCTCGGATATGATGATCCACGTCCAGTACATCTCCGGCGGCAAAATCGGATTCGTCGAGGAATCGTTTGCTGCGAAACTCAAACAGGGGGATAAATTTCTTCTCGGTGGCAAACTGCTCGAAATGGAATGGATCCGCGAAGGGACCGTCTGGGTCCGCAAGGCCAAAGGAGATCCCACCGCTGTGCCCAGATGGCTCGGTGGGAACATGCCCCTGTCGAGCGAATTGGCCGAAGGTGTCCGGAGACTCATCGACCAAATCGCCTCCGAGCAACCCGTCTCGCCATGCCTGGAATCCCTCAGCGAACTGATGCGATTGCAAAAGCGCTGGAGCCATATCCCACGTCTCGATGAAGTTCTCGTCGAACGTTGCACCAACCGCGATGGCGATTCGATCATGCTCTATGCATTCGAAGGCCGATCGGTCAGCGAAGGGATCGGTGCCCTGCTGGCTTATCGCATCTCCCAAGCCCACGGCAACACCCTCTCGATCGCCGTCAACGACTACGGCGTGATGCTCTATTGCGCCGAGCCGATGAAAATCGAACTCGCGAGTCTTCCTCAATGGCTCGATCTGACGAACCTGGAAACGGATATCCTGGCAAGTTTGAACGCCACCGAATTGACGCGCAGACGGTTCCGAGATATCGCACGCATCGCAGGGTTGATCCACTCGGGTACGCCCGGTAAATCCAAATCGATGCGTCAGCTCCAAGCCTCGACATCCATGGTATTCGATGCATTAAAACAGTACGATGCACAGAACCTACTGCTCTGGCAGGCCAGCGACGAGGTGCTGGCCGATCAGCTTCAAATCGAGCGACTCAAAGGGGCCCTACGCCGGATGCAAGCCAACCGCTGGGTCTATCGTGTCGTAAATCAATGGACCCCCTTTTCCTTTCCGCTGATGGTCGAACGCATCCGTGATCGAATCGGCAATGAGTCCCTTGCAGATCGAATCCGAAAGATGCAAAATCAACTCGAAAAAGCCGCGGTCGAACCTGCTACTACTCCAACGATCCCGACACCCAGCAAGCGCGCAGCTCAACGGAAACCAAAACCAAGCGAAGACAGTGAGGCTTGAACACCGTGAGGCTTGAACACCGTGAGGCTTGAACACCGTGGACACGCCTTCGAACTCTTTGCCAGTGGCGCGATCCGATGGAACTCCACCTTGCTCGTTGCCGATCTGCATTTAGGAAAAGAAACCGTCTTTCAAAAGTCCGGACTAGCCATCCCCTCGGGTGCCACCCAAGCGACCTTGCATCGCTTGCAAAAGCAGATCCAAGAGATGGAAATCACACGTCTTGTGGTCCTTGGGGATCTGCTCCATGCTGCAATCGGTTGGACCGATGCCCTCGAATCGATGCTAGGCCAGACGATGCAAGCTGCCGGTGGTCTTCAATGGGAACTCGTCGCAGGCAATCACGACCGACGTTCGCACCAGCAATTGCGAAGTCTCGGGTGGATCGTCCAAGAGCCACCGGTGTTCGAGGGAACCATGCGATGGCTCCATGAACCCGATTCGCCCGATTCGCCCGACTCCCCTGCTCCAACGTCGGAGAATCCGCCGTTCGAGACTACACTTTGCGGCCATTTGCATCCGAGCTACATCGTGCCGATCGACGCCAAGAGAACTGCAAAAGTCCCATGCTTTTGGATCCGGCCCGATTCGATCGTCTTGCCAGCCTACGGAGGCTGGGTCGGTACCCATGCGATCCAACCCAGGCGGCAAGACCGCGTGCTACTGTGCGTCGAAGGGGACTTGATCGAGTGGAAGCTCCACTGACCGAACCGACGCCGAATAGGGTTCGATATGGACAAAGGCATCGGCGATTCTTAAACCTGCCGACTTGAGCCTACTGCGGACTGCGCCCCCGATGCGATGGCCTTCGTCGACCGTCGCATGGCCGTCGACTTCGACATGGATTTCCACAAACAACGCGGTGCCGCTTTTTCGAATTCTACATTTCTCGACGGCCCGGACGCCAGGAATCCCCGAAGCGACCGATCGGACTTGCTCTTCGACTTCTTTCGGAGGAGCCGCATCGAGGATATCGCGCGAGGTGATGTACAAGAGACGCAAACCGCTGTAGGCGATCACCGAGCAAGCGACCAAGGCGGCCCAGTCGTCGGCCGGCTCGTACCCAGGGCCTCCGACCAAAGCGATCGCGATTCCGATGAATGCCGCGATGCTTGAAATCGCATCGGCACGGTGATGCCAAGCATCGGCTTGAAGGGCGACGCTGTCGGCTTGCTCCCCAACGCGATTGGTCCATCTAGCGAGGGTTTCCTTGACTCCGACGACCAAAAGCAAAATCAAAAGGGTCGACCAATGGGGCAAGTGGTGCGGGGTTAGGATCTCGCGGACGGCCTGAACGGCGATGATTCCCGCAGCGGCCAAGATCCCTAGGGCCGCGACGACCCCTGCAAGGGCTTCGGCCTTTCCATACCCATAGGGGTGCCGTTCGTTGGGCGGAGTACCAGCGACTCGCAAACCGCCCCAGACGACCAAACTCGAAACGATATCGGCGGTCGATTCGATCCCATCGGCAATCAGCGCATAGGAGTTCCCAAAGACTCCAGCAAGTATTTTCAGACAAGCCAGCGAGGCGTTGACCGCCACGCCGACCAAGGGAACCGAGCTGATGGATACAGGATCGGCCATGGACTAGGACTTGCGTCGGTCTTCGGACTGGTAGAGTGCCAAGCTGCTTTCGAACAGCTCGCTAGAGATTTGGAAGCTAGGGGCCTCGGATCGGAACCGCTTGCAATGCTCGGAGATCAGTTGGTAAAGATAGCGAAACGCATTGCGAGGAGTCTTCAACGATTGCAACGCGGCGATGAGTCGGGTTTCCGAAACATCGGTTCCAAAAAAGCTTCTAGGCGACGGGGTTGTGCCTGAGGCGGCACAAGCCTTCATGCGTGAGCCTAACAGATCGTAGAGCGCTTCACCCGTCCAATCGAACGAAGCGACGACGTTCTGCTTGTCGAGGCGAGCACGCTCATGAAACTCGCGCGTTTCGCGATCCGCGTACGGTTGCAATTCGCTTGGCAGGAGCATCTTGACGCCAAAATTTTCATGCTTGAGCAATTTGTTGTCCATCAAAGGCCAAACCAATTGCTTCATGCGCTCGGCTTGGCCGTTGACCAAATCCGGTTCGTCGACCCGATCGATAATGACGATCAAACCTGGATATCCCAGGGTACGCAGAATCAATTGAAGCTTTTCCAAAAGGGCATAGCGATCGTCGGAACGTTGGGCTGTCGGCGCAGGCTGCTCATCGATCTCCTTGGGGTTGAACTCCAGGAGCATCGGTCGAAGCTGGCTTGTTTCGCGTTCGAGCACACGAACATTCTTGCGAACTTTCTTCGCAAGGCGATGGCGACCCAACCAACGAAAAGCGTACCAACCCCATGCTGCAGCCAGTGCCGCAGGAACCCAGTAAAGGCTCGTCAATAGCGAAAGGGTTTCGGTCTTGACCAAATAGTACAAAACCCAGGCCGCAAGGGTGCTCAATAGTCCACCAACGACCAACGGATACCAAGTGGCCAACGAACGGAACCTCAAGCGTCGTTGCAAAGCGCCGAAGCGATCGCGTACGTTGCTGGCTTTGGAGTGATCGTACACAGCCGTCAGGAGCATCAGGTCGCGGCGTTGACCACGGTCGAGTCGATCGATCTCCAGGGGGGTGTTCGTCGCCCCGCCTATGGCGGTCGTTAACGTCGAGGCATGGTTGGGTTGCAGGATTCGGTCAACAAGTTGCGTGACGGCTTCGGAGATGATCGCATCCATGTGGTCCCAAAGCCGCAGCGTGCCGAGGACTCGGTCGGGATTCCCCCGAGCGCGTCGCGGAAGGTGTTCTTCCAAGGGACCTAGGTAGGCATTGAAGTCGTCGTAGCAGACCAGAAAAACCTTGAGCTCAGGATGCTCCGAATTGTGCTTGGCGATCTGATGGATCAGTTGCAATCGCATCGCCGTTTTGCCCGATCCCTTCGCCCCAAAAACGATCGCAGTCGCAGGCTGCTTGGAGTCCCCGACGACCTTGCTCCACGAAGGATGGAACGTGCCGGAAATACAGAAATCACGAAAGACCGTGTCGGTCTGCGCATCCTCGTCGACAAAGGGATTGCGGACGAGTTGGTGGTGTTCGAGGAACTCTTGTTCTGTCATAAAAATCACTTCTTGGTGCCGTAAATCGCCAGGGTCCTGTTATCATCGTCAAAGAGGGCAGCTTAAGCAATCCTAAGAGTGCGACTGGTCGCGGGAAGTTCTCGTGAAACCCAACAAAAGCAACGACCCGAGAATCGCGCTGATGGCCGAACCGACCAGGGTGCCAATCTTCCCTGCCCCCTCGAGTACAGGGTAATCCTCGACCGGGAACGATAATGCATTGAGAAACAAAGCCATGGTAAAACCGATCCCTCCCAAGCAAGCCCCACCCAAGAACATCGGCCAATTGACCCCACTCGGAAGCTTGGTCCACCCCATTCGGACCGCCAGGAAACAAAACAAAAATATCCCGAGCGGTTTGCCGATCGCAAGCCCCAGCGCCACGGCGATCGATACTCCACTGGCCAGCGCCACTGGATCGAGTTCCACTCCCGCGTTAGCCAACGCGAAGATCGGCATGATGGCATAAGCCACCCAAGGGTGAAGCCCCATCTCTAGGCGGTGCAAAGGAGAGTGGCTCTCACGGGCAAGGAACCGAAGCTGCTCTAAATTGACCGGAACACGCCCGTGCCCGTGCCCGTGCTCGTGCTCGCGATCGTCGCGAATCCCGTCCCAGAAGTCAGCCATAACCTCGAGG
Organism: Planctomycetota bacterium; assembly: GCA_026692845.1. GTDB lineage: Bacteria > Planctomycetota > Planctomycetia > Pirellulales > Pirellulaceae > JBKCUI01. The sequence continues at coordinate 16,268 of JAPLNM010000104.1, read as the reverse complement.
AAGTTCCTACGGCCGATCCAGGCCGTCGCCGGGGTCATGAGTCCAAGCGCTACGCCAGCGATCGTCGGATGGATTCCGGCTTTGTAAAAACCTACCCAAATCACCACCCCGACGAGGACGTAAATCGGGACTTGGCGGACCCCGATGCGGTTGAGCAGTGCGCAAAGTGCAAAGCCAGCCAGTGCCATGACGAGGTAGCCCCATGCGATCGTTTCGGTGAAGACCGTGGCGATGACTAGAACAGCAAGGATATCATCGACGATCGCCAGGGTCAGCAGGAAGATTTTCAGACCGAACGGGACGCGGGATCCGAACAGAGCCAGGATACCGACGACGAAGGCGATGTCGGTGGCCATGGGTATCGCCCAACCGCGTTGGCCGACTTGGCCAAATTGCAACGCTAGATAAATCAGGGCTGGCGTGACGACCCCACCGAGGGCTCCGACGATCGGAAGAAGGGCTTTGCGAGGGTCCCGCAGTTCGCCGGTGACCACTTCGCGCTTGACTTCTAGGCCCACGACGAAGAAGAAGATGGTCATGAGGATATCGTTGACGATCAGATGGCCAAGGTGTCCGTCGATTTTGAGTTTCCCGAACTCGAAGGCCACATGGGTATGCCAGAATTTTTCGAAGGCTGCATCCCATGGGGAGTTGGCGATGATCAGCGCGATCATGGTCGAGAGCATCAAGACCACGCCGCTGGTAGCCTCGATGTGCATGAAGCGTTTTACCGGGACGAGCCACTTGGCTACCCTTGGGACGGGGATCTTGTCGGTGCTCTCGCGGATCGGTTGGTGGGCCATAGTGTGCGATTAGGCGTGGGGTTGGAGCTTGGTTCAAGCAAGGAGGTTGCAAGCAGGAGGTTGCAAGCAGGCGGTCATGAGAAGCCGCACCCGAAGCTTCGGACGGGTTCATCCTATCGGATTCAAGAGATTCTGTAAATTTACACAGAAAGAGTGCATCGGCCGCGAGAGGGGCAGAAACGCGAATGGATTATGCCCAGATGCTAAGGCAACAGAAATCCAAAACTGACCATAAAACGATTGGCTTCCGATTGATCCAAACCGAAGTTTTCGCGGGTGCCCCACAAGTATTCCGCCCCGGCGAAAGAATAGGGATTCGGCTGCCATATCAAGTTCACCGCAAAGTATCTCAAACGATGGATGCTATCGAGGGATTGCCCTGGTAGGTTTGAAACGGTCCCTTCGCTGAACGTTAGATTCGTCGACCACTTGGAGTTCCATTGGTGGGTCAGTCCGGAGTACCAAGCTAGAGAATCGAGTGTCTTGCCTTGGTTGTCGGTGACCAAGGCGTAGTCGGGCAAGTCGCGGTAACTGCCGATCCCTTGTCCCCAAAGCACTCCGCCATACGTTCTGCAACGCTTGGCGATATCGAGAAAGAACGTGCCGTTGAGACCACCGCCAGGCGCGGTGCGCACAGGCTCCAAGGTCGGTTCGTAGGCCAATTGACGCCCCAGGGCAGCTAACTGAAACTGGCCTCGATCGGCGGTATACCGCAAGCGTGTGACCAGATCAGGCAAAGGATTGCGAACCATCCCCAAGTTGTTTTCCAGGAGAAATTCATCGGGTTGTGCATTGGGGTTTTCAATCGATGTGGACCATGACCAGCGGTCACCGTACCACTTGCGCGTGTAGCGAAGTTGAGCTTGCCGGCGTCCGACGCTAGCGACATCCCCGACATTATCGAGCGTGTTGGGAAGCGCGGCTCGATGGGTAAAGGTCGTCCAGGTTTGTCCGACAATCCAGTGGTCGTATTCCCCATAAGCGTGTCGGAGTCGAAATGTATTTCCGGAACCGTAGAAGTCCCCTTCGACCATGAACCGCAGGGGAGTTCCGGCATCGGTGATCCATCGAGCATCCATATTCAAGCGGGTTTGCCTGGCATGGAATCGGGTATTGGTTCGATCCAACGCGCCGACAGGAATATTCGCAGGATCAAAGAAATCTGTCGAGTCGATCGGGTCCCTGTCATGGATCAAATCCGCCTTGACATACCCACCAAACTTCACCGCCCATCGGTCCTTGGTAATAAGCAATCCATTGCGATAGTCTTTGGGGAACTCGTTGAAATTCAATCCCATGCTCAACGCGTCGGTCTCCGAAAAAGTCCCTCCGACAAAAGAGCGTGGGGAATCGATCGCTCCTAGGTCGCCAAAGCTTGACATGTCCGATGCGCTAACCATCGGCATACCCGGCTCGTATACCCCACTCGGGAAACTTGCCATCGGTCCGGAGGGTTCCGCCTCAAGGACTTGCTGTGCCGAACAAGTCGCTAGGCTAGCAAGGATCACTAGCCAACCAGCTATTGCTACTCGAAGTGCTAACACACTTGGAACTCCTCTGGTCCGAAGCCAAAGCGTAAGTGGATACAGTCTGCTGTGCACTGAATCCGATCCTCAGAACAACGGGCCCTTAGAAGTTGTAGTTGGCTCGCAAGCCAACAAGCAGCGCCGGGTCAATCTCCTGACGCGATGGCACCAGGACTTGCAAGTCCGGAGTGATCGTCAAGCGTTTTCTCGTCGCGATGTTGTAGAACATCTCGACGCCTTGGCCGTCTGCAAAACCACCAAAGATGGTGTTGATAAACGGCGCGATGTCGTTGCTTGTCGCCGCATAGTAGTATCCGACTCCAAACGAATCCCGTTGCCGGCTCTGCATCGGACTCGATCCTCCAATCCCTCCGCTCAGGAAGTAGCCTAACGGATTGGTCCCCTGGTCGGCGATACCGGCTCGGCCAAAGTAGCCCCAACCTCGCTTGGGATTCGACGGATCGGAGACCAAGTACTGATCGCAGTTCCAGTACATCGACCAAGAACCGGATTGCTTGGCGATCGGTACATTCGGGAATAGAATCCGAGGGTCCTGGTCGAGCGAAGTGAACTCCCGGCTGTTCCAAGTCCCAGCGATGAGCTGATGACCGGGCTTACCGAAAAAGTTCGTTGGAATACGCATTTCGCTCGCTAGAGCAACCCCGTCGTTGAAGAGCTGATCCAAGCCGACGGTTCGCGTCGTATCGGTCGCATTCAAAACGTTGAAAATCAGCCATGGCTCGCCTTCCATCAAGAAAGCCATCCCGGTGCCGAGCGTCGAGTAAGGGATTGTTCGCAGAGCGATCGGGTTGGCAACAAAGGCTCCATTGGAGAACTGTCGGATCCCCCGTCCATGAGCAAAAGCGTTCATGTCCCCATCGAGCGTGTCGAGTTTACCTGCAAAAAGGACGAAACTCTCCGATAGAGCTTGGGTAAACAAGCAGTTCGTCAAGTAGATGTTCGTGCTATCGAGCACGGGCAGGTCACCGGCGATCGTCGGTGGCAAGACCACGCCTGTCGCGTCATTGATCGTCTCTCCGAAACGATGCTCAGCCCTGAGTTTCAGAAAGGCACCCGGCTTGCCAATGAGTTTCCCGAAGTCAAAGTTCGCCAAGTAATCGCCGTGCCCGGCGTAGCGGAAATCCCGTTCGACTCCGCCGGCGGTGTTCCCGAAATAAAACTGGGTCAGGTTGTTCTGGAGTGCAAAGCCGCTTTGCTCCCACTCTTTGCGAGTCGCCGCAAGCGATGGGAACAGCACGCACTCATCCGGTGCGGCTCCACCGGACGCACCGAGCGAATCGCAAGCCCCTGGCGCCGCATCGCATGCGGCTTGGCCAGCCCCACGGGCGCCAGACATCGCGCTGCCACGTTCTGCCGAGCCGGTCGGATCGTCGCATAGGCTGCCAGCCGACGTGTTGCCGCCAGCATCGCACGGCTCGGTTGATTTGAGTTCGGTTGCTTTGAGGTCGGTTGCTTTGAGGTGGCTTGCCTTGGCTAGCCCGTTGTTCTCTTGAGCTTGAACACGAACAGAAACGCAAGAGATCGCCGCGCAGGTACCTGCGCCAAGAACGCATACGAAGCGCAATGAGTTTTGCAATTCAAGGAGGAAACGCCGCCTGTTTTGTGTCTTCATTGGACCAATCCGCCTCTAGATACCCCAAAAGTAAAGTCGCAAGCTGCAAAATCGCAATCGGCAAAACTGCTAGCCACGACACGATGGGAATCGTATCGGTAGTTGATAGGCTAGCGCGTGAGGTTTATGACGGTGAAAATGTCCATAGGGGAAGAATTTCCGAGCGAATCGTAGGTTTACTCAAGTTCAGCCCCCTGCCCTGCCCCGCTGATGCTTGCATTGACGTTTGGATTCCTCGTACGTGGCATAAGCCGCAGGCGCAACGGCCGAGAGCCGCATGGGCGCCAGCCGCGGGTTTGGCTAGTACCTGTATTGTGTTTCTCGTAGGGTGGGTGAAGCGGGCTTTGCCGCGCAACCAACCATCGAGCATGGGAAGCAAGTCAAATGACCCTGGTATTCACACGACACAAGAAATCGCAAAAAGCGAAACGTTGTTTAACCCGCAGCCAACGGCGAGGAGTTTATATAAGCCCCCAAGGATGCCGCGTTTAGGGGGGGAGCTCCCAAGTCCGGTGGCTTACGCACTGATGGCAGAGGATTGTCGCCCGCCGGGCTAAGACCAATGCTGGCGCATCGGGAAGAAAGCGTCTCGCCCTGTGGGCGTGCTAGCGATTCGCTTCAGGAATTGCCCCGGGAGGAATGACCTGGGGCTGCTGGCCCGCGATGGATTGATCCAAACCCAAGGACTGCTCGAGCGGATCCAATCCGAGAACGGCTTGGAGTTTCGCCAAGGCAAAGTAGTACTCCTGCTCTGCATCAAGCAACTTGATCTCCGCCTCGGTCGCTTTGGCCTCCTGGGCCAAAAGGAACAAAAAGTCCTGGTTTCCTGAAGCGAACTCTCTACGGAAATATTCCAAGGTCTCTCGGGTCTCTCGGAGCAACTGGTCGCTTCGCAAAACCATTTCGCGGCTGACTTCCAAGGCGTTTCGCGCCACCCGAAGATCCATCTCGATTTTGTTGGACATGAACCAGCGTTTCTGCTCGACCTGCTGGAGCTTGGCCAAGGTGCTCTCCATCTTGCCTCTGGCTTTGCGGCGCTGCACAGGCACGCCCCCGACGACCCCGGATTCCAGGACAAAATCCTGCTTGTCATTGAGCGATGTGGATTGATCCCCCACGTCCTGGACGGCTTGAATGGTGAAGTCCAAATTTGGAAGGGTTTGATTCCGTGCCAACTCCAAATCCCATCGAAGCTTTTGCAAGTCGATGCTGATCAGCGCCAACTCGGGACGCCTTTGTTGGGCTTCAAGAAAAGCAGTCTCAAAGTCCTGAAGTTCGAGTCGCTCAATGCGAGGAAAATCAACCGGCAACCACTCGGGGCGAGCTAGCATCGGCGTGCCGTTTTCGTCTCGCAAGAAAATCGCCAACTTGAAAGCCGTATCTCGAAACTTCTGCTGGGATTCGAAGACCTTCAACTGCCGCTCGGAAATCGTCTGCGCATTGATGGAGAGCTCTTGTCGGGTTGAAAGCCCCCGCTCAAGGAGTTTGTTGAGCCCGTCGTTTCGCTTGATCGCAAGTTGCAACAACTGCTCTTGGGATCGAAGCACATTGCCGGCCTGGACCCAAGCCCAATAGGACGACGCAGCCGCGAGACTTGCTCCCAACACATTCTGCTGAATCTCCGGCGCTACGGCTTGTTGATTCAGATTGGATTGAAACAAAGCAACCCGATACGGATCGATCGCTCGGCCTTGCAAAAGGGGTTGAACCCAACCGACTCGAAACTCGCCACCTTTGTTCGTTTCGCGTTCTTTGTACCAAGGTTCAAACGCACCTCGTCCGATTCGATAGCCTGCGATGGCATAACCACCCCACCACAATTGCCTCGATAGATTGACTCCAGAGCGGCTGTTTTCATAGTACCCCACAGGCTGATTGAGGCTGAAATAATCCAAGTGCAAATCATACGCTCCGTTGGCTTGCGTAATCTCGCCACGTGCGATGTTGGCTTCGAGTCGTGCGATCTCGATCTCAGGAAACGAACGGAAAGTCGAGGCGATCACATCGGCAAGCAACAGCGATTCGCCAAGTTCAAGATCAGCTTGGAGCGTCGTCGACTCGGACCCACCCGGCTGGTTTGGGGGGACTGGCACGGGTTGGACCAACTCCGGATCTACCCAGGCCGGATCTACCCAGGCCGGATCTACCGGTATCCGGGGTCCCAAAGGAGTCTTTGGAAGCTGCAAAAGCTCCCGCTGACGCTCATCGCGTCGCTTTTTGATGATCGCTTCGAGCTCCAGAAACCGCTTCTCTCCATCGCGCAACGGGTCTACATCCTGCTTCTCCTTCGCAACGGCGTCTTGGTCGGCCAATCGCTGCCCAAGTTCCACGCGCGATGCTTTGAGCATTAGCTCGAGTTCTTGAAGCGACTTGCCAGAGATCTTCAGAGGAATGGCGCCCGGGGGAATAGCGCCCGGGGGACTTTGGCCCGTAGGCGGCTGCGACGAACTTGATCGCGGGCTAGGCTCTTGGGCCAAGGCCCAGTGCGAGCCGATCAGAAGCAAAAGTCCTCCCGCAAATGCAATAACCGCACATGCGATCGGGGCAAATCTGATCGGGGCAAATCTGATCGGGGCAAATCTGATCGGGGCAAAGGCGAGTGCGGTTTTGCAAAGTCTCGCCAATTGGCGTTTTGCCAGCGTTATTACTTGATCTTCGGAGCCTTGGGCTCCTTGGATTCTTTGTCCTGGACGGGCTCCGAATCGCTGATCGTTATCGGAAATCCATTGAGTTGACGCCATATCTCGTAACCTAGTGGCACTGTTTTGAGTATTACCCAACCGTTAGCTCGGACTCCTTGGCGTAGGTATCGACTGTCGGGCCACTGAATATCCGATACATTCGTTACATTCGTTAACTTTTGGCTATCTTTCCCATTCTGAGGCGGTCCGACGACGATATTGAAGATTCCTTTTCCGGAGTCGGTCGGATTGATAGCAATCACTTCGCCGGGAAAGGTACCGATGGCGACCGATGGCCAGCCGACGAATTGGATCGCAGGCCAACCTTCGAATTGCAAGCGGACAGGATCACCGACGTGGATCAAGGGCGCATCGACACCACGGACGGTCATTTCGACGGCAAGGTCCTCGGTCTCTGGAACGACTTCGAATAGCACGTCCCCTTCTTTGACGGAGCTGGTACCGGCTTGACCTCGGATGGATTGGATTCGCCCACGGCTTGGGGCCGGGACTTTGAGTCGGTTGAGTTCCCCTTGTTTGGTCAGGACATCGTTGAGTTCTTTTTGGGTGTTGTTGACATCGGTCAGTGCTTTATCGATGTAGTTTTGTGCTTGGAGGATCTTTTGGTTGACTTCGTTGCGTTTGCCTTCGAGGTCACGTTCTTTGGCGTCGAGGTCGTTGTAGGATTTTTTGGCGTTAGCCATGCTTCCTTCGAGTTTGGCCAATTCGCTGAGTTCTTTGTTTTCGAGTTTGATGAATTCGACTTCGGAGATCACGTCGACTTTAAGACCTTGGAATCGTTCGCGTTCGAGTTTGGCTTGGTTGAAGCGAGCGAGTTGGTCCTCGACATCCCGGGTGGCTTTTTCCCAGCCGTTCGTTGCGCCGCGGACTTCGGCCTCCGACCCGGCGATTGCCTGTTGTCCTTGCATGCGAACCGACTCGACTTGGAGGCGGTTGTTTTCGAGGATCAGGCGATACGTTGCGAGTTTATCTTGGACGGCCTTGACGGCTTCTTGTGTGAGTCTTTCGGCGTCTTCGGCAAAGGGTTTGATTTCCATGATGATTTCCCCTTCGTCGACCAAGGAGCCTTCGCGAAGATCGGGCCGAGTCGAGAAGATGATCCCTTTGGCAGGGCTTTCGACCGCTTGGCGTCGCAGTTGCGGGAGCCTGGCGGTGACTTGACCATCGCCTCGGATCGACTGTTGCCAGGGCAGGAATATTGAGGCGGCCAAGAGCATGACCATCAACAGCAGCAGTGCACGGGCGAGTCCACGGGCGTACCAACTGGACCTGACCAAGTGCATTGCAGGAAAGCGTTCTCCGAGGTCCTTCGTCGGCCGCAAGCGGATCATCCGACGCGGGCGTGACGATTCAGATCCGCGGGATTCGGCAGTTGGCGATTCGGTGAGTGTAGCCATTAGTGGTGCGCGTTTTCGGGGGGAGTCAGTTCGATTCGTTTGTCACAACTGTTGATGATGTTCAAGTCATGCGTCACGACCAGCATGGTCCAAGGTTGCAGATCGGAGCGGAGGTTATCCCAAACACGCTGCCTGAGCCGAGGACCGAGCTTATCGAGACTGCCGTCGATGAGCAACAGTCGCGGGCGCGAGACGATGGCCCGAGCGATCATCAATCGGTGTGCTTGGGATCGACTCAGTGGAAAGCCGTCGGTCTGCAACATGGTGTCAAGGCCCATGGGAAGCGAAAGGACTTCGTCCCAAAGTCCCGCGAGTTGCAGGGCATCTCGGAGGTCCGAATCGTGGATCGAAAGTCGATTCAGCGTGATGTTTTCTTGAAGCGTACCGTGGAATATCTCGACGTCGGAGGCAAAACCAACCATCGATCCATCGGCAAAGCGATTGACATCGCGCGAGTCGATGCCGCCGATTTCGCAAAGCCCTGAATAAGGGTTCCTCAGACCGGCGATCGTCTGCAAGAGCAAGGTCTTGCCCGAGTGGCCTTCGCAACAAATCGCCACATGCTCTGCCGATGGAATCAAAATATTCGGAATCGCAATGTGCTCTCTACCGGTATGAAGCACCAGATCTCGGAAGCGAACCTCGACTGGTCCGATTCCCGCAATTAAGGGCCGAGTCGGCGGAACCGTCGGCAGATCGATCAAGTGTCCGACTTTGTCGGTCGCTGCCATCAAGTCGTAGAACGACTCGAGGCTCTTGCCAACCTTGGAAAACGCGCCGACAACGACGGCCACAACCGACACGCTAGCTACCAACTGGCCGATCGTCAAAGCATTGTTGAGCACCAGCCAACCGCCGAGCGAGAGCAACGCGGAAATCGATACCGCATAGAGGAGCAATGCGAACAGAGATTGCCGGATCAAAACCGCAAAATGCTTGCGCCTGGCGCCGAGGTACTCGACGACCAAGCGATTGGCTCGGTCGACGGCCAATGAACCACCCCCGTGAACTTGGAAGGCATTGGGATTGCCGATGATGTCCTGCAACCAGTGCGCAATTCGATACTTGATCAAGGACTCTTCGATGGCCGTCCGGACACCGCCTCGTCCCAAGGCATAGATCATCACGGTCATGGCCATCAAGAGGATCAGGTCAAAGGCCAAGAGATAGGGACTGTAGACAGCCAACAGAAGCAATCCAGCCAAGGTTTGGATCGCCAGAGCCAACAGGTCCAAAAGGAGCGAGGCGGTCGCTTTTTGCATCGTCATGACGTCGAAAAATCGGTTCGCCAATTCCGGACCATGGATTCCATCCATCGCTGAACGCTCCAACCTCGGAAGTCGCTCGGCAAGATCTCCGACAATCCGCACGATCATTCGGCGCTGTAGGATTTCGACAATGAAGACCTGCAATGCTTTGATCACCGCCGAGAGGGTCAAGATTGCAAACAACAACAATGCGATCCAAATCAACGGCTGGACAACCGACGCAAATCCGATCGTCGTGACCATCTGCTCGACAGCCAACGGTGTTGCTAGGTCCAAAAAGCTTACCACCAGCGTGAAGACACCCAATGCCCAAATGTCCTTCGACTCAAGCTTCAGGAGCCTGAGCAATCGCTTCTGCGGGGAGATGTGTTCGGCATGGTGATGCGAATCGTGATCGTCATGCACCTTGGGAATGCGAGCTTGGTCAGGCTCATGACTCGAAGTCATCTTCTCACAACTCAGCGACGGCTCGGCGATGAAATACTGATGCGATCGGCCCCGGGAAAGCAATGCGGACAATTGACGCCTAGTAAGCGAATCAGATCGCTTGGTCTTGGCCGAAAGCAAGGTTGCATCGACGCGTCCACCGGCCACGTGCGAGAATACCGCTGCGTGCTGCTCACCAGTGCTGGACTGATACACAACGGCCACCGGGAACTCGTCGAGCAACAGTTCCCAGATATCGACCATGCTCAATTCCAACGGAGCCATCCTCAGGCCCACGGCCGTCCCGGCTCGCATGACCGACATGGCCAACGCGTCGGGCGTGCGAGCATCGTCCAACATCGCGTCGCTAAGCGATTGGGAGACGGCAGAAAGTTCATGCGGAACATCCAAACGCAGCAAAAGCTCTGCGAGCAACTCGCGCAGAAGCTCGCGTTGGGTTAACTGCGCCCCAGAGGGCTGTTCACTCGATTGCTGTAGCATGCAAAACCAGTCAATAAGTAAGATTAATGTCTAGTGCCGGGGTGAATGCGAGCCTAGGTCAGAAAAAGTCTTTACGTTAGTTTAGGGCGCAAGTTCACAAGGCAAGTGCTGTTTATCGCAACAAACGATGTGAAATCCCCTTAAATGGGGTATTTGACTTGCTTATCGACGGGTTTTACAAAACTTTGACACGCAAAAGACTTGCCGCCTTCGCTCCCAGGGCCCCCCAGACGCTACTCTTCTTGCGGTACTGTTTGTATTTTTCATTCCACTAAGCGAGCTCCCAAAGCGAACTGACATGCGAAGTCATCCATCTGAACACGAATCGTCGGCTAATCACGTTTTGAACGGCCGCAAGGCCCATCATGCCGAGTTGCATGCGCCGGCATTGAGTCCAAGCACCGAAGCGTTTGAGTCGAGCGTTACGGTCCGATCGGGTACGAAAACCCAGCCGCGGATCCCTGAGGTCTATCACATTCAGTGGGGAGCGACCGCATGGCTGGTCGCCTTGCACCTTGGAGCCCTGGCTGCTCCTTGGACATTCTCTCGGAGTGGGTTGTTCTTGTGTGTCCTGATCCACTGGATCAACGGCAGCTTGGGGATTTGCTTGGGTTATCATCGGCTTTTGACGCACACGGGGCTGGATGTTCCGGGCTGGGTCAAGTACACGCTGACGTTCTTTGGCGTTTTGGCTGGCGAGGGTGGACCGATCAGTTGGACGGCCAACCATCGCAAGCATCATGCCTACAGCGACCAGCCTGGGGATCCGCATTCGCCGCACGAGGGGCCTTGGTGGGCGCACATGTTTTGGTTGGCCTTTTCGACCGACAACGGCGACTTTGATGGATTTGCCAAGCATTGGGTGCCGGACTTGGTCAAGGACAAGGGTCTGATGTTTTTCGAGCGTTTCTTTTTGCCTATCCACATTGTCTTTGGGGCGGCTCTTGCCGGGATCGGGTACTGGATCGGAGGCCAGAGTTTGGCGGTTTCCTGGTTGGTCTGGGCTGTTTGTCTACGGATGGTCGCCGTGTTGCACGTGACGTGGTTTGTAAACTCCGCTTCGCATATTTGGGGATACAAGAACTACGAGACGCGCGACGACAGCCGCAATCTTTGGTGGGTTGCGATCGTTGCTTATGGCGAAGGATGGCACAATAATCATCATGCCTTGCCGAGATTGGCTCAGCATGGTCACAAGTGGTGGGAATTCGATATTACGTTCCAAGCGATCCGATTTTTGCGAGCCTTGGGCTTGGCGACCAACGTGATCGATCTTGCAAGTTACCAAGAGAAGCTGCGTAAGCGAGCCGAGCGTTCGGCGAGCGAGGCGGCCTAGGAGGCTTTGGCCGTGACACAAGCGATCGTCGATCCGGAGCAACTGCGTCAGTTTGCGATGATGCTCAAGCGTTTCTCAGGGAACTTGGCCGATTCGACGTCCAAGCTCTCTGGTCAGATGCAGCAGTTGTCTTCGAGTTGGCGGGATCAGGAGCACGCGAAATTTGCGGCCCAATTCGAGCAGGAGCTCAAGCAGCTTGCCCGTCTGATCGATGCTAGCGAGCGTCATGTCCCTTATTTGATCCGCAAGGCCGAGCTTATCGAAGAGTACCAGCGAGGCCATGGCTAAAGCCAACGTTGAAAGCATCGAAGCGCTCGAACGGTTTTCTTCGGCGATTGAATCGCTCAGGGATTCCTCTGTGCACAACTCCGACGACATCCGCGATCAATTCCAGAGGATCTCGATGTGGTTGAGCAAGGAATTGCCGGAGTATTGGGCCGATCAATTGCGCATTTCTCAAAAACGCTGGACCGAAGCCAGAGGGGATCTATTGCGTTGCCAAGCTAAATCGCGGGCCGAGGATGAAACGTCTTGCATGTTCGAGCGCAGAGCGCTCGAGCGGGCCACAGCGCGTCGTCAGATGTGCGAGCAGCGAACCAAACTGGTTCCTCAATTGGCAATGCAATGGGAGCAGTACCTGCAAGAATCGACCTTGAGTGTGCGTCAGCTCGAGGACCTATCGGATTCCCTTTTGCCTTTGGCTCAGGTGCGTTTGCAAAAGTTGATCGAGACGCTCAAGCAGTATGCAGCACAAGGGGGGAACGAGGGATGATCGGTTGGCCAATACTTCCGGATTTTGGTATCTATGCGATCTGGCCCGAACAAGGGCTCGAAGCCTTCCACCCCGAGGACCGCGACAAGATCGATGGTTGGATTCCCAGCGACCATGTGATGGAACGTTTCGCATTCGACGGCGAGTACTACCATGTCCGTTACGGGGATCGATTGTCGTTTAGGGTCAAGCCGATTTTGTGGAACCAGGTCCGAGACGAAGGTCATCGGTTGGGAGATCAGGTCGAGGTACTAGGCAACAACATGCAGAACGAAGCGGTGGTGGCCAAGATCCTCGAAATGCGATTTTCGCAGGCGCATTCGGCGATCGAGTATGTGCTCGAACAGAATCTCATGCGGGTCGATAAGGCTTATTTAGCCAACGAGTTTGTCCGATTGACGCAGCGAGAGCATCTACGACCGCCAGACGATACGCTGACGATCAAAGTTCCGACGACGCCTTGAGCGCCGCTGCGGCTTGTTCGTGATCCGTCGTATCGGAAATGATTTTCCCGTCGCGCAGAACAATGTTCCGTTTGGCATTGCGCGCGACGCCTAAATCGTGAGTCACTAGGATGACGGTCAGATTCCTGGTCTCATTGAGTTGCTTGAAAAGTTCAATCACTTCGCGACTGGTTCGCGAGTCGAGGTTCCCGGTCGGTTCATCCCCCATAAGTATGGACGGATCGGTCGACAGAGCCCGAGCGATTGCGACGCGTTGTTGTTGTCCACCCGAGAGTTGTCCAGGGTGGTGATCGAGTCGATCCCCGAGTCCGACGAGGCTCAGGAGTTCTTTGGCCCGATCGCGTCGCTGGCGAGTGGTTCTTCCTTCGCCGTAGAGCATCGGCAATTCGACGTTTTCCAGGGCGCTGGTTCGGGCTAAGAGGTTGAAGTTTTGGAATACGAATCCGATCTGCTTGTTACGGATTCGAGCCCGTACGTCGGCAGCCATGTTGACGACTTCGATTCCATCGAGTTTGTAGCTACCGCGGGTAGGTCGGTCGAGGCATCCCAAGGTATTCATCAGCGTGGACTTGCCCGAACCACTCGGACCGATCAAGGCAGAGTACTCGCCGCGTTGCATTACGAGGTCTACGCCATCTAGGGCGCGGACTTCGACCTCATCGAGTTGATAGACTTTGGCTACGTCTCTAAGTTCAATCAGTGGTTGGTCTAACATCAATGTTCACCCGATCGGTTAAATCGCTTCAGGACCACGTTCTGCGGTTCGAATTCGAACGCATTCTTCGAGGGGTACGACGAAGATCTTTCCGTCCCCAATGCGTCCATCCTGCTCGGTCTTTGCAACGCGCAAAATGGCTTGGACGGTCGGTTCGACGAACTCCTCGTTGACGGCGATTTGGAGCTGCAATTTCCTCAGCAGATGGATGGATCCGTCGGGAGCTCGATGGAGGTTTTGGTCTCCTTTTTGCCTGGCGTATCCCAAGCAATCGACGACGGTCAGTCGAAAGACCTCGACTTGGCTAAGGGCTTCCTTGATCGGCTCGAGCCGATTGGGCTGAACGATGGCGATGATGAGCTTCACGCGCACTCCGGTGGGAACGACAAAGCAGTCGAAAAAATATGGGTGTTTAACGAACGAACCGGCGGGGTTACCACCGGTTCGTTATTCGTTGTTGCAACGGTTTATGGAATCATCGCTGAATTCCAGACAGCTTAGAAGCCGCCTTGTCCAGCCATCCCAGCACGAGCCCCACCTGCGGCGGCTTTGATTACGCCGTCTTGGATGGTGATTCGGTTGACTCCACCGCGTTCGATGATTTGGCTGTCGTACATGATCATGTCTTCGCCGCTGTTGAGCGACGAGAGCATCCCATCGACCACTGGGTTCGATTCGATGGTTTGGACAAAGTTGAGAATTTGCGAAAGGCTCAATCGCATCCGGGCAGGCACACCGGCGATCTTTTTGTCTCCGGCGTTGGCATCGAGTGCAGCTTTGAGGGAACCTTCGGCAGTTTTTCCGACCGACAGGTAAACGGCTTTGGGAGCCGTTGCGATGGCGATCTTGAGATCGTCTCCGACGATCTTGCGGAGCTTATCGTCTGCGTTGTAGGGCAGTGGAACCGAGATGTTGTGGAGGTTTGCCCCTTGGTGCTTGCCCGACATGAGCTTGACCGAGATCGGAGCCCCTGCGTTGGTCGCTTCGTTAGCAAGATCCTGGGCCAGTGCCTCGACTTTGGTCCCATCGGCAAGCGAGAACACCGCGACGGCATTGAGCGATGGGTCGGTCGAGACGCTGATGGCCGCTTCGACAGCACCTTCGCTGCTCGAATCGGTCAGGATTTTGACGAGTCGGTCGAAGTACTCTTTGACCTTTTCCGAGACGGCCGTGTTGTTGATTTGGTCGTCGATTTGTTTGTAGACCACCTTCTTGGCTTGATCGACACTGGCTTGCATTTGCGCTGCATCTTCCGGTGCGAACAAGGTCATGGTCTTGGCGCTGATGGCGTTGGAGTCGGCAATGTGTCCGGAGAGTTTGGACATCATCGTCTTCATCGAACCGAGTTGCTTGGCATACCGGGAGCCTTCGACCATTTGAGCGCCGAAGTCGATCGTCAAGTTCTTTTCTTTCGGATGGATACCCAGTCCGAAGACGAAGCGATCGGTATCGGTGATGGCTTCTTCGAGCGACTTCATCGCTTGCTCGCCTTGGACGCGGTTGGCTTCAATCTCCGCATCGCTCAGGTCTCCCGACTGGGATTCCATGGCTTGCTCGAAACCCGTTCGCATTTGGCTCGTCAGCAAGTCGACCAATTCGTCAGGGATGTTTTGAACATTGACCTCGAACATCAAATCGTTCTTGGCCGCCATCTTTTCGATTCGCGACCCTGGGTTCTCCGGAGCGCCTTCGAGCGCGTCCTCGGCCGTTGAAACAAACAACCAATCCCCCTTGTGCTGGGCAAAGAGGGTATTGGGCCCAAGGTTCATGCTGTAGAGGCCTTCTCCCAAATCCTCAGCTTCGCCGAACAATTCCAGACCGCCAAGGAACTCGTCTAAGTCGCTGATAGGGAGAGCCAAGACCCCCATCGGGAGCCCTGCACTGCTGAGTTTGACGAAACCACCGATAGGACGCGCACGGTCGATACCGCTGGTGTATCCATTGACCGCACCGGTGATCAGACCGCTCTGTGCACCAGCTCCAGAGATCCGCATCATGTGGGTGATGTCCGGGAGCAATCGGTCCAAAGGAGCGATCGACAAGGTGACCACATCGGTCCCCTCAGCGCTCGATGCCTCGAACCCAGGAATCTCAAGGACCTTGGTGTCTTGGCCAAATACCGTGGAAGTCGGCATGCAAACCAGTGCACCCGAACCTACAAAACTTGCTGCGGACATGCCCGCAATGGCTAACCTTCGAAATCTCATAGACAAGCGCTCCTTAAGCTCAAATTCAAAAAGCTCAAATTCAAAAAGCCCAACTTCAAAAAATTCAAATTCAAATTCAAAAGCATCTAACGACTGCCAGCAGGCTCCCAAGGAATCCCGCAAACTTACCAGCATTCGACCGCGATGGGTTTTTCTTGGGAGTTATCCCAAAAACGATTTCCAATCGCGGGCGCCTCCTAGCGTTCTCTAAATACAATGCGGCCCTTGGTCAAATCATAAGGCGAAAGCTCGACGCGAACCTTGTCCCCGGGAACAATCCTAATGAAGTTCTTACGAATCTTGCCCGCAACGTGGGCCAGCACCTCAGATCCCGTCTCCAACTGAACCTTGAAACGCGTGTTCGCAAGCGCCGCGATTACGGTACCCTCTACTTCAAATGCTTCTTCGTTTTTTGCCATACAGGTTCCGAGGATGTTCCCTTTCAAAAATGATCTGGTTTCAAAAGCTCAGGTTTCGCAAAAGACCTAGTCGAAACTCCCTTTGCCATTGTGCTTGTT
>JAPLNM010000103.1 GCA_026692845.1 Planctomycetota bacterium | reverse complement strand
CGGGGGCCCAGCAGAGGTGTGGGGTGGAGAGTTGATAGCCATCGAGGGCCATGAAATGACCCGACTAGGTCGTTTGCGACCCTTTCGGTTGCCCAAGGGAGACGTGTCGGCAAGGAACCCATGGCGATCGGCTCTTGGGCTACTGACGGATGCGGGGATTGGGTTCGAAGAGGTCCGAGCCAGTTGCGATTGGGCTCAGCAGTCCCCATGGGCGCAGCTCTCTGAGACTCAGCGTTGCGACTATGTCCGTCTGGCCACATCGCAGGAGCACAGCGTCTTGAGCAGCAGCATGGGGCGGTGGTTGGATGCGATCTGCTCGTTGTTGGGTTTGGTCCATGTGAGCCATTACGAGGGGCATGCACCGATGGTGCTCGAGGATCGTGCGACACGCTACGCGATCGATAGGGGTGCGGATCGGTTAAGAAACCTAGGCCGGATCGAACAGGACGCCCAAGAGTATCGTTTCACGATCGCGCGGGAAGGATCGCTCTACGAGATCGATGGGCGAGGGGTTTTGGCTCGGGTGCTCGGGGACCTGCGAAATGGCATCGGTGTCGGCTGCATAGCCTATAGGGTCCATGGAGCGATCGCCCAGTTGCTCGTCGATACCTTAGGGTATCTGGCCTCGCCTTTGGCCGAGTCTCGGCGAGTCGGTTTGACCGGTGGGGTTTTTCAGAATCGCTTGCTCGTGGAGCTTGCCGACGATCGGCTAGCGCGAGCCGGATGGCAAGCCCTTTTTCATCGGCGGATCCCGCCGAACGATTCGGGGATTGCGGCCGGGCAATTGCGTTTGCTCCATCCTTGAATTCGGGGGGCAAAGGAAACCGACGTCTGAAATAAATTTTTTTCGTCGATTGAATAAATCCGGGTACGTGGCGCATCGGTGAAGTAGACCAACGTTGCGAGTCGGGCTTTCGCTCGGCTGGAGTTGCGTTGGTTTTCCCTTATCGACCCGTTGCCATGAGTTCGAATTCCAGTCCTTCCTACGACCGACTTGAGAGTCTCCAGATGTCTGATCTGCTGGCTTTTAACGGCCAGGTTGCAAAATTGATTGAGGCGGGAGTGCCGATCCGTTTCCCAGGTGCTCCGACATCGGTGATCGATTGGTTGCAGGGGATCAGCCATCGCGCGGCGGTCAATGTCGGGCTCGGGCAGAGTCTTTCTGGGGCGCTCAAGTCCGATCCATCAGTCCAACCAGCTTATTTAGAAGCTCTTTCGGCATGGCTTGGCAGTGCTCCAGAGGCGAGTGATTCGGCCGGTGATTCGTCGCGGGACCTGAGTGCACTGGATCCTTGGGTCCAGACGGGACTGCGTGGAGATCGGCTCGTAAATCGATCTGAGGTTTACGCATTTTGGCTCTGGTTGGTAGCGTTTGTCGCCTCGTTGGCGTTGATTCATTCGGTTTGGGTGATGCAACCGAAGATGCGACAATTCTACGAGAACTCGGGTTTGGTCGTCGGGCCAGGTTATCGCTGGATGGATTGGCTCTACAGTCATCTTGGCTGGATGGCGTTGGCTATGGGTGTATTGCTCATCGCCATCCCGATGGTTTGGCGTTTTTGGTTCCGAGGTGTGGCCAAGCACTGGAGTCTACCGAGTTATTTTGCTCGCATCTTTTTTGTCGCCTACCTCGCATTTGGGGGGGCGATCACAGGGTTCACTGCGATCACGGTGTTTTGGCCGATGGTCGAACTACTTACGAAACTCGGAGCCCCTGGGTCATGAGCAACGATCCGCAATTCCCATCGGACGATTACCTACGGCGTATCGACCAAGCGGTCGCCCAAAGCAAGCCGCTTCAAGACTGGCTCGTTTGGCGTTCGTCGCAGGATGGCGAGGTTCTCTCGAAACGAATGTTATTGCTCATCGAGTCGCTCAAGGGCCAAGTCGCAGCGAAGCGATGGGTTCAAGACCCCTTGTTGGCTCCCTACTTGCCGATGGTTCTACGGGCATGGGCGCTTCGGGAATCATCGGATTTGAAGAGTTTTGGTGTCTTGGAGCCATGGTACCGTTTGCTGCTCAAGGAGCCTGCGGGGGTCTTGGGGATGGTATCGAGGTTCTACTATCCGCTTTCGATTGCGTTGGCATCGATGTTGCTGTTTTACTTCCTGTCGGTATCGATCGTTCCGACCTTCAAAGCGATGTTCGACGACTTTGAACTCCGGTTGCCTTCCCTGACGAAATGGTTTCTTCAGACTTCCGATTTCATCGCTTATCAACCGGTTTCGCTTTTGGCATCGGTGCTTTTTGGGATCCTGGCCGTGTATGGATTGGTCAAGCTTTACAGTTACGCGATGGATCGACTCGAGGGAAACTCTTTCATTTCGTTTTATCGTCGTGGGACCAAGAAGAGCCTTGGAAGCATGGCCCGATGGACAGGGACCATGGCCGAGCTTCTTGCGATCGGAGCGCCTGCGGCTCAAGCCGTCGCGACGGCGGGAATAGCCAGCCAACGGCCTTACCTCAAGCTTCAATCTAAGCGGCTCTCGAGAGCCTTCGAGTCAAACCCCACGACCACTTGGAGAGCACAAGGCAGTTCGACGAGTTTTGCAGGCTCATCGATCGCTGCTTTGGAAATGCACCAGCAAGGGACCGATACGACGGGAGTGCTTCGCGAGCTAGCCCAAAGCTATGCCGAGCGTTGGAATTGCCGTGCGAACTTGTCCTACGATTGGCTCGGTCCAATCATCCTGTTGTTCGTCGCCAAATTCGTGTTCTTCCTGGCGCTCGCGTTGTTCCTGCCCTTGATCAGCCCGATTACATCACTGAGCGGTTGAAAGAGAGGCTAGCGATGATCCGATCCAACAAGGGCCAACGAGCCGAACCGACACAAAGACCGGCGCGATTCCCATGGCTCAGCACCACGCTGATTCCGGGCAGTCGGCTTAACGAGCAGCAAGCGAGCTTGTTGGCAGTGCTTCATGCCTCAGCGCGGGATTCGGTTCCGTTGCAGCCGCTGATTCGCGCGTTGTCTTCGGAGTACCCCGGACGCTACAGCGCAACACTTTTTAAATTGTCCAGTTTGCTAAATCAAGGCGTCCCGTGGATCGAGGCCTTGGAGCAAACTCCAGACGCCCTGCCCTCGGACACCGTGCTTGCGCTCCGGCTCGGCCTCCAAGGGGGCATTGTCCTGCCGACGTTTGAGCAACTGCGTCACGAAAACGCGGTCGCCCTATTGGAACAGGAGCCTTCGCTCTTGAAACCAGCCTTGGTCTACTGGTTTGCCGTTTCGCTCGTGATGTTCTATCTGCTGGGTCTATTCAACCTCTTCATCGTCCCTACGCTATTGAGAATGATGGAAGAGTTCGATTTGCGAGGCGCCGGATACAACAAGCTCAAGCTGGTCCTGAGTTACGCGATATTCCCCGCCTTGATTTCGCTCGGATTGACCGCGTTGGCACTCGTTTTGAACTGGTCGGAGACTTTAAGGAATTGGATTGGGCGGCTCTTGGGTCGGCCCGCGAATTCCGAGCAAACCCGCGGTGCGTTGCTGCGTATGTTGGCCAATTCCATCGAATTCGGGCGTCCTATAGGCGGCACACTTTCGACGCTGGCCAAGTTCCATCGGGACGCGAGTGTTCGGAAAGATCTTTTGGTAGCACGCAACGAAATCGAGCAAGGATCCGACGGGATCGGAGCCCTTGAGTCGGTCGGTTTGCTGACGCCCAAAGAGAAAGAAGCGTTGGTCGATCAGTCGGCCAAGAACCAAGCGTGGGTCTTGCGGAGCTTTGCAGACGCCCGAATTTCGCCCAAGCAGTACCGCTGGGCCAAATGGCAATCGCTACTGCATCCTCTTTTTATCGCCGTCTTTGGAATCACCGTCCTTGGGATCACCTCTGCGGTATTGGAAAGCTTGTACGGGTTGATATCCGTGCTGGCTACAGATACCAACTGGAGATAAACGCATGAGCCGAAAGAAAACAAACAGCAGGTGCCGCAACAAAGCGCGTGGCCTAATGCAGATTGAAATAGTCATCGCAGCCTTGCTTCTGGGGGCCGTGATCACGGGCGTTGTCGGACTGAACTATCGACTGCTCGGGGTCGCCAAAGACACCAAGCATTACCAATTAGCCTTGCACGAGGCGGCCAATCAAATCGGATGGCTCAGCGCAGGGGGGCTCGATGGACTCGATCAACGCATAGCGCAGGTCAAGCTATCCGAGGACGTGTCCTTGTTCAGATTCATTGGCAAAGGCCTGGAATGCCCACCTCGGTCGAGTTGACCGGATGGGTATCGACCAAGGAGGTCTTGCCATGAGAAACCGACGCAAAGGTTCGATGCTCGTGGAGCTCTGTGCGAGCCTCGCGGCAGGATCGATGGTGATGCTCCTGGGCATAACCCTCATTGAGCGATCCATGCACTGGACGCAATCGATGCAGCAGCAAACCAATCTGCAACGAGAACTCAGTCAGCTTGCAAGCCGATGGCGAGAGGACTTGTCCAAAGCCGACCAATTCGATCATCGATCCCCAAGTCTTGTCGTGCTTGGGATGCCCGGCCAAGAAGTCACTTACGAATCGCTCGACGGACAGGTCCAACGACGAGTCATCCTCAAGGACGATCCGTCGGCCAAGCCGATCGGAACCGATCGCTACGAAATCGGCAGAGATTACCGAGCTCGTTTTGAACCCGAGACCTTAGTCGTCCAAGCCCTCAATCCGGCTGGAGAAGTGATCAACACACGACTGCGAGTCGTTGGCAAAAAAATGGATCCTCGCTATCGGATCATCGAAGCCGAACCGGCAGGAGCAGCACCCGAGGTGTCCCCATGAGAGCCGCAAGAAAACCCAAGCGATCCGGGGCGATCCTGATCGTCGCGTTAGTCGCTGTCGCCGTATTCACCAGCTTAGCTGCCACGAATATCCGATCGGTACTGAGACATCGCCAGGCCGTCAAGTCCGAGCGAAACATGATCCAGACCCAGTTGCTCTGCGAGGCCGGTTGCGACCGAGCCGCCTCGATGTTCGCGCTGAACCGAGAGTACGCCGGGGAGGTCTGGCTCGACCAGCAAGATCCCAGTACGGGTCTGGTCACCAAAGTCGACATTCGGATGGAGCGCAAGGACGGCAAGGCCATCGCGAGTGTACAAGCTTCTTTGGGGGGACTCCATCAATCCCCCCAGCGAATCCAACGCACCAGGCACATCGCGTTAAGTGCGAACCCCTCAGATACCGATCGCTAGTCCGAAAAACACCCTTTTTTGCAAAACAAAATATCGTCAATTGTTAGGAGAATGCATTATGAAGAAAACGCTGCGGAATGGTAGGCACACGCAAAATGCCTTTACTCTCGTCGAATTGCTCGTGGTCATCGCGATCATTGGGGTTCTCGTCGGCCTGTTGCTGCCGGCCGTTCAAGCGGCTCGGGAAGCAGCGCGGCGGATGTCCTGTGCGAACAACATCGCACAGAACGGCTTGGCGATGCACAATTTCGAGTTCGCTGCCGAGCATCTGCCCAGCGGCACGATCAACGATTCAGGGCCCATTCGCAACGAGCCGATCGGAAAACATATCAGTTGGACCGTGCAGCTACTCCCGTACATCGAGCAGTCCTTCCTTTACAAGTCGATCGAACAATCGAAAGGCGTTTACGATCCTGCGAATGTTCCATATCGCCGGACTCAGATCCCCTCATTGGTGTGTCCTTCGTATCCGCTTACGAGCAATATGGGTCCAGACAGCGACGATATCGGGATTTCGACGTATGCAGTATGTTACTCAGGTACCGAAGTTCCTTTGGACACCAATAACGACGGGGTGTTTTATCTAGGGAGTCGGACGAAGTTTAGCGATATCGCCGACGGTTCCTCGAATACGATTTTCCTCAGCGAGAAGATTTCCGAGCAAGGAGATTTAGGATGGATGTCAGGAACCCGAGCGACGCTGCGAAATGCGGGGATCGATCCGCTTCCAAAAGGGTTCAAGGCAGTATCCTCGACGACGACTTCGAATCCCGACAATGGCAGTTTGTTCATGGGTGGGTTTTCCAGTTTCCATACCGGGGGCATCAACGCGTTGTATGGAGATGGTGGGGTTCGGTTCCTTCCAGCCCGCATTGAACCAGCGGTTTTTCAGGCCTTGGGCACCCGCAACGGCGGGGAGCTCAACACCGCCGTCGAATGGTAAGCCCCCTACGAACCCCTCGGTGAGCCAACCAGCGCCAGCGGTTGGGCCGATTTAAATCCGCCCCCTACGACGCAGCGTTTAGGCCCCAGCAGGTGACAAATCCCGGCGGTGCAGCACGATCGAATCGGTGCGGGGCTTATAGCAATCGCCCGCGGCTTGCGCCCATGCGGCTCACAGGGTGAACCACTGCCTGTGAGCCAACCAGCGCAAGCGGTTGGGCGATTTAAATCCGCCCCCTACGACGCAGCGTTTAGGCTCCAGCAGGTAAAGAATCCCGGCGGTGCAGCACGATCGAATCGGTGCGGGGCTTATAGCAATCGCCCGGGGCTTACCACCTGCCGGTGAGCCAACCAGCGCAAGCGGTTGGGCGATTTAAATCAGCCCCCTACGACGCAGCGTTTAGGCTCCAGCAGGTAAAGAATCCCGGCGGTGTAGCACCATCGAATCGGAGCGGGGCTTATAGCAATCGCCTGCGGCTTGCGCCCATGCGGCTCACAGGGTGAACCACTGCCTGTGAGCCAACCAGCGCAAGCGGTTGGGCGATTTAAATCCGCCCCCTACGACGCAGCGTTTAGGCCCCAGCAGGTGACAAATCCCGGCGGTGCAGCACGATCTATTCGGTGCGGGGCTTATAGCAATCGCCCGGGGCTTGCGCCCATGCGGCTCACAGGGTGAACCACCTGCCGATGAGCCAACCAGCGCAAGCGGTTGGGCGATTTAAATCCGCCCCCTACGACGCAGTGTTTAGGCTCCAGCAGGCAAGGAATTCCGGCGGTGTAGCACCATCGAGATCAAACTCCCTGGGGAATCTCTACCAAGAGTCGATATGTTAGATAACTGCTAGGTGGCGAGAAGCGGGTTTCGGGTCTTCAATTCGGGAAAGAGGGAGAAATCGCGATCTGCGGTCCAGAGCTCAGCGACGCCGTGGTTCAGGCAGATCGCCGCGATGCGAGCATCATGAACCTTTCCGCCAGCAATCCTGGCCCTTGCGCACAAGCGTTCGAGCTTATCGAGATAGCCGGGTCCCTCGTGGAGCAGATGCAATCCCGGGGAGTTCTGCCACGCCTTGATCGCCTCGAAGGCGGTCGCCCGCGGGGTGGGTGGGGAGTAGATACGAGGATGGGTGACAATGGCAAGAAACTCATGCAGGGAACTCCAAGCGATGGCCCAGGGGTTTCCGCTGTTGGCCAGATCGACCAAGCATGCCTTGGCAATGGCATGCCATTCGCTCTCTTCGCGGTGCGCGTAGACGAGCAAGTTGGTATCAACCGCGATCATGACTCCGGACTTCCATAGATGGCATCGCGGATCGCGTCCCAGCCCTTATCGCGGAATTCAGGCTGGAGCCCTTTTCCTCGGAAGGTCACGGGCTTGACTAGCTTTTGTTTCGCAGAAGACTTACGGCTGAGGACCTCACGCAATCCCTCTTCAATGAGGCTACGCAACGTGGTATTCGAGGCCTCAGCCTCTTTTTTCGCACGGAGGAGAAGATCGTCAGCAATATCTACAGTTGTCTTCATATGGGTAACCATATTATCGGGCTCTGGCACTGTCAAGCCGACGGAGCACCGACAAGCCAGATCCACCAAAAACCGCAGTGACGTCGAACCCCGATGCGAAAAGAAACCGCCTTGAGCCAGAGAAAACTTGGCCGAAACGCCCTTGCCATCGGCCCACGATTTGCTTCCAATTGAAAACCGATGATCCCCAAGTGTCCCAATCACCCAAGTCGAGTGCTCCCATGGGTTTAGAAAGTCTTTTTTCGTTGGAAAACCGCGTCGCTGTCGTCGTCGGTGGAACCGGAGCTCTCGGCGGAGCCATGGCAAACGCGCTGGCTTCGGCAGGCGCCAGTGTTGCGGTGCTCGGTCGCAACGCACAACGGGGCATGGAGAGGGCCGAAGACATCCGCCGCGAGGGTGGCGAAGGAATCTTTGTCTCGGCCGATGCACTCGATCGGGACTCACTGACCAAAGCCCGCGACCATATCGAAAACTCGATGGGATCGGTCGATATTTTAGTCAACGCTGCAGGGGGGAACCAAGCCGCAGCGACACTCCAACCGGGCGAAGACTTCTGCGAACTTTCGCTCGATGCTTGGAAAACTGTTTTCGACCTGAACCTCATCGGTGGCACGGTGCTACCGAGCCAAGTCTTCGGCGAATCGATGCTGCTGAGAAACTCCGGGAGCATCATCAACATCGCCTCGATGTCGGGAATCGTACCGCTCTCACGAGTCGTTGCCTACTCGGCAGCCAAAGCAGCCGTTATCAATTTCACGCAGTTCCTAGCCCGCGAGTGGGCTCCACGCGGGATCCGCGTCAACTGCATCAGTCCAGGTTTTTTCCCGGCCGACCAAAACAAGAACTTGCTCTACAACGCCGACGGAAGTCTCGCTCCTCGCGGACAACAGATCATCTCCCACACCCCCTTGGCACGATTTGGCTATGCGCATGAACTCGCAGGACCTACCGTCTTCCTAGCCTCAGCGACCGCTTCGTCGTTCGTCACCGGACATAACCTCGTGGTCGATGGCGGCTTCTCGGCAACGACGATCTAATCGAACCTAACCTTTCTACTTTAACCCCTCATTTTTACCCACTCATTCAGGAGATCGATATTTACTATGGCGAAACTCGCGGTTCGTAAGGACAACTGTGCACTGGATTTTCTATCGCTCGGGGCTCTGGTCCATCGACTCGACCCGGGAATCATCCCCTTTCGAAAAGCTCGCGGTTTCGATGTGCATGTCTCTGGGGGTGAGTACAACGTCGCGGCAAACCTCTCGGACTGCTTCGGCCTAAATACTGCCGTCGCAACCGCGATGGTAAACTACGGCATCGGTGAGTTGGTCCAAACCCGCGTCAAAGAGATGGGGGTCAAAACTTTTTACAAGCACTTTGAGCACGACGGAGTTCGCGGTCCAAACATCGCCACGGTCTACAGCGATCGTGGCCAAGGCGTCCGCCCCCCGGTGGTCTATTACAACCGCGCCAACGAAGCTGGAGCATTGCTCAAGCCCGGCGATTTCGATTGGAAATCCATCTTCGCCAGCGGTGTGCGATGGTTCCACTCCGGCGGTATCTTCGCTGCCCTTTCGCCTACCACCTCGGAACTGATTATCGAGGGGATGCAAGCGGCCAAGGCGGCCGGTTGCGTAACCTCCTTCGATCTTAATTACCGCGCTAAGATATGGGCGGCCATCGGCGGACTTGCCAAAGGCCAGGAAATGGTCAGCAAGATCGTCCAACACGTCGATGTCTTGGTGGGCAACGAAGAGGACCTTCAAAAGAGCCTCGGGATCCAAGGCCAAGACGTCGAGCACAAATCGGAACTCGACCCCGATGCGTTCTTCAACATGATCGATCGGACCATCGAGAAATTCCCCAACGTCAAGATGGTCGCTACGACCCTCCGAGAAGTTCGATCGACCAACCGACACGATTGGGCAGCGGTCTTGTGGTACGACGGAAAACGCTACGTCAGCCCCACCATGCAACTCGATGTCATCGACCGCATCGGCGGTGGCGATGGATTTGCAGCCGGACTGATCTATGGAATGCTCTCGGGAAGCGAACCCGAGCAAGCCCTCCGACTCGGTTGGGCGCACGGTGCCTTGCTGACTACCTTTCCAGGCGATACGACCATGGCCAAGCTGCCTGAAGTCGAAACGCTGGCCAAGGGTGGCTCGGCCCGCGTCCAACGCTAAGCGAGGATCGGCTCGACGATTTTGCCGGCCACATCGGTCAACCGAAATGGCCGGCCATGGTGATCGTAAGTCAATCGCTCGTGATCGAGCCCCATCAAGTGCAGGATTGTCGCGTGCAGGTCATTGATATGCACCCGACCGTCGACCCCGTAGTACCCAAAGTCGTCGGTCTGCCCATGAGTCATTCCGCCTCGGACTCCACCCCCGGCCATCCACATGGTAAATCCATGGTGGTTGTGCTCCCGGCCATCTCCGTTCTGAGCATGCGGCGTTCGGCCGAATTCTCCACCCCATAGCACGAGCGTTTCGGATAGCAAACCGCGCCGCTTCAAATCGGTCAGCAGCCCCGCGATCGGCTTGTCGCTCACCCGGCAGCGATCCTTGAGCCCATTGGCAATCCCGCTGTGGTGGTCCCATCCTCCTAGCGAGACTTGGACGAACCGAACCCCTGCTTGACTAAATCTCCTAGCCAGCAAGCATTGGCGACCGAATTCATCCGTTCCCGGTTGACCGATCCCGTAAAGATCGAGTGTTTCTTGAGACTCCCCGGATAGATCCACCAACTTAGGGGTCTCGGTCTGCATCCGAAACGCAAGCTCAAACGATTCGATCACCCCTTCCATCTGCTGGTCGCTTTCCAGACGTCGGAGCTGGCGACGATTCATGGCCTGTATCCAATCGATCCGCCGTCGCTGGATCTCGGGCGATGAATGAACATCGGATAGGTGACGTATCGGCGACTTTGAGCCCGAGCCAATATCCTGGATCGCAGTCCCCTGATGGATCGCCGGCAAAAAAGCACTCGAATAGTTGCGATCTCCTTCTTGCGGCAAAAGGGTAATGTATGACGGCAGTTGTTGGTTCTCCGTCCCTAGGCCATACGACAACCAGGATCCCATCGAGGGCACGACATCGAACAGATTCCCCGTATGCATCTGCCGGATCGCTAGAGGATGATTCGGACTGTCGGCCTGGACGGCGCGCAGGACGCATAGATCATCGGCATGATTTCCGGTCAGGGGCAACAGCTCGCTGACCATCAGCCCACTTTGGCCATGTGGCTCAAACCCTGCGATCGGACCGAGCAGCTTGGTCTGATCCAAGCCGACGGTCGCCTCGGTGTCGGGGAGTTTGTAGGGCAAAGCTTGCCCGGTGCGTTTTAGAAGTTCGGGCTTGGGATCGAAAAGATCCATCTGCGAAGGTCCGCCAGACATAAAAAGAAACAGTACCCGCTTGGCCTTGGCCAAATGATGCGTTGGTTTCGGTGCAAGCGGACTGCTCGAATCCCCCAAGGGCCCGCCCAGAGTCGGCCCACCCAGTGCCTGCGAATCTTGGAGGATCGCTCGGAGCGCTAAACTGCCAAACCCACAGCAGGTCGATTGCAAAATCGTTCTTCGCGTGATGCTACTCATAGAACATAAACTCATTGGAGCCGAGGATCGCTTGACACAATTCGGACCAGGCCGCAAGCGTCGCTTGCTCTTGGCTTCGATCGCCCGAAGCCATCGTCGAGTCCTTGCAGAATCTCAAAAAATCCATGGCCGATTCCAACTCCGGGACCTCGCGTCGCGCCCCATTGAGACCGGCCAAGCCGTCGTCTAAAGGCCGAGAGTAAGCAGCTAGAATCAACTGCCGATAACGCTCGGCCTGATCCTCGGGGACTCGGGCGATCCAATGCTCGGCCATCCTCAGCGCTTGCTCTTTCATCAGCGGTGCGTTGATCAGAAACAACGCTTGGGTCGCGACCGTCGAGTTCGAACGCTGGCCGGTGATGTCGTTCGGGTGCGGGAAATCAAAAACGCTCAGGATCTCCAACTCACCTGTAGGCCGTTCCCGCTTGAGCGGTAAATAAACCGACCGCCGATTGCGAACCTCCGGATCGATTTTTCCTACCCATGTCGGGGGATTGACGTTTCCACCTAGCCCGGCGATGTTCCCCTCGAGATGCAACCCTAAACTAGGGCCACCTCGGCCTAAATCCAATTGGCCGCTGAGCGTCAGGATCGCGTCTCGGATCGATTCGGCCGTCATGCGACGCCGAGGCATGTGCCACAAAAGCCGATTGTCCGGATCGATCGATGCGTATTTTGAATCGTGATTCGAAGACATCCTGTACGTCTGTGAAAGGACAAGGCGCCTGATGGTACTTTTGAGCGACCAAGCATCATCGAACTGCAAGCGATTGGCAAGGAAGTCCAGAAGCTCTGGGTGCGAGGGTTGCTCCCCATGCACTCCAAAGTAGTCGACCGTCCGCACGAGTCCTTGCCCGAATAACTCCTTCCAAATCCGATTGACCAAAACCCGCGAAGTCAGCGGATTCGACGCGTCGGTCAGCCACTGAGCCAATTGCAATCGACCGCTTTGATCCTTGGAAATCCCATATTGTGTCGAGACGCGAATCGATCCGACAAATCCGCGAGGAACCGAATCGCCGAGGGATTGAAAGTCTCCACGCTTGTAGATTCGACAATCGGCAGGTTCCGGACCATCGACAATCGCGACGGCTCGCTGCTGGTCGGGGCGCACGGCCTGAAGCCTCTCGTCGATTGCCACAAGCTCACGCTGGATCTGTCCTGCGCGAGGACTAGCCGTGGCACGTGGGCTGCCGCTGTACAACTGGATTGCGAGGTTCGGCTGTTGCACGGTCCCGCAATCGACCGCATGCGAATGGTTGATCCCACTGCCGTTCCATCGAGGTATCGAGCAATTGGCATAAACGCTTTTGCCCGTATGGGCCTGGAGTCCCTGGGCCGATCCGAACTGGCAGTCGGAAAAGTCCTCTTGGAAAATAGACTTACCGTCGGAAATCGACGCGATCGAAAGGTCGTCGATCGCACCTCCAAATCGACCGGTATAGGCCATCGAGATCAGATGCAGTTTGATGGGTCCAGACCCATCCCCTTGGTATTCAAATGATGTGGGCTGGAACGCCTGCGAATTTTCGCGAGACGACCAAGCCCCAGGCTGCGTGGTGTGGTAAGCCAGCACCGTTGCGTCGGAGCGAAGGACCTGAACCAAAATTCCATCGGAAGCTTGCGTCGCTTGGCTCGCATCGGCCCAAACCGAAGGACCGACGCAGTAAGAAACGCGGTACTGCTTGCCTTGCTGGTTCGCATCGAGACCGATCGCCAGTGTGATCGCATTGGCTTGATCATCCTCTACGCGTTGAGCCCATCGCGTGGATCGATCCTCTTGGAGCAAGCCATCTAGCTCGATCGACAAGTGTTTTTTTCTCTGATCGAGTTCCGCGGATAGGCGTTGGAAATTCGATTCGTCGGCTGGCGTTACGGGAAGCGGAACATGGGAAATCTGACTCCAGACCCCAGGCCCGTCGTAGCTGGTGGTTTTGGTGCTATGAAAAATCCCTGCCAAGGCGTAATAATCGGCCGTCGGGACCGGATCGAATTTGTGATCGTGGCATCGAGCACATGCGAGCGTCTGGCCCAAAAAGACCCTCCCGATCTTGTCGATCTGATGATCCACAACATCGGCTGCCAATTGACCCTTAATGTAGTTCTGCAGAGTCCAAGGCCCGATTGCGAGGAAACCCGTGGCAACGATCTGCTCGCGGTGTTCCTGCGCGTCGGCGTAGCCGAGCAAATCGCCTGCGATCTGCTCTCGGATAAAGCGATCCATGGGCTTATCGTGATTGAAAGCCTCGATGACATAATCGCGGTAACGCCAGGCATCTCGGATCAATACATCCCCTTGGATGTCCGCCAAGTCGGCATAGCAGGCCAAGTCGAGCCAATGCCTGCCCCAATGGTCGCCAAAGGCCTGAGATTGGAGCAATCGATCCACCACCGTCTCTTCAGCCCGATCCGAGGGGTCTGAGACAAACGCCTCAAGCTCCGATGCGGTAGGTAGCAAACCGGTCAAATCGAGCGTGACGCGTCGGAGCCACACGTTGCCAGGGGACTCCATCGCAGGCTTCAAACCTGCGCGATCGAGTCTCTCAAGGACGAATGCGTCGGCTTGATCCAGGCACCATGTAGGATTCGAGGTCGTCGGAAGCGTCGGTTGCACGATCGGTTGCAAGGCCCAGAGTTTCGCAGGATCGATTGCCGGTCGTTGGGCCTCGCGATGGTCCGCAGCGCCGCGCGCGATCCATTGCACCAGAATCTCAATTTCCGAATCGGGAAGCTTCTCGTCAGGAGGCATTTCGTATCCCTCGTATCGGATCGCTGAGACCAGCAAGCTCTCCTCGGGCTTCGACGCTACGACGGCAGGTCCATCGGATCCACCGATCTGCCAACCAGATTTCGAGTCGAGGACAAGTCCACCTTTGGCTTTGCCTGCCGCATGGCTATGGCAACTCAGGCAACGTTTCTCGAGAATCGGTAGAACTTGCTCGACAAAGAACGCGTCGGGTTCATCGGCCCAGGTAAGACTCGACGCGCCCAGGCACCAAAGCAACGCGGCGAGCAAGACGACGAGCACGGCACCTAGACGACCGAGTTTCAATACTTGGAATGGAGCTGTCATGCGATTAAGAACACATCGATTCAAACAGGCCATGATTCTCCAGCATGGCAGCAGGGATATCGGGGGGGCTTGCGCCGTCCTCCATCAGGCACCAGCCTGTGAAACCTTTGGCCTCGCAGGCTTTGAGTTTCTTAAAGAGCGCAGGCCAGGGATAATCGACTTTTCCCGGTCGAAGGTCATGAATATGGACCGTTCCGATCCAGGGAGCGAGAGCATCGAAATTGGCATCGAAACCCGGCCCGACCAGATCCGTTGGGTTGCAGTTCCAACAGACGACCACATTGGGATGATCTGCAACTTCCATGATGCGTTTGATGTTGGGGATTTCTTGCGTCCCTTTGCCATGGACCTCAAGTCGTATTTGCTGGTTGGCTTTGGCGGCGTATTGACCGACGATGCGCAAGGACTTGCCGATCTGTTCTAGAGTTTTCTCCACGGGGACTTCCGAGGGAAGTCCATTCGGGCGAACTTTCACGCCGCTGCCTCCGAGATCAGCCGAAAGGTCGACGAAGGCTTTGGTTTCGTCGATATTTTTCTCCACGACCGAGGCGCTGATCGCATGGTATTCGCAAGCGCTGCCGAGTCCGACCAGTGCGACCGGTGAATCGGCAAAGCGTTTTTTGGCCTCGGACCTTTGTGAGGAACTCATGCTCGGTTCGACACCGTGGCGGTGCGTGCTGCGCAATTCGACACCCGCGTACTTGGTTTGCTTGCAGACTTCGAGCAAGTCGGCCAGTGCCAGATCCTTGCCCCATTGGTAAGTCACCAAACCGAGCTTTAGCGGCGTGGCTGCCAAGGGGGGCTTTCCAACCGCATGGGAACCCCACATCGGCGCGTTGGCTCCGAGCGACCAGGCCATCGCTAGAGTCACCATCTCCCGCCGGGAGGGTCGACCGAAGGGTTCGGTCGCGTCGAATTCGAACATGCGAGGGGCTCCGTAGCGAAAGGCGAACTGCCGAAAATGGGCGCTTTGCGTCCGAGCCACGCTCAAGAAAACGCTGAATGATTCGAATTTACACAAGTCGACAGTCACAATCAAGCACGAAGGGCTGCTAGGGAGGACCGATCGCGATCCTTATCGGTCAAAGTCGAGACAAAATCAGCCTTTTGGAGTATGCTCTAGGGGCGTTTTGCGGTTCGATCGGTCGACGTAGTTTTTCCCAGGCCCATTGCATGAGCGAATTGGATTTCGAGTCGATTCTCGGACCCGGGGGGAGCATCTCCAGGCGGATCTCCAATTATGAACTTCGCCGCGAACAACTTCAGATGGCTCATGCGGTCTCCCAAGCCCTAGCCGATCGCAAGCACTTGATTGTCGAAGCCGGCACCGGAGTGGGTAAAAGCTTCGGATACCTCGTCCCGGCCATCCTGTTTGCGACCTCCGACGAAGCGGCTTTGGAAGCTCAAGCCCAAGCACAACAACAGTCTCCGGCCGCACAGAGGCCCAACGAGGAAGAGGATCCCAAGGTCCGTCGTGTCGTGATCAGCACCCACACGATCAGCCTTCAGGAGCAACTTATCGGTAAGGATCTGCCCCTTCTGAACGCCGTGATTCCTCGCGAATTCACCTCGGTCTTGGTCAAGGGGCGCAGCAATTATCTATCGCGTCGCCGGATGAAGGTAGCCGACTCGCGACTCCCGAGCTTGCTCTACGACGATCGCGATTTCGAGCAATACGAGGAAATTCAACGTTGGTTGGGAACGACCTCCGATGGGAGTTTGTCGAGCCTTCCATTTCGTCCCGGCGGAATTCTTTGGGACGAGATCTCAAGCGATTCGGGCAATTGCATGGGGCGCAAATGTCCGACCTTCGATAGCTGCTTTTACTACGCCGCCCGCCGCCGTGTGGCCAATGCCAAGATCTTGGTCGTCAATCACGCACTCTTCTTCAGCGACCTTGCCGTGCGAGCCCAAGGAGGGAGTTTTCTGCCGAACTACCACGCGGTGATTTTCGACGAATGCCACACGATGGAGAGCGTCGCAGGGGAGCATCTCGGGTTGACCATCAGCAACTCTCAGATCGATTACACGCTTCGCAAACTCTACAACCCACGCAATGACAAAGGGACATTAGTCTCCCTAGGATTGCGGCAACTGATGCAAATGAGCTTCGCTTGCATGGAGTCGCTCGATGATTTTGCAGGAGCCTTTCTTGCATGGGCCGAGGTCCGATCGCCACAAAACGGACGGCTTCGGACCCCTGTTCCGGTCGAAACGGACTTGTTCAAGAAATTGCGCGATTTATCGCTCGAACTAGAACGCTATGGAAAGGACCTCAAGGACACCAATATCAAACTCGACATGATGTCTGCATCGAACCGCCTAGGCGCACTGGCCAACAGTTTGGAAACCTGGCTGCTGCAAAAAGAGACCGGATCGGTCTACTGGTTCGAGAAAAAAGAGACCCGAGGTACAGGCCGGACCTTTACCCGTTTGACTCTCCGCTGCAGCCCCTTGGATGTGGGCAACTACTTGCGCGAGCATCTCTTTCAAAAAGTCCCAAGTGTCATCATGACCAGTGCGACGATTGCAACGAAGCAAACCGCTGCGACCGAGCCGACGCAAACCAAGAAAGACGATCCAGCATTCCAGTTCTACCAACGACGAATCGGTGCCCTGGGAGCACCTACGCTGCAAGTCGGCTCGCCGTTTGATTACCCAAGACTTGCGCAATTGCACATGCTATCCGATCTGCCCGATCCCTCCACCGAAAAGATCAAGTACGAAGACGCCATCCTTCCTGCCTTGAAATACTACATCGGGCGATTCGATGGACATGCATTTGTCCTGTTTACCTCCTACGATTCCTTGCGGCGATGCAGTCAAGCTCTCCAGCCATGGATGAATCAACAAGGCCTAGCGACGTACTCACAAGCCGACGGAACACCCCGAACCGAACTGCTCAATGCCTTCAAAGCGCATCCTCGCGGGGTCCTATTCGGTGCCGAAAGCTTCTGGCAAGGAGTCGATGTGCCCGGCGATGCTCTCAAGCTAGTCGTGATCACCAAGTTGCCCTTCAGTGTTCCTGACCATCCGCTGCTCGAAGCTCGCCTCGAAGCGATCCGTCAGGCCGGTGGCAACCCCTTTCGCGACTTCCAACTGCCCGAGGCCGTCATCAAATTCCGACAAGGGTTTGGCCGCTTGATTCGGACCGCGACCGACTCGGGAATCGTCTTGGTCACCGACCCACGCATGTCCACGAAACCCTACGGCTCAACGTTTGCTTCCTCGTTGCCCGATTGCCCCAAGAAAACCATCTCGGCTAAGCAATTCAAGCCGTAGACTTAGCCTACCGATTTTCGAGCGACTCAAGCCTTGCGTAAGCCGCCAGCAGTTCGCTCTCGAGCGACTCCATCCGCTTGGCATCCTCTGCCAACTGCGTGGCCGGCTGCTTGAAATATTCCGGAGTCGACATTTTTTCGTGCAACGAATCCTTCTGAATCTCAATCCCGTGGATCTTGCTCGGAAGGGTTTCGAGCTCGAGCTTCTCTTTGTAGCTGAGCCTCTGGGCCAAGGATTTCTCAGTCGCCTTTTGCGGTGCTTTCTCGGGAATTTTTTCAGGCGTTTTTTCAGGCATCTTTTCAGGTGCCTTTTCCGACGGAGCTTTCAAGGACGATCCGCCCGATTTCTTCGATCCTTTGGAGCTTGATGTACTCTCTTTATTGACTTTGCTCTGCCTTAACCAGTCATCGTATCCGCCGACATACTCGCGGATGCCGCCCGGTTCAAAAACAATCATGCTCGTGACGACATTGTTGAGAAATGCTCGGTCGTGGCTGACGACCAACAAGGTTCCCTCGTAATCGACCAATCGATCCTCGAGGATCTCGAGGGACTCAGCGTCCAAATCGTTCGTCGGCTCATCCATCACCAGCATGTTTGCTGGCTGTGCAAAGAGTTTTGCAAGCAGCAGTCGATTCCGCTGACCACCCGAGAAGAACTGAATCTTCGAGCGCGCTTCCTCGGGACTAAAGAGGAACTCCTGAAGGTAGCCGATCACATGCTTGTTCCTTCCATTGACCGTTATGGTCGTTCTCCCGACACCGACATTCTCCTCGGCAGTCAGGTTCGGATCGAGCACATCGCGGTTTTGATCGAAGTAAGCGATCTGCAGGTTCGTACCCAAGCGGACGTTCCCGCTGGTAGCAGCAAGCTCGCCGAGGATGCCTTTGAGTAGCGTCGACTTGCCCGCCCCATTGCGCCCGAGGATCCCTATTTTGTCGCCCCGCATGATGGTCAAGTCGAGCGACTTGACCATCGTTCGATCGCCGTAGCCAAACGATGCTTCTTGCAAATCGCAAACAAGCATCCCGCTTCGGTCTCCTGAATCGATCGTCAATCCCATCGATCCGGTCTTTCGGGGACGCCCCGTTCGATCTTTGCGCATCGCCTCAAGCCGCCTTACACGGCCTTCGTTGCGCGTACGACGCGCTTTGACCCCGGTGCGAATCCAAGCCTCTTCAATCGCAAGCTTTTTGTCGAACAGCGCATCTTGCTTTTCCTGTGCCAACAAGGCTTGTTCTTTGCGTTTGAGAAACGTCTCGTAATCGCATTCCCAATCGAAGAGCTTGCCCCGATCGATCTCCAGGATTCGATTGGCGATCTTGGTCAAAAACGCGCGATCGTGCGTGATGAAGATCAGCGTCTCGGAAAAGCCAGCAAGATACGTCTCTAGCCAAAGAATCGAGTCGATGTCCAAGTGGTTCGTCGGCTCGTCGAGCAGCAATACATCCGGTGAACCGACAACCGCTTTGCCCAAAAGTGTCCGCCGTTTGAGCCCGATCGACAAACTGCTGAAATCCGCATTCGGATCCAGATGCAGTTGCTCGAAAACGCGTTCTAAAGACTGGTCTTTCATCCACTCGTTTTCAGGGAGCGAATAGTCCTCGGGTAGTCCCCTCGAAACAATCTCAAGGACCGTTCCTGTGGTCTCAACCGGTACGTCCTGAGGGACCCAAGCCACCTTCAAACCGGCCTCCAACTCAATCCTCCCACTCTCAGGCCGTTCAAGCCCCAATAGCATCCGCAGCAGCGTCGTTTTGCCCGAACCGTTTCGACCCAAGAGCCCAATCTTATCCCCCCGCTCGACCCGAGCCGATACCTGATCCAAAAGCAAAGGACCACGGAAACCAACCGAGATATTTTCCAACGCAATCTGCGACATGCAAAACCCTTTTCGTCGTAGGCCCTCAGGGGCTAGTTCGGTTCCGTAAGCAAAGAACTGTGGTCATGCACAATTTTCCACTCACCATCGATCCTCTTCCATACCAAGGAAAAGTTTCCCCGCGCTGGCTTGTCCTTCTCCAATTTCCAATTCCCAAGCGTCAATGCCGCTTGCTGATCGATCTGGCTCGTTTCTAACCCCTCAAACGTCAACTGACCCATCGCTGATCGGTCCGGATACCTGTTTTTGTAACGATCCAAGGTCGCTTGCCAACCGCGTGTCGTCTTGCCCCCCGACGAAAAGGTCAAGCCCTCGTCGTTCCAATAGCCATCCATGAACTGGCGAATATCCCCGCGATTCCATGCCATCTGCTGGACCGCCAGGATTCCGTGCAATCGATCTCCAAGCCCATCAGCAAGTTGGCCGGCATCCCCAGTCGACTCAGCGATTTGGGTCGACTCGCTCCGGACCATAGACCCCGGCGCTCCGATAAGCCATGAAAAAACCAGGAATCCACACACCCAAGCGAGCATTGGCTTTGAAAACACCGGAAATAACTGAGATTTATCGCTCTTCATGCACACCCTCAAGCCGTCGAATGTCCAAGGCCCATCGTTTCTTCCGCCCGTCGTTTCTTCCGCCGATCGATTCCGTCGCCCGATGTTGTAACCTTCGTCGATCGCATCAGGAAGGGGCAGAAACGATCCAATATCTCCCGATTCGTCCCGAAGATTGCCCAAGGATCTAACCTACTTGAGACTTTCGATTTCAAAGAAAGCAGATACACTTAAAAACCCAGTTGGGTGTGGCCAGGAGGCTTTTAGCAATCAGCCGTCGTTTCCTTTTGATATCAGTCAGTCTTAAGTGGAGAATTCTTCAGTGGCATCTGGAAAGTATGTTTTTACCAGCGAATCGGTCTCGATGGGGCACCCGGATAAATTAGCCGACCGGATCTCCGATAGCGTTTTGGACGCCCTGCTAGCTCAAGACCCCATGAGCCGTGTGGCTTGCGAAACAGTCGTCACAACGGGGCTTGCTCTGATCGTCGGCGAAATCACCACCAAAGCAATCGTCAATTACGCTGACATCGTCCGCCATGCGATCGTCGATGTCGGATACACCGACGACGAATGGGGTATCAACGGCCGGACTTGCAACGTCATGGTGGCTCTCGACGGTCAAAGCCCAGATATCGCCCAAGGGGTCAATGAAGACAACTCCGCAGGCAAAGACATCGGTGCAGGTGACCAAGGCCTCATGTTCGGATACGCTTGCAACGATACCCCCGAACTGATGCCTCTGCCGATCGCGCTGGCACACCGCATCACCAACAGACTCACCGATGCTAGATTCAACAAAGATGTCAACTGGTTGCGTCCAGACTCGAAAAGCCAAGTCTCGATCATTTACGATGAATACCAACCCATCGGAATCAACAACGTTGTCGTTTCGACCCAGCACTCACCCGATGTGACCCACTCCCAAATCAAAGAGTATGTCATCGAAAAAATCATCAAGCCGTGCTTGCCACCCAAGATGATTACCCCAGATATCGTCTACCACATCAACCCCACTGGCAATTTCGTCGTCGGCGGTCCTCACGGGGATAGCGGTCTGACCGGACGCAAAATCATCGTCGATACCTACGGCGGATGGGGCCGTCACGGCGGCGGTGCGTTCTCCGGAAAAGATCCGACCAAGGTCGATCGAAGCGCTGCTTACATGGCGCGCCATGTCGCCAAAACGATCGTCGCCTCTGGCCTTGCAGACCGCTGCGAAGTCCAATTGGCTTACGCCATCGGCGTTAGCGAACCGGTCAGCGTCCGAGTCGATACCCAAGGCTCCGGTAAGGTCAGCGACGAACGGATCTGCCAAGTCGTCAAGGAATTCTTTAAGCTGACTCCTCGCGGAATCATCGAATACCTCGATCTGCGTCGCCCAATCTACGTCAAAACCTCCTCGGGTGGCCACTTTGGTCGCAACGAACCAGAGTTCACTTGGGAAAACACCAAGAACGCTGCGGAGTTCGCCAAAGCCGTTGCCGGCTAGTCCCCAGGTCTACTCTGTCCATTCCAACCTCGGTTACCACTCTGGGTACCGAGGTTTTTTATTGCAGTCATGGCACCCCAAAACTCCAATGTCAAACATGCAATCGAAGCCTTAAAATGGCTAGTTCTTTGCGCACTCGTCGTTTGGGTTGCGCTGAAATTCCCGCAAAAAGACTGGGAACTCCTGGTCCAACAGCCCAAAAACTGGTGGGTCCTGCTGCTGGCTCTTGCCATGGTCCTTCTGGCCAACATCATCAGCTTCTGGAGATGGCAAGGCCTACTGCTGGCATTGAAAGTTCCAATCTCCTTCTTCGAAACCGTCCGACTCGGATTCCTCGGGGTGGCCTTCAACACCGTCAGCGCCGGTAGTGTCGGCGGTGATCTTTTCAAAGCTATCGCGGCTGCCAACCGAAGCAAAGATCGCAAAACCGAGGTCATCACCAGCGTACTAGTCGATCGAGCCATCGGCCTGCTCGGTCTGGTCATCGTCGCTGCGATCAGCACGAGCCTCGCTGCCAACTTGTCGCCCCAACTAACGACCATTCGAAACGCCGCCTGGATCCTCAGCGCCACCGGACTCGCAGGGCTCTTGGGAATCGTTGGCTTCGGCCGATCCTTGCCCCTGGAACTTGTCCAACGGATCCCCTGGATCGGTGACAAACTGCACCGAATTGCCAACGCCTGTCTGATCTTTCAAAATCGACCCCAACTTGCACTAGCCATGATCGCACAATCCATGACCGTCCACGCCTGTCTGACAGCCAGTTGCTGGCTGATCTCCTCGGCTCTGTACTCCAACTCCTCGACCCAACCGACCTTGCTGGAACACTTTTTGGCTATTCCACCCGCACTGCTGGCTGGAACATTACCCATCACCCCAGGTGGACTCGGTCTCCAAGAGGTTTGGATCGACCTTTTATTCAAGCAGATCCCAAGCGTCTCAAGCGAATTCTCCGGACTCATCGTCGCAACGATGTACAGAGCCATCCTTCTGCTGATCGCCCTGATCGCAGGGATTGTGTACCTGTCTGGCCGCTCGAACGCCCAACCCGTCGACGAGACTCCGTAAGCGTTTAAACTATCTGCTCGGTAGACACCCACATCGAAGACCACGTGCCATCAGGAAATCCCGCTATGCTCAAACTTACACTCGCTCTTTGCACTATTCTTTTAGGATCCTACGCGATGGCCCAGCAATCTGCCCAGGACAATTTGAAAGCCTATCCGGCTGCCAACGATTCGATGAAAAGGCTCGTCATCTACCTCGAACCTAAAGAGCAAGAAGAAGACTACCGAGTGGAACTCATGGTCGGAAAGACTCTCGAGGTCGATGCCGCCAACCGGTTTTTCTTCGCCGGTAGCCTCGAAGAAGAAACCATCGAAGGCTGGGGGTTCCCAAAGTACGTCGTCAAGCAAATTGGCCCCATGGCCGGAACTCGCATCGGCGTCGATCCCGATGGCCCGAAAGTCAAACGCTTTGTGCGTCTGGGAGGCGAACCTAAACTCCTACGCTACAACAGCAAACTTCCACTAGTCGTCTATGTCCCAAAGGACGCCGAAGTCCGAATGCGCGTATGGGTTGCTACCCCACAACCCATAACGATCAACGAGGGCTGATCGCCTAAGCCGCCTGGACCAACCGAGAATGCTTGGACCACTCGATCCATGACTGAATCCTATCGCGATCCGGCGGATTGCCGCCGCGAAGGAACCGTAGGCCCTGCTTGGTACTCGCCACGCGGGCTATCGCCTCAATGAGCGTTTCGGCAGACGCTTGTGCGATCGACTCGGCCGTCGAGTAACCGGCTGCCACGAGCAATTGAGCATCCTGACCCCTGAGATTCGGTATGCGACAGACCAGCATCGACTGGCTCTTCCAAATCTCAACGCTCGCTGCAGTCACTCCCTTCTCACCCATCGCCTTGGCGACATCTCCCGATTCGGCTGCAAGCAGATCTCCAATGCTCTTGACCCGAATCGATTCTAGCTTCTGAGCCATCTTCGGCCCAATCGTCGGTGCATCTACCACTGGGCTGGCTAAGTCGAGATAGAACTTCCAAGTCGTATCGGTCTTGCCCGCATACACATTGAATTTCGCTACGGCTTGGCCCGCATCCTCACGGAAATCAGGATCGTCCTCGATTTGATAAGCCGCATCGGATGCTGGACGAACACTCCGCTTGGAACGTCGCTCGATGCGATCCCAATCGAAGTCCACGGCGGTTGCTGACGTTGCGAGCGACAAACCATGCTGCTGGTAGACGGTCTGAATCCATCGTTGAAGCCTCGGCAACTCCCCTTGCTGCGATGTTTTTCTCAATGCCCGACCAGCTGGAGTTCCCAAAAACCGATGAAGCTTCTTTGCGATCGTCAACGGCTCGGTGCTTGTAAGCTGCTTGGAAGAGTACACCCCACAGGAGACCAATACCCTCGCGTCGAAAACGCGCATCTGGGGAACATTGCACATCAACTCGGCAACCCCAAGCGTGTTTTGCAACCACTCGGAACGCAATCCCGTGACACTCGCTAGCCGCGGTACACTCGTGTTGACAAAGTCCCCAACACGATGGATTCCAACCGAACGAAGACGCCGGATCGTCTCGGAACCCAATCCAGGAATCGAATCGACAAGACTCTCTTTCGAAAGATAGTAAGTCTTCCCATGCCGTTGATGAACCGCGGGCTCGACCCGCTGCGGAACTTGCGAATCTTCTTGCTGAGCCAACCAGTCAAGTTGGCGATTGACTTCGCTGTAGTCCGTCGAAGCCGTTCCGGAATACTGGACCACCGGCGCACGATCCAATACCGGGTGCAGTCCTAAATCGGTATCCGAATCGATGATGTATTGTGGCTTGGCATAGCGCAGATTCTCATGCACTCGAGCCACGGTACCACCGTGGCCGGCGATGCGTCTTGCAACAAACTCGTCTGCCGTCGTTAGGAGCAATTGCCACCCATCGCGCGAAAAATTAGAAACCACATGAAGAATCTGCTCCAACGGTTCACCTCGGAAACCATCGAGGGAATTCTCAAGCACAAACGGAATCCGTCCGATCCGAGATCTTGCCGCTTGTGCCAATGCCAAACGAATCGCAAGGTCGACTAATCGCCTCTGACGCGTCTCACCCGAGGGCACCTGGGAGTCCAATACGTCATAACGAAGCCCCGCATTGTAAGCTTCCGAATGAAGATACGAGGCCTCTACAGCCCAAGTCGGAAGCTGACGGACCGCTCCGGCGGTCAACTCCGACAAGATCCGCTCGGCCGATGGGATCAACGAACCGGTTGTCGTCTTGCGATACACCGATCGCGTCAATAACGACGATTGAACCTGCGATAACCGCTGATGCCATCCCCAACGCTGATTCCATCGCTCAATCATCATCTCGGCATGCCCAAGCTGCTGATGAATCTGCGAATCATCCCAAACCGCCTTCGGGGAAGCTGCGCTCTGTATGTCCTGTGCAGGCCCTTGGGCAACCGGCTCGGTACTGCTTCCTACTCCTGCTCCCAAAGTTTGTTGCAAATTGTGATGCTGGACTTGCTGTAGTTGTCCACGCAAGCGATCCCTCTCGGCAATCCACCAAGTCCGATCTCGATCCACCGGATCCGAACTCCTGAGGCGCTCGAGAAGTTGCGTCTCTTCGTCCTTGAGCGATTTGTAACCCTCATCCAACTCCATCTTCGCAGGACAATGGACCCCTAATCTGCCAGCCGCCCACCAAAGCTTCTCCGGCGAAACGGATCCCAACGGGGAACAAAAAACCATCCCCAAAATGTCCGCCCGAAGCTCGTCCCAGCGACCGTCGGAGACCTCACCCTCCCAAAACATATTCCCTCGGCCGCCGATCCGCTCGTCATCCTCCTGATAAGTCGCTCCACTGGAGGTAGGAATCGAATCGGACGCATGCGCAAAAAGCGGCTTGCCTCCCACGCAATCGATCATCCGCAAATGCCCTGAAGCATCGACCCAAGTGACCGAACCATCGATCGAAGCAAACTCCGAATCGTCGAGCTCGCCGAGCGTCTGGCCACGAAAAAGCAGGCTCTTGGTAAATCTTGTCAGCAACGTACTGTTGGAAACCAGCGGGGAATAAACCGCGTTCAGTCCCGCACCCAATGGGCCAACATGATACTGCGATGCAGCGTTTTTCTTGTCGATATCCAAACGTACCAAATGCATGGCCTAGACTCCTCCTTGAATCCTCCTTGCCCACCAACAACGACGATTGGGTACCGTAGCATAAACAGTCAATTTGGGTAAAGAGCAGAATTTCCAAGCTGCCCAGAGGGATTCGAACCACGGAAACCGGGAAAGAAGAAGACGTTTTTCACCACGGAATACTCGGAACACACGGAAAAAGAAAGCAGTTCCTCCCTGGCCTCCCTTCCGTGTGTTCAGTGTGTTCCGTGGTTCCCCTCCGAGGCCTAGCGATCAACGTGCACCAAAGATTGCTGCGAGAACGGCCAGCAAAATGACTCCGATGAGAAGGAACAAAAAGATCCAGACGATGATCGATGTCCGATACCGAATGTGCGGGGTTGCGTCAATGATCTCTTTGTATCCACTCGAGAAGATCATCTCCCCTTTGGCAGACACCAATAGGTACAATAGGTAACCGGAAATCACTGTTCCACAAACCGGAATTAGTAGCATGCCAATCGCCGCTACGATGATCGCGAGGATCTTCCCAGAGGGATTGAGCGTTTGCATCGAACGGCCCGCGAACAATTGAGCCAAGCCGATCGCAAGAACTACAACTCCTATCAAAGTAGTGAAGATCCCAGAAACCATCGGATTGACATTCGCACCGGGGGCCGTTCCCTGCGGGGGTTCGCCACCGGCCATGAAGAAAACCCCAATCCCGATATAGAAGATCCCAACGAGGATCCCCATGATCCCCCCCAACATATACAAACAGCCAAAACCCTGAATGTTTGCTTCATGATTCAGGTGACTCTTGCGGATCAACTCCGCTTGACTCAAGTCAAAATTCGAATCCAAAGGAGCGTCGCTGTAAGAAGATCCCGAGGGGGCGTATGGATTGTCAGACATCGAATAAGCTCCATTTGGACAAAAAGAAACTGAAGGACATCGTATATCGGCGTCATTGTAATAGGTTCGTGAGCGGTCGATTTACGCTCTAAACCAAAAGATAATTTCCTGGTCTAGATCATCTCAGAACCGAAAATCATCGCTCGCCTGTCCGTACACCGGTAAATACCGATAGTAAACCTCAAGGATCAAACAAGACATGCAGGTCGAATAGAATCGACCCCCAACCTTATTGGAATGGTCTCCCTCGAACATCCAGCTCCCACGCAAATGGCCGCTAGGAGACTGTGTCTTGACCAACAGATCCCTCATAGTGTAATTCCAATTCTTCCAGCCCCTTCCGCCGATCTGAAACATCGCTTGGGTCGCATAGTAGTTGTAATACATGTCCACACCCGAGGGACCTTGATTGGATAGATACTCGATCCCATTGGCCACACTCCGAGCATCCTTGGTCTTGCCCCGGAAAATCTGAAGCAAAACGCCTATGGCTGTCATGCTCTTGGTCGGCTTGCCACCCCGATAACGAAACATGAACTCCCCAGCGCGATTCAAATCCAAAAAACGATCGACTCCCTCGACGGCCTCCCGAGGTACAATCAAATCACTGGCCGCTGCACTCTTCAACGCCAATACCTGCCAGCCTGCAATCGAAAGATCTCCCGGTCGACCCGGATGATAGTCCCAACCGCCATCGCGATACTGCGCCTTAAGGATGAAATTCAACGCAAGCTGACAGCTCTCCTTCAACTCCCCTGCCCGCGTCATCTGATAAGCCTCACACAAGGCTAGCGTCGCAATCCCATGCTCGTACATCTGCGCCGATGCTACCGTGTCGACCCAATAACCCGAATCCGAAGTCCGACGTAGACTCTGCTGCAAAAAGTAAATGCCCTTGGTTACCACCTCACCATACTGCTCGTCATTCTGCGTGTGACCCGCCCCCAAAAAACACATCAATGCCAATCCCGTAGCACCATAGCGATAAGGATCCTTGCCGTCGC
The DNA here is from genome assembly GCA_026692845.1 of Planctomycetota bacterium. Lineage (GTDB taxonomy): Bacteria > Planctomycetota > Planctomycetia > Pirellulales > Pirellulaceae > JBKCUI01. The sequence goes on along the minus strand of JAPLNM010000103.1, from coordinate 23,301 downwards.
AACCCGGTACGCAACTCCGACCACAAGACTCCTCGTAACGCATGCTCCACGAACCATCGTTGAGCTGATGCCTTGCCAAATAATCAAGTGCCCAAGCTACGGCTTGCTCGCTCTGCTCATTGCCCCCATGCTGCTGGACCATCGTCGAACGATTCGCCTTGGATCGCCCCGCTAAAGAGGTCTCCGCGAATCCCAAGCCGCCACCACCGGCCGACGAACTCGTTGCCCTGGCCGCCTGCTGGGCAAGCTCCAACGTCCCAGTCATGACATTGGCCGCTTCGTCTTGCGGCTCGACTCGTTCCAAAAACTTTTCATTCAAGGACCGACTCGCCAACGAACTCGTCTCGTCAACCGAGTCGACCTGAGCCTCTTGGATCTGGCTCGAATCCATCTGGAAACTCTCAAACTCACTACCACTGCTCTGCCCCGATTCAATCGTTAGCCCCTGGCCCCGGCCAGCCCCAAGCCCCACACTCCATACCGCCAACATCAAGAGCAAACCAAGATGAACGATGAAACTCACAAGCACCGAAATACTAACGCGTCGGCCCTGGACCGGCCCTAGCGCATCGAATGCCAATGTTTCTTCGACTGGCGGTGCGCCCATACTCGTCGGCTCGCTGTCGATCATCGCGACAAAACCCTCTGCATGGGGAACTCAATATCCATTCCTAGCCCACAGTACCTACAAGGTCTTCCCGGTAGTTTCGACCTTTTCCTATCCTAATCTCCAAATAAGCTTATTTGCTAGCAAACTCAAAAAGGGTAATTGTCGAGAAAAGTCGGATTTTCGCCCGACTCTACTTCGGAGTCTTTATAAAAAGCTCGACTGCAAAACCGATCATGGCCAACGAGTTAAACACCGCGTGAATCAGAAAACATGGAAGAATGCTTCGCTGGAGCTGGTAGACGCGCGCCAGGACCGTTCCGAGCACCACCAACGGTACCCAACTGACTCCGTACTCAAAGTGCGCTAAACCAAAGATCAATCCGCTGCTAATCGCAACCCACCAAGGTGGATAGCGGTCCTCTACGACTTGGGATGACTCCTCTTGGCCATCGATCGGACCTGACAAAGAGTCCTCCGACGAGTCCTCCGACAAAGAGACCTCCGATAGGGCTTCGACTTGGGGACGAAATCCAAAGAGGATCCGTTTCAAATCGAATCCATGGCGACGAATCGTCTCGAGCCAATTGACCAACAGAAAACGAAATGCATACTCCTCCCAAAACGGAGCGCAGATCACGGCGCTAGTAAACAGCAGAGGAAACGCCCAAGACTTCTCTCGCAAGGAATCGATCACAGGGTGCTGGTATTCGATCTGCGTGGCCTGGGTCACGGCGATGTTGACCGTGAGAACCAACGGAATAATCCAAAGGAACACCAACGCACCTACGAGCAAGTCTCTTGGTATCAAACCAGACCACATCCCTAATTGCTTGGGCGTTCTGCGCGTCCGAAGGCACGTCCAGAAAGCCGATAGGACACAGCCTAAGACCAGCGAAAAGGACACCGCAAGCATGAACCAAGGAGACTCAGGAACCAGATCCTTCAACTCCCCCGGGCCCAGTGTTTCTTGCCCTAAAGCCTTGGACTTGACCTCGTAGAAAAACAGACCTGCAACGGCAATCTGCGACACGGCGATGCAGGCGAAACAACCCAGAAGATCGATCAATCCTATGCGATCATGGACCTGGTCTCTGAGCCATCCACTCCATACCATGACTCGCTTCCAAGCGACCAGTACCCAGCCATGGACCAACATAGAACCAACAAACAACGCGGAAAAAAACAATCCCGCCATCGTGGTAATGAGCAATTGAAAAGGGCTAAGGTCTTCAGGGTTCATCAGAAGGTACGTCCGACTTGTGTCACTCGGTCTTTGTTTTCTTGTTGCGAACAATCACCATGATGTATTCAATCGCAGAAAGCACGGTCAAAAGGATCGAACCCCAGATGCAGATCGGAACCAATCCTTTGAGCCATGCTGGAACCTCAGGCAGGGCCCTTAAGTACAACAAGGATGCGATCACTGCTGCACACTGCAAGACCATCTTCCACTTACCTAGCTGCTTTGCGGAGAAATCTCCCCCTTGGCCTTCGACCATTCCTCGCAGGCTCGTGACCAACAACTCGCGTGCGACAACCAAGGTGGCCATCCAAGGTGCCATCGGTGAATCTTTGGCACTCGCCAAGGCGATCATCGCCCCGCAAATGATGACTTTATCCACGAAGGGGTCGAGGATCCGCCCGAGCTTGGTGACCTGTTGGTATTTCCGAGCCCACCAACCGTCGATCCAATCGGTCGATGCGGCGATAACAAATAGAATCAACGCCGGCGTCCAAGACTGTATTTCAATGCATGCACAAACAGCAACGGCCATAAACAAGCGGATCAAGGACAGAGCGTTCGGGACGTTCCAGGGATTCGTCGAGAGAGGAGAAACACTCTGGGTCATTCGATCACCCGGGTCGCGACTGCGACAAGATCGTAAGCATTCGAGGATACAATCTCGCACTCGACCAAATCCCCAGATTTTAAAGCCACATCGTCCGAGGGGGTGACAAAAACACAAGCATCGACGTCAGGTGCATCGGCATACGATCGGCCGATCCATGAATTCAAAACTCCCTCGACCGGCTTGTCCAATAGGATGTCTAAGCGTTTTCCTTGTTGCTTGGCGCACCAATCGAAGGCATTTTTCTGCTGGACTTCCATCAACCGTTTTCGGCGTTCCTTCTTGATCCGCTCGGGAAGATGATCGTCTAAGCGTGATGCAGGGGTGTCCGATTCGACCGAGTAAGTGAATACTCCAAGCCGCTCGAAATGCAGATCGTCAACGAATTCTACCAGTTCTTCAAACTGCTCGTCGGTCTCCCCAGGAAACCCAGTGATCATGGTCGTGCGGAGTACAAGCTCAGGGATCGTCTCGCGCATCATCGAAACCATATCGATCGTCGACTCGCGAGTCACTCTGCGCGACATGCGCTTGAGCACAGGGTTGCTCGCGTGCTGAAGCGGCATGTCGATGTAGGGCAAGATCCGCTTGGACTGGCCAATCGTTTCCATCAATGCCCGGTCGATGTACATCGGGTAGAAATACATCAATCGAATCCAATCCAGACCATCGACCTGATCGAGTTGTTCGAGCAGTTGCCTAAGCCGCGGTTCGCCGAACATATCGATGCCGTAGTACGTCGTGTCTTGCGCCACGACAATCAACTCACGGACCCCAGAGTCGGCCAAGCGACGAGCCTCGATCAAAATATCCTCCATCGGCTTGCTGGCGTGCTTACCACGCATCTTCGGGATCGCACAGAAAGTGCAAAGCCGATCGCATCCTTCGGAGATCTTCAAATAAGCGAAGTGCTTGGGGGTGACCTGCAATCGCATGTGATCCGACAATGCGCGGATAGGAGCAGGCCGAAAGATCGAACGCTGCTCGTCCAGACCGTCCATGATTCGGTCGACTAGGTTCCCAATCTCATCGCGGCCGAAAACTCCCACAAGTCCATCGATCTCGGGACGCTCGGTCAATAGCGATTCGTTCTGGCGTTCAGCCAAGCATCCGGTGATCACAACCCCACGGATCTTTCCAGACCGCTTGAGTTCAAGCATTTGGTCGATCGCTTCAAACGATTCCTTTCTTGCGTTTTCGATAAAGCCGCAAGTGTTGATCACCACAAAGTCCGATTCCTCAGGATTTTGCACCAACTGGTAGCCACGCTGCTGGAGGATCCCCAGCATTTGCTCGCTATCGACAAGGTTTTTCGGACAACCCAGACTGATAAAAGCGTAAGCCCCCCGTTTTCCCTGGATGCTTCCAGATAGGCCCAGGGACGACTCAGAATCAGGAATTTGTACGATCGGGAGGCTTTGCATGGGTAACAAGTCAACAAATACAGTTAAGCAAGAGATGTGGTTTACGCCAACGCAGCGATGGTTCGACCGGAACACCCCCGGTTCGTCCCTAGCGATGATAGCAATCTGCTTAAGGACTACTAGGCGAAAAAGGCTGGAAATAAGCTTCTGAGTCTACCACCAGGCGCTGGTTTGCAGGGCTTCGATCGGTGGTATCCCAGGTGCCAATCTCGCGGATTTCGCCGAAATCCAACGCTAGCATTATCAGCCCGATCGGACCCTATCGCCGCGTGCCTGTCCCCCTAACGCAATCGTCGTAGTATGGGCCTCTGAGCCCGTACTACGGCGATTGAGGCCGAGGGGTGTTACTACCATCCCAGATCGCCATGTGCCTGGCACCTGCTTCTGAGGTCGATTTGCTGGCATTCGGCCAAAATCTTCGTCGTAGTATGGGCCTCTGAGCCCGTACTACGGCGATTGAGGCCGAGGGGTGTTACTACCATCCCAGATCGCCATGTGCCTGGCACCTGCTTCTGAGGTCGATTTGCTGGCATTCGGCCAAAATCTCGCCGATCGCGATCGCCATGTGCCTGGCACCTGCTTCTGAGGTCCTGGCATTCTGCCAAAATCTCGCCGATCGCCATGTGCCTGGCACCGATCGCCATGTGCCTGGCACCTGTATTTGAGGCCGATTTGCTGGCATTCGATCAAAATCTCCCCGATCGCCATGTGCCTGGCACCGATCGCCATGTGCCTGGCACCGATCGCCATGTGCCTGGCACCTACATTTGAGGCCGATTTGCTGGCATTCTATCAAAATCTCGCCATAGCTATTCGTGCCTGGCACCGATCGCCATGGCACCGATCGCCATGCTCGATGGTGGGTTGCGCGGTCGATGCGCTCAATGGGGCGAAATGATGAGGGTGGATTGGTGGGTATAGGCGGCTTAGAAATTCATAGGCCGACCGCTTCACCACACCCTACGAAATCACGTCCCATCCCAAATCGCCAGGCTCCTAGATCTGGGGCCGGTTTGCTAGCATTCCGTGTCGCGGTGCTCGATAGGTAAGCTTGGCAACCGAGTACAATTAAATACTAGCATCCCTGAGGAAAGGTTCTTTGCATGATGGGCAAGATGTCGAATGGGTCGTACCGTCTGACTCCAATTCATTGGCTGCGATTAGGACTCACTTCCCAGTTCGAACTCGCATGCGTTCTTGCCCTTCTTGCTAGCGGTATCTTCCACGCTTGCTTATTCCCGTTTCTGGATCAATCTTGGGAAGATCCCCTCTCGTTTCGCAAAGCGATCCTCTTTGGACTCTCGACCGGCGTGACTCTCTGGTCCTGCCTCTGGGTCGTCGGAATCATCCAACCCTCCCCCTACGATCCTGCGATCCGCAAGACGCTCTCGCTGACCCTGCTTCTGGAGGTCTTTCTCATTACCCTCCAAACATGGCGGAAAGAACTGAGCCATTTCAACCACCGCGGTAGCGTCAACGGGCTTATCGAATTGGCAATGCTCCTGCTGATCTCAATCGCTGTGCTTGTTGTCCTCCAAATCACTTACCGCGCCTGGTTGCCTAAAGCGATGCATTCCTGCTCCCAAGCGATGGCTTGGGCTATCCGATGGGGATTGCTATTGCTGTGTATCTCTGCCTTAGTCGGCTACCTGATCACCTGGATCGGCCAATTCCAATCGCTCCAAGGCAAGGACCCTACCCTCTGGCGCGGGCGCGGCGTTCTGAAATTCCCGCACGGGGCCGCACTCCACGCGATCCAAACGCTTGCCATCGTCGCTTGGATCTCCGACCGCTGGAAAATCCCCAAAGCCAAATCGATGATCGATGGCCTAGCCGCTGCGCATTTTTGCTGGCTCGCCTATGCGATGTACCAAACGTTCTCTGGAAAAGATCGGTTCGAATTCGATGCCATCGGCTTGGTGTTGATCGTCATCACTGTCCTGTTGAGCCTTGCGAGTATGCGCCATTGCTTCGCTCGCAAAAGCGGCGCGATGCGCTAGCGAAAACCGATTCGCCTGAGTGGTTCTAGCGGCTAATCTAGCGGCGAAGATCCGCATCGATCCTAGAGAGGATCGATTGCGTTTCGATGGCCAACGACAAGGCCTCGAGCGATTCCTCGAACGTGCAACTGGACAACGATCGAACCAACTGTGCTTCTTGGGAAATCCCGACTCCAGCTTGTTCCGATCGTGCTTTGCCGTCGGACCCATGCACCCAAAACCTTGGTTTCTCAATGTCCCAAGGCCTTAAGAAATCATCACAAATCAAGGACGCCTGCGTCCCTGCAATCTCAATCCACTTGCGACCCATCGCTTCATAACCGCAATCCCAACTTGCAACCAATGAACGATTTGCCTTGGGATACTCCTTACCGGATGACTCTAGCCTAGCCATGGATTGGACTTGGTACCACACAGACGACGGCTCGTTGGCCACATGGGTCCCGATCGAAACGATCTGCGATGGCCGGAAACCGGTAAACCATAACGTCGAGTAAACACAGTACCAACCCAAGTCGAGCAAGCAACCGCCTCCAGCACTCGCGTCGATTCGGTGATCGCGTCGATCTAAAATACCCCCAACACTGCATGCGACGCTGATACGGCAAATTTCACCGAGTTCCCCACTCTCGATCACACTCCGCATTGCAAGCGAACGGGGATGATGGGGGAAGGCTGTCGCATGCACAAGCGGCACCTTGGTGCGTACTACCGCTTGGCGAATCTCTTCGGCTTGGTCTAACGAGACCGTGAGCGCTTTCTCACAAAGGACCCGCTTTCCGGATTCGACCGCGCGAATCGCATATTGAGCATGCAAGGAGGGTGGCAGTGCTACATAAACCGCATCGACTTGCTCGGACTCACAAGCCGCATTCAAGTCGGTCGTTCCATGCTGCACACCGAAGTGGTCTTGCCAGTCGCGAAGCTTCTTCGGATCCCGACCGGCTGCTAAGACGACTTCGTGGCCAGCCGACCGGACGGCTTGGACCATTCGATGGGTAACACGACCTATTCCAACAAAGGCCCAGCGCATTACATGGCCGATGGGACAAAGAACCAAAGGATCGTCAAGACCGTGCAGATGGTGTAGGCGAAAAACAAACTAGGACGAAACACCCGCAGCGGAACATTCGATTCGCTCTTCGAGTAAACGGTACTCAGGATCCGCCAGTAATAGCTCGCAGCGATCACCGCATTGATGGCCATCAACGCACCCATAAGCATGCTCACGGAGTCGGTTTGGCGATCGGCAACCGTTCCGACGAACACCATGAACTTGGCCCAGAAACCTGCAGTGAACGGTAATCCGATCAAACTGATCAAGGCAACGGTCAAACCGATCGATGCGGCGGGTCTGCGTTGGAACATGCCTGAGAGGTCCCCGATCAAATGGGACTTGCCCCCAGCGGCCTCGATTTCCCCTAGGCAGGCGAACAAGCCGAGGGTCATCGCTGCATACGCTGCCAAGTAGGAGTAAATCACTCCAGGACTTGCATCCTGGCGGATCAAAGCGACAAGTGCAAGTAGGAGGTACCCTGTGTGCGCGACGCTCGAATAGGCCATCATGCGACGCAGATTGTTTTGGGCCACCGCAAGAATATTCCCAACACACATCGTCAGAGCCGCACATCCCAGAAGGACGGGAATGACGACCCCGCTGGCGCCCTGACTGAGCGTTCCTGTTCCGAGCAATCGAATCAGAGCCACGAACCCAGCGACCTTGGGCAAATAACTCATCACACCGGCCATCGTTACACTGGTTCCCTCGAAGACATCCGGAGCGTAGAAGTGGAACGGTACGGCAGTGATCCGGAACGATAGTCCGCAGATCGCTAGGAGGAGTCCCAAGGCCATCAGTCGCTTCCCTTCGCCAAAGGCGCCTTGGATGACCGTCAGGTTGGTCGAGCCACAAAACCCATACAGGTAGCTTAATCCCAACAAGAAGAAACACGACGCAAAGGCGCTCAGGAGAAAATACTTCAAGGACGCTTCTGCGCCCGCATTGTCAGTCCGGACAATCCCAAGAAGGATGTAGGTCGGGAAACTTACCAGCTCCAGCCCGAGGAACATCGATACCAAATCGTTCGAAGCACCGACGATCGGAATGGCAGCCAGTATGATCAGTAGGCAACCGTAGTACTCGGCCAAGCGTCCTTTGGGTGCAGTCGACCAAGACATCAAAATGAGGATCAAACCGCCTAGAAAGCTTAGCCGTTCGGCGGCCAGCGCCGATGCATCAAATCGGAAAAGTCCGAGATCTGCACTACCGACCTGAGGGACACCGGTCCAGTAGCGGGCTGCCATAGCAACTAGCAAGCACACGAGGGATGCGACTGCAAAGTTGTTTCGTTGTGCGTAGATGTCTTCCCGATGGGGCTTGCGAGTCAAGACCGAGGCGCACATGACCAAAGTTCCACCTATCAAAAGGATGATCTCAGGGGTCAGGTGGGTTGCAGCAGCTTTAGTGATTTGCATCAAATCCACAGTTGGGCCTCGCTGGTTTTCGTTTTGTTGATTTTGTTGGGGTGCATCATGGATTACGGGGTGGGTGACTCGACGATGAGCGTATCCATGTCACGATGTATTTGTTTGGAAACAGGTTCTGACAACGTGGCCAATCGGTCGGTATCGGCTTGAAAGAGCTTCATCGTCCGCATTGGGAACAAGCCGATGTAAAGACAGAGGAATCCGACAGCAACCAAAGGCACCCATTCCCGAACGCTCAGATCCACGCCCGCTAGGGGGCGACTTTGTTTGTCGAGACGTGTGCCGTTTCCTCCGAAGAGCAAGCGTTGGACGATGCGTAGGCCGTACCAAGCCCCCAGAACCGTACCTAGTACGGCGATCGCCACGAGTGTGGTGCATACTCTCATCATTCCGGACAAGGTCAGGAACTCGCCGACGAAGCCGTTGAGGCCTGGGAGCCCTGCTCCTGCCAAAGTGAAGAACACCAGCAGCACTGCGAGTTTAGGATACTGTGCCGCCATTCCTTGATCTTCGCTTCGCAGGCTGATCGGACCGTGGCGTTGCTCTAGCATCGAAAGGATCCAGAACATGGCCGCAGTGATCAATCCGTGATTGAACATTTGCAGAGCCGCCCCACCGAGTCCCTCGCGCGTCATGCTCATGAGCCCGAGCGTGATGAAACCCACGTGGGATAGGGAGCTGAAGGCTAGGACCTCACGCATGTTTTCCTTGGACAAGGCCACGAGAGCTCCGTAGACAATGACGATTGCACCGAGGGTGCCGACGACCATTTGGCCCTCGATCGACAGTGCGACGGGAGTCAATGGAATGACGATTCGAAGCAGCCCATAGAGTCCAAGCTTGGCTACCACCGATGCGATCAATGACGTGGTGTTCGGATGGGCCGCTGCGTAGGTCATTGGAAGCCATGTGTGCAACGGAAGGATTGCAAGCTTGATTCCGAATCCTAGCAGGAGCAGCCAGACAGCCCAAGTATCCCTGCTCCCAATCGGAACGCCACTGCTGGCAGCTTGGGCCGCAAGCGCTGAGAGTTCGCTCAAGGCGACTGTCGATGGCTGGCCGTTGGTCAGCGGAGCCATCGCCAAGGAAATCAATCCGACGACCATCGGAATGCTTCCGGCTAAAGTGAACAACAAAAATCGCTTGGATGCGGCTTGAGGATTCTTGCCGTCCCCCCAGCCATGGATCAGCAGAATCAGGGGGATCAGCACGGCTTCGAAGAAAATGTAAAAAGAGAGTAGGTCCATCGAAAGAAAGACCCCCATGAGCATCGAGATCGCAACGAGCAGCAGCCCGATGTAGGCTTCTGTCTTGACACGGATTTGGCTGCTAGCGAGCCAAATAGTAAAGAAGCCAATGATGCCCGTGAGCAAAACCATCAACGCGGAGATACCGTCGGCCCCGAAGGACAGTTGCCAATCAATCGGCTGGCCTGCAACCGATACTGGCAAGACGAACCGTAGCGTTTCGGAGATGAAGGTCACTTTGGGCTGTATGGTCGCTTGAGCAGACATCGAAGCGTCGCTGGGCGTCGAAGGGACTTGGTAAACCTGGAAGCACAAGCCCACACTCAAAAGCAATGTTAGGGCCGCAGCGAAGATACCAAACGGAACCATCGCCTTGGCTCTGGGTCCAGAGAAGAAGATCACCAAAGCCGAGGCCAAGGGAACAAGAATCAGTAAGGGGATCAAAATATTCATGACTACCAACTTGCTCTCGTAACAATCCAAATGGCGACCAATGCGATACCGATGGCGGTCAGGAGGCTGTAGGACGGAACGCGTCCGGTCTGGATCCGTTGCCCCGCCAGCCCAAAGATTCGCGGCAAATCCGCAACCGCATCGGTCACAGCCCCGATGATATTCGAATCGATCCAACCCAAAAGTTTCGCGAACGAAAGCATCGGCTGAACGATCGCTGCGTTGTAAAACCAATCGATATAAAGGCGATTGAGCCCGAAATCCGCAAGGCTCTTTCGCAAGCCCTCGGTGGCGGCGGCTTTATGGCTGATGGTGTAGCCAACGAAGACACCCGAGAGAGCAATCAGCGAGGAGACCACCAAGAGCCACATAGGCTCGGCGTGCTCGTGATAATGGAGTCCTGGTGTTTTTGAGACGTACTCAGAAATCTTGCCCGTGGGACCTAGCAGAGCTCCTGCTAGGAGTGCACCGACGGCAAGTACCCCCATCGGGGCGAGCATGATGTTGGAGGCATCATGAGCATGGTGCCCTGCGGCCGCAGGCACCTTTTCCGGACCATGGAACGTCTTGAAGTAAGCTTTGGACGTGTAGATCGCCGTCAGGAATGCCGTCAGAAAACCGATACCCAGCAGGACAGAAAAGTGACCTCCAACCATCGTATCGGAGCTCGCATCAAGCAGCACAGCAAGGACCGAGTCTTTGCTGAAGAAGCCTGCCAAGAGTGGAACACCCGCGAGGGCCGCAGCTCCGATGGCAAACAAGATATGGGTCTTCGGTAGCACCCCCTTGAGTCCTGAAAACTCTCGCATATCGATCACGTCACCCATCGCGTGCATCACGTTGCCCGCTGAGAGAAACAGCAAGGCTTTGAAGAAAGCGTGGGTGATCAGGTGGAACATCGCCGCAACGACCGCAACGGTCATCAAGTCTTTGACCGCACCGGTTCCGAGCGCCATAAAGAGATAACCGAGTTGACTGACGGTCGAATACGCTAAGACCCTTTTGAGGTCGTTTTGGTACAAGGCCATCACAGCGGCGATCAGCGATGTGATTCCTCCGAGCCAAGCGACGGTGATCAGGACCGAGGGGGTCAGCACTGTCAGCGGAGCGAGTCTCGCCATCAGATAGACGCCTGCTGTGACCATCGTCGCGGCGTGGATCAAGGCTGAGACCGGCGTCGGTCCTTCCATCGCATCGGGCAACCAAACGTGGAACGGGAACTGAGCGGACTTTCCGATCGCACCGATCATGAGCATCCAAGCGATCATGGACAGCAGTCCACTGTGTTTCTCAGCGAGCACCGGAGCGGCATCAAATATGGTTAGAAAGTCCAGGCGAGCAAACCAGCTTTGGGAGGCTCCTACATCGGTATGGCCGATCGCATAGGCCAAAAGCAGGATGCCCAAGAGGAACGCGGTATCGGCAACACGGTTGACCAGAAACGCTTTGGTTGCGGCCCGAGCCGCCGAGGGTTTGCGGAACCAATAACCGATCAGCAGGTAGCTGCAGGTCCCGACGCCTTCCCAAAAAGCGTACATCATCAACAAGTTATGGGACAGCACCAGCATGGTCATCGAAAAGACGAACCCACAGAATACAGCAAAGTAGCGTGCATAGCCGTCGTCGCCGTGCATGTAGCCTTTGGAGTAGATCGCGATCATCGCCGAGATCGACGTGACGGCCGAAAGGAGTGTCAAGCAGAGCGTATCGACGCGGAGTGCAAGACTGAGGTTCACATTCCCGATATTTAGATAGCGGTAACCTTCGGCAATCTGAAATCCTGCATCGGACGCTTCGGCATTCCATTGAACAAGAACCAAAAGTGCGCATGCTGCAGAGATGACTAACGAAACGATCGCAGGAAGATGCGCCAGGTGCTTGTCACCACGGAACGACAGGATCGTACAGGCGATGCAGCCTACTAGGGGTGCAAGTGGAATAAGCCAAACGAGTGATTCGAAATTAAGCACGCTATTTGGCCTCCGACACGATGGGAGAGGTTTTCTGATCTTGATCTAAAGATGCTTGCATGGAACTAGGGACCGGTCTGTCCAAGGGATCCAATCCTGCTGGACTGAGTTTGGGATAATTTTCTTCGTGCTCGAGGCCTTGGTAGTCACCCTCGGTCGACTTCGGCAGGATCGTCTCGCTCAGATCGTCCCAAGCCTGAACGTCAAGGGTGGGCTTGCGTCGGTACAGCGATACGACCATCGCCAGAGCGATTGCCGCCTCGCATGCCGAGATGGTCAGCACCATGATCGCCAAAATCTGACCTTGGTAGTTCTGATGGAATTTCGAGAAGACGATCAGGTTCAGACTCACTCCAGAAAGCATGGTTTCTAGAGACAAGAACATCAAAATCAACGACCGCCGGGACAGAAACCCGATCAATCCCAGAGCAAAAAGTATCCCTCCTAGAAGGAGGAGGTTTTGGACTTCGGAGTGACTCACGACAGGTCCCTTTCTGGTTTTTGAGCCAAGACCATCGCTCCGATCGTGGCTACTAAAAGGACGGTACCGGCCAATTCGATCGCGAGCAGATAATCGGTAAACATCGATCGCCCAAGTCCCGAGGTCTTCCCTGGAACAAACGCATCGAGTTGCTCTTGGGTCATGCTCGCTTCGGGGACCGGGGGCATCGTTAACCCAGGGGATGGGCCAGGTGCAGCCAAGCTATACGGGCGCGTCAGGTCGAGTTTCACCGGAAGGATTTCACCCGACTCCGAAACGCTCCAAGCGATCGCAAGGAGCAAACTGGTGGACACCGCCGCGGCGATCACGGGGCTGGTCAACTGAACGTCGTACCATTGCAGTTGGGCTTTTTGAGCGAACATCAGCACGAACAAGAAGACGATAATGGTCGCACCGGCATAGACGATCATGGTCGCAGCGGCGATGAAATAAGCCGACTGCATGAACATCACCCCGCAGGAGGAAAGAACTGCGGTGGCAAAGCCCAAGGCGGCATGGACAGGCTCTCGGTTGGTAACAAAGGCTACTCCGCCAGCGACCGCCAGGATGCTAAAACACATTCGGACAATCGAATCGAGTTGCATCGGAATCGAGGTGAAAGCCATCAGGGCGGCGAATGCAAAAAGACCCGCACCGGCCCAAGCCATCATTTTCGACTTGATCAACCCGTGTTGGAGCAGCAAGTACGCGACGGCCCCAAGAAGAATCACCAGCAGTAGAATCTGAGCAAGATTCCCCTGAAAGGGATCGCCGCTGACGAGCGGCAAATTTTTAGGGTCTATGGGCAAAGGGTTCACTGCTGGCCTCTTAAGTCGTTTCGATTCATTGAATGTCTAGTCATTGCATCTGAGGTGATTGCATCCTGAGGTGATTGCATCCTAAGGGGAACTTCGTTGGCATGCGTCTGATGAAAAATCAGCCTGATTTTCCGCGGCCAGGCGGGGGCGGAGCATCCTTGGCCGTAGACGATAATTCGGCGGCCGGTCCCAATTTCCCGCGGTTGGTCCTGACCGGATCGCGGCCAGTTTTGACCGTCTCGTCAAACACCGACAAAAGCTTCTCTTTGTCGAAAATCATTTCTTCTCGGGTCATACCCGTCAGATCGTAAATACTCGTCAGTTCGATCGCATCGACCGGGCAAGCTTCTTCGCACATTCCGCAATAGATGCATCGCAATTCATCGATGGTAAAAGTCGCAGGAAACTTATCGCGATCTTTCCAGTGCGGATCGTCCTTCGGGGCCGGCGCGGCGATGATCTCGATGCAATTGGCTGGGCAAGCCGTCTGGCACATGTAGCAGGCCACGCATTTGACCCGGCCTGCCTCATCGCGATTCAAACGATGGACGCCTCGGTAATTCGGTGGAATCTCCGGCTCGACCTCTGGGTACTGACGTGTGGTGGCTTTGCCTGAAACCGCATGCCGAACGGCCGTAGCCAATCCGGAGACAATCGCTGGCAAGTACAAAGCGTCCAGGATGGTCAACTTGGGAGCTTCTCCCCACTTGACCGATTTCTTGGCCGATGGCTTGTTTTTCAGAGCTTCGTTCTTCTGGGCTTCGTTTGTCTGGGGCTCACTCATACGAGACCGCTCCTTGGGGTGAGAGTCCTTGTCGCGTTGCGTTTGGTATTGCCGTCGAAGCATTGAACTTCGCGGCACTGTAATAAGCGCCTAGGACAGGAAGGATAACCGTAGCAATCAAAAGATGCTTTGGGAGTCCGAGCGACAGCACGATCGCAACTCCGACGAGATTTACCAGCCCAAGCGGGATCAGACCTTTCCAGGCCAACCCCATCAATTGGTCGAAGCGGAATCGGGGCAAAGACCAACGCAAAAGAATGATGACCAAGACCACCAAAGAGACCTTGGCCAGCAGCACTCCTAAGCCCAATAAAAGAATCGGTGTCGACGCACCCGAGGGGCCTGGGAGCCCGGGGAAGTGCCAGCCGCCGAGAAACAGTAGGGCGGTAAGGAAGCTTACCGTGACGATGTGCGTGTATTCAGCCAAGAAGTAAAGAACGAATTTGATCCCGCTGTATTCGGTGTGAAATCCCCCGACTAGCTCTTGCTCGCACTCGGGCAAGTCAAATGGCAGTCGGTTGGTTTCCGCGAGTGCAGCCGTAAAGAACACCAACATCGCAACCGGTTGCCAAAACACGTTCCAATCGAAAAGACTTCCCGACTGAGCTTCGACGATTTTTTCGATATTCAGCGAGCCGGTAATGGCGATGACTCCGAGGATCGATAGGCCGAGCGGAATCTCGTAGCTGATAAACTGAGCGCAAGAGCGGATCGCGCCATAGATCGAATACTTGCTGTTCGATGCCCAGCCGCCGACGATGATTCCATAGGCCGACAACGAACTGATCGCGAGCATCATCAAAATGCCGATATCGATCCCAGGTGCCACGATGAATCGAAACCCATCTTTGTAGTCGGTTGCCACAGGTCCAAAGGGCATGACGACCAATGCGAACATGGCCGTGATCAAGCTGAAAGCCGGAGCCAGGAAATACAAAGCCGTAAAGACGTGATCGGGGATGAGTTGCTCTTTGAGGAAAATTTTAATTCCGTCGGCGATCGCTTGGAAAAGCCCGAAGGGTCCGACTCGGTTGGGTCCGACTCGGTCTTGAACGTACGCAGCGATCTTGCGCTCGACGAAGGTCATGTATAGGCCAAGGAATGGCACGACGGCAAGGATCACTCCGATCGCCGCCAGCGCGGGCCACAGAACAGGCCAGTACTCGAATAAGCTATTGATTAAGTTATTGATCATCAACAGTGTTCCTTGTTGGGACTCCCTGGAGTGCTATCAGCTTTTGGCCGCAGCAGGACGATTGGCGAACTTGGCAAGTCGCACTCCATGCTCACCGAGATCTCCAGTGGCTATGGCGGATAGTTCAGGGATCTTGGTTCCAATTTCCTTGCGCAACGCCATGGCGTTGAACAGTCCCGCACGCCCGGCGAGGTCCATAAGAATCCTGCCGTCGGCTCGGGCTTGCTCTGGGGGGCGAATCGATGCATGCGTCGCTTGGGCTAGCCCTGCATGGTTGACATAGGTTCCATCGCGTTCGGCGAAAGATCCTGCGGCCAGAACCACATCGGCCCGTTCGCTCAGCGGGGATGGGAAGATGTCTTGGACGATCAAAAGCGATGGGGTCCCGACAGCTTGGTCGATCTTCTCGTTGACCCAGCCACTGCTGTAGCCACCGACGACGAACCAGGCGCTGGCCGAGGATTTCCCGAGCGATTCGGCCTGGATGACCGACCCTTCGAAATGTCGCAGGATCGCTTCGATACCGGTTCGGTTCGGGCATTTCTCAGCTCGAATCGTGAATTTGACTTTATCGGCCGCCGGCGACTGGCCCTTGGGACCCTTGGGGTACAGATCATCGCTACCGACGATCGGAATGGGCCCTAGGGTCAATTTGGTTCGCGAATCGATTCCCTTGATGTAAGAAGCTAGCAGGTAGGCTTCTTCGACGGTCATGAACGCAGACAGAACGACAACGAAACCCGACGGGTCGTTTTGGATCGCCGTTTGGATGCGTTTACGGGTATCGGCCAAGACCATCGGCCATGGATCAGCAAACGTCAAATCGGAAGGCTCTGTCGAACGGACCGTTGCGTTTGTAGTGGCCGATGGAGCTTTGAGCCTCGGATACTTGATGCGTCGTTCGTCGTGGATGTATTTGAAACCGAAGCGTCCTTCGTCGCACATGAAATGACCCTGGGCTTGTGGGTTTTCCCTGGGGCGCAACCGGTAGACTTTGTTGTCGTTTTGATCGACTTGGACGCTGCAACCTGTCGAACATCCCGTGCAGACGCTGTCGGCGTGCTTGAGCCACCAGACGCGTTTCTTGTAGAGGAAGTCTTTGCTGCAGAGCGCACCGACGGGACAAAGGTCGACGACGTTGCCAGCGAGTTTGTTGTTGCACGGGGTATCTGGGAAGACATCGATTTCTTCGTGCGAACCGCGAGCCACAACCTGGAGCTCGGCCGTTCCACTGATTTCGCGGGTGAAGCGAACGCAACGGGTGCACATGACGCAACGGTCGGTAAACAGGGCGATCTGTTCTCCGATGTGGTACTTGTCTTCCCGCTGGATTTTCGGCTCATCGAGGCGGCTATGCGCCTTGCCGTACTTGTAGGTGTAATCCTGCAAATAGCATTCGCCGGCTTGGTCGCAGATCGAACAATCCAGTGGGTGATTGAGCAGTAGCAGCTCAAGGGTCATTTGCTGCGAGGTTTTCACCTTGGACGAATCGGTCCGGATGATGGTCCCTTCTTTGATCGGCGTTTGGCAGCCCGGTACGAGCTTGGGTCCCATCGCGACGGTCCCGTCGGGTTTGGTCTCTCCGACCTCGACCAAGCACATGCGGCAAGAAGCGACGACCGACAGCGATTCGTGCCAGCAGTAGTGAGGGATTTCGACCCCAGCTTTTCGAGCCGCCAGGATGCAGTTGTCCTTGGGATCTGCATCCACCTCGATGTCATTAACTTTGACTTTGACCACTTTTATTGCTTTCCCAAAAAGTGTTGTTCAAATGCTTTGAGCTAGTGAGCGCCAGCAAGAGCTAGACTCTGGCTGCGTTGTCCGCTTTTGATGTACTCTTCAAATTCACCGCGGAATTTGTTGATCGCTGTTTTGATCGGCCAAGCGGCCCCGTCGGCCAGTCCGCAGATCGTCGTGCCGGGAATGGTCCCAATCGAATTGGCGATTTCCATCAGCAGGTCGATATCGCTGAGTTTGCCTTTGCCCTCGCGGATGCGCTCGAGGATCTTGGTCGACCAAGCGGTGCCTTCGCGGCACGGGGTGCATTGTCCGCAGGATTCGTGTTCAAAGAATCGGCAGGAGTTGTAAAGGACATCGATCATGCTGGTATGGTCATCGATGACGACCACCGCAGCGGTTCCTAGTCCGAGACAACCGACGCGGCCTGGGCCATTGAAGTCCAAGGGGGTATCGAGTTCGGCGTTGGTCATAAAACCCATGCTCAAGCCGCCAGGAATAACCGCCTTGGCTTTTCGCCCCTTCCAGACGCCACCGCCATGCTGATCGATCAAATCGCGGGCGGTGATCCCCATGGGCAATTCGACCAGACCGGGTTTGTTGACGTGTCCGCTGATGCAGTAGAGTTTCGGACCGTAGGATCCGGCATCGCGTGGATTGTTAGGGTCTTTGGGTACCCCCATCGATTGGAACCACTCCGAACCATGGTTGATGATGTGGGGTATGCACGCCATCGTTTCGACATTGTTGACCACGGTGGGTCTGCGAAAGGCACCTTCGATGGCCGGAAACGGGGGCTTGATCCGAGGCCATGCTCGCTTGCCTTCGAGGCTTTCGATCAAGCCGGTTTCTTCACCGCAGATGTATGCGCACGCGCCGCGGTGAAGATAAATATCCAGGTCGTAGCCCGATCCAAGGATGTTCTTGCCGAGCAGATTGTTCGCGTACATCTCATCGACCGCTTTTTGTAGGGCGCGATAGCATCGGCCGTACTCGTAGCGAAGATAGAAATAAGCCGTCGTCGCACGGGTCGCAAAGCTGCTGATGACGATCCCCTCAAGGACTTGGTGCGGGTCTTCTTCGATCAGCACTCGATTATTGAAAGTCCCAGGTTCGCTTTCGTCACCGTTGATGCACAGGTAAATCGGCCCTTGGACATCTTTAGGAAGGAAGGTCCACTTGAGTCCCGTCGGGAACCCTGCCCCGCCGCGTCCTCGAAGGCCGGAATTCTTCACCAAATCAATGACCTCTGTGTTGGCCATCTTCAAGGATTTGGCCAACGCCTCATAGCCGCCGTCGGCGCGGTAGGAGGCCAAAGACTGGCTGTCGGGCTTGCCTATTCGACCTAACAACACCGGTTTGAATTCAGTTTGGCTCATGTTTGGATCTCGCTTCAAGCTTTCTTGGTTGGAGCGTTTGGCTCGTTGGCGATACGTTCGACGTCTTCAAGGCTACATCGCAGGTGCAGCTCATCTTCGAGCAGGATGCATGGAGCCCCGTCGCAGGCCCCCAAACACTCGGCAAGTTCGATCGTCAGTTTCCCGTCGGCTGTCGTTTCGCCCGGAGCGATGTGGTATTTTTCGCAAAGCGCTGCAAGGAGTTCTTCGCCCCCTCGGAGCATGCACGGGAGCGAACGGCAGACCCAAATGCGTTTTTGGCCAAGAGGATTGTCTTCGGTTCGAAAGAAACCGTAGAAGGAGGCCGTGTCGTTGATTTGGGCAGGGGACAGTTCGAGCAATTCAGCGATCTCTTCCATCGCTTTGTTGCTCACGCATCGGCGCTCTTGCTGCACGATGTGCAAGGCCGGCAACGTGACGGCTTGTTTGCTCGGGTAGCGAGGCAAGTGCTCGGCGATGATTTGTTTTGCGTTTTCGCTCAGTTCGCTCATCGATCCAACTCCGCAGCGATGATGTTGATGCTACCTAGAACAGCGGCCACGTCGCTGAGCATGCAGCCTCGGATCATGCGGCTAAACAGGGAAAAGTGAAGCAGGGAAGGTGGTCGGGTCCGGGCTCGGTAGGCTTTGAAGTCACCGTCCGAGACGATGTAATAGCCAAGTTCGCCGTTGGGGGATTCCGTTGCGCCGTAATACGACTCTTTTGGAGAAGGCATCTGGCGGTTTGGCATGATGTTTTCAAAGTGATGGATCAGGCCCTCGATGCTGCGATAGACTTCGGTTTTGTCCGGCAGACCTTCTTTGCCTGTGCCGGAGATAAAAACCGGTCCCGATGGAAGCTTGTTGATCGCTTGCTCGATGATCTTGACACTCTCAAGCATTTCCATCATGCGGACCTGGAAGCGTGCATAGCAATCGCCACCCTGAGCACAGCAGACATCAAAATCCAGATCGTTGTAGGCCAGATAGGGCTCATCGCGACGCAAGTCTCTCTCGACACCGCTTGCTCGCGCCACAGGACCCGTCGCACCCCCTGCAATCGCATCGGCTTGGCTCAAGACACCGACGTCGCGCGTCCGCTCGACAAAGATGCGGTTCTTCATCACAAGGCCGGCGAAGTCTCGGTAGGCTCTTGGGAAGGTTTTGCAAAAATCCCGCACCATCGCAACCCAGTCGTCGGTCACGTCGTAGAGCAAGCCCCCTACACGGGTGTAGCTGGTGTGGAATCGCTGGCCGCTGGCCCTTTCGCAAATCTCGTAGATCTTTTCTCGCTCGTTAAACGCGTACATAAACGCCGTCGCACCACCGAGGTCAAGCACGCAGGTGCCGGTGCACAGCAAGTGATCGTGTATCCGCATGAGCTCAGCGAAAATCGTTCGTATGTACTTGCATCGCGGGGTCAGCTCGATACCCAATAGACCTTCAACCGCATGGTGCCAAGCGATCTCGTTGGCCATCGGAGAGATGTAATTCATCCGGTCGACGATCGTCACGTACTGGTTGTAGTCGAGGACCTCGGCAAGCTTTTCAAAACCGCTGTGCAGAAATCCGATGTCTGGCTCGGCTTCGACGACCATCTCACCGTCGAGCTTCAAAACCAGACGCAATGTTGTGTGGGTGGCCGGGTGCTGCGGACCAAAATTCAAGGTCCACAAACCTTCGCGGTAGCCGGCGTCGAAGTCAGGCGAATCGATCAGGTCCAAAGGCATCTGATTTAGCTCTCCGCGCGGGTGATAATAGGGAAGTTATGGCGTTCGCCCCGGCCCTTGACCGGATAGTCTTTGCGAAGCGGGAAGGATTCGAAGGCGTCAGGAAGCAGCAGGCGTTTGAAGTTCGGATGGCCTTCGAATACGATTCCGAACATGTCGTACACTTCACGCTCAAGCCAATCGGCACCGAACCAAATCGGACATGCCGACGGAAGCTTCAAATCTGGCTCATTGATGTGCGTCTTTACAATTAGCCGCTGGCCGCTTTGCGTGTCGAGCAGCAAATAGACCACCTCGAAACGGTCCGTTGCCCCAGGATACTCGAGCATGTCGACGGCCGTGATATCGACCAATTGATCCATACCCGCATCCCGAAGCACCCCTAGGGCTTGTGCGATATGCGACGCCGGGACAGCGACTCGCTGCTGGGAGCGAAACTCGGACCAAGCCGTCACCAAGCCCGGAAGCTTGGACTCGAGCGATTCTTTGAGTTTTGTAAATTCCGACATCGGGTCAATTCCAAATGCTTAGTGGCCAAATGCTTAGTGGATCGGGTCGTACTTGGGCGCTTCGAGCTGCAAGCCGTTGCGCTCGCGGATGCGGACCAATTCGTCTTCGTCAAAGCGACTAGGACCGTCCGGAAGGATCCGAAGCTTGAACTCGCGAGCGTCGTAAGTCCCTGTCCTCTTTATCTTTTCCTGCAGATCCATGATCGCTTTGATCAACTGCTCAGGACGCGGTGGGCATCCAGGGATGTAGATGTCCACTGGAAGGAATCGGTCGATTCCCTGCACGACCGCATAAGTATCAAAGACCCCGCCGGTGCACGCGCACGCTCCCATTGAAATACACCATTTCGGCTCCGGCATTTGAAGCCATATACGCTGCAGGACCGGGATCATCTTCATGACCACACGTCCAGCGACGATCATCAAGTCGCATTGCCGAGGCGTAAATCGCATGACCTCACTCCCGAAGCGCGATAGGTCGTGCTTGGAGGCCGCGGTACTCATCAGCTCAATACCACAGCAGGCCGTTGCAAAAGGCATCGGCCAAAGACTATTGGCACGAGCCCAAGATGCGGCCGCATCCACGGTGCTAAGAAATACGTTATCGCCGAGTTGCTTGTCTATTTGCGTCGCCAATCGAAGACTCCTTTGCGGTAAGCCACCCAATACGCCAAGGCCAGGGTTGCAAGAAGAACCATCAACACAGCCAAGACTGCAGGCCGAAACGATTCGGGAACCCCATCAGGAGCTCTAAGCGATACAGCCCATGGATACAAAAACAAAAGCTCAATATCAAAAACCAAAAAAAGGATCGCCGTAAGGTAGAACTTGATGTCGAAGGGCTTTTTGGCATCTCCGATCGGATCCATCCCCGACTCGTAGGGCATGTCCTTGATCCGCGTCGGCCGCCGGGGGGCCACCACGTGAGGCAAAAACAGCGATACTGCGGCAAAGCCTAGGACCGCAATGAGGTAGATCAGGATGGGCAAGTGAGCAATCACTAGAAAACCTCCGCTTGAGCATTCGAACATCCATCCGACGACGGCCAAGACGGCGAGTCAAGAATCCAAGGCGATAGACCAATTCTCCATCGCACTGCTTGGAAACCCCCGCACCCTAGGCCACCTCGGATCCATGGCATAACTTTGTGAAATTTTTCACAAAGTTATAAGGAGTATTCTAGAGGATTGCGACGAATTGTCAGTGGCAGTTCGCCGTTTTTTACGAGGAAAAACCCAAAACCCGGCAAAACCAAGGCTAATAGTGGTCCTCTCGTAAGTCTCGTCTACGGGACGGTATCGAGCCACCCACCGGGGGGGCACTGAAGGTAAACTAAAACAGACGGTAACTAAAACAGACGGTAACTAAAACCGTGCGAGGTTGTAGCTAGGGCTTCTTCGGGGAACTTGCCGCCGGGGAACTTTCCGCCGGGGAATCGGCAGCAGGGGCCTGGGGCTTAACTTCGCTGGGCTTTGCGTCGCTGGCCTTTTTCTCCGTGATCATCGCCGGAAGCTCCTTGCCCTTGGGCACGAACTTGATCGAGATGCTGTTGACGCAGTGGCGGGAGTCCTTTTTGGTCATCTTTTCGCCGTTGAACACGTGGCCAAGGTGGCCGCCACAGTTTTTGCAAGTGATTTCGATGCGGGACCCATCGGCGTCGGTTTCTCGATGGACCGAGCCTTTGATTTCATCGTCGAAGGCTGGCCAACCGCATCCGCTGTGGAACTTATCGTCGGATTTGTACAAAGGCGCGTTGCAGCGCTTGCAAAGGTAGGTCCCTTCGACGAAATGGTCGGTGTATTTGCCGGTGAAGGCGTATTCGGTCCCTTTATTGAGCAGAACCCATCGTTCTTCGGGGGTAAGCTTGTTGTATTCGGGTTCTTCCATCTTTTTGCCCTTTGCATTTGATTTTGATTTGGAGTTGGGTAGCCCGCCGCGGCCGACGGAGACTTTCGCTGTCTCTTTGCCTTCCTCCTGTTTATCTGAGGCCTTGGCGGATTTGGGTGGTTCTGCCAATGCGGTTCCGATGGGCCGCAAGAGCAGTCCAGCTACAATCCCAAGCAGGATTAGTGGGAGGAACCAGGAAAGTTTTGTCCAGGGGCAACACGGAGTTTGGGATTGCATGAGGACCTCGGGGGATCGGTTGGTTCATTCAGATTGGCCACAGGTTCAAACGTCAATAGCAGTATATCCGAAGCGACAAGCTCCGTCGATTCGCGTGTTCGAATCACCTGTGAGCCAACCAGCGCCAGCGGTTGGGCGATTTAAATCAGCCCGCCAGGAAGCTGCGTTTGGGCCCCAGCAGGCTAGCGATTCCCTCTTTGGCCTCCGATCGGCTTTACGCCGTCGGGGCCAAGGCTCTTGAGCTAGCCCCGCCCCGCCCCCCTCATCGGTTCTGTCCGCCCTTCGGGCGGACAGAACCGATGTTTTCCTAACGATTCCCTGCTAGACTACCGACCAGCCCGAACGCACCGCAGCCAGCAATCTTGGGCTCTCCGCCCGCACCGAGATCCCGCGATGGACAAAAAACAGCTCAGCGAGACCGACATCCGCACCAAATTCATCACGCCAGCCATCCTTGGCCAAAGCGAGAAAAAATGGGACGTGATGACCCAGGTCCGCGAAGAAGCC
>JAPLNM010000102.1 GCA_026692845.1 Planctomycetota bacterium | reverse complement strand
CCAACGATGCGAGCCCGAGGGCCTTGGCCAATCGGTTGATGCTAGCAAATGGCTGTTGGATGATTGCTGATGGCATGACGGTGTTTCCTCACGTTTGTGTGTTGCACAGATTTGTGTGTTGCATTCGGCGCATTCGATACAGGCTATCAGGTGATTCGGACTTTTTCGTAGCATCCCTTCAGTGGAATTTGCGTGGGTCAAGGGATAGAAAGAAAAAAGCACCCTGCTGGGTCTGCAGGGTGCTTTTTGTTTTTGGGTCGAACGGTTGATGTTCGAACGGTTGAAATTCGACGATCCGGACTTAGAACGTGAAGACTACGTCGCCACCGACAGCGGCTTGGCTTCCGGCAAAGTCTTCGTTGAAGCCGTAGCGGTTTTTGTCCCAAACCCAGCGAACTTCTGGACGGAACAGAAGGTTCGAGTGCGCTCGGTAGTTCACGCCGGCTGTGTAGTTGTACAGATCATCGTTCTGAACGCCAGCGAAGCCTGAGCCGCTGAAGTTGAACCATTCGAAGCGTTGTCCGAGGGCCCAACGATCGTTGACTTGGTAGATCAAGTAATTGATGTTACCGAAGGTATTTCGAGCGGTGACACCCGACTCGTTTTGGGTAAACAAGTAGTCGGTTTGGCTGATGTAGGTCAACTTATCGGTGAGCGTTCCGATGAGCATTACGTTCTGGATACCCCCACGTTCGTTGGGATTGAACGCTTTGGCTTCTCCGAATCGGCCTAAGACCGAGTTCCAGAGGAAGGTCCAGCGATCGTTGACTTTGGTTTTGATACCGCCGATGTAGGCATCGCCGTTGTCTTCAAAACCCGAGTCCCAGCCCATGACGTAGCCGTTAAACAGTTGGGTCTCGTCGCTGACCTTGTAGGTCGAGAGTGCACCCGTGTGAGTAAACGGTTCGGCGTTGTAGAAGGTGAACTGTCGGCTGTAGAAGAAGTTACCGGTAGCGGCGACGACTTCGTTTCCGACGAGCGTAAAGAAGTGACCGAGTTTGACGCTCAGGTCACCGTAAGCGACTTCGCCGTAGGCTTGTGGCAGAGCATGGCCGTATTGACCACCGTTATCCCACCCGTTGTCCCAATGGTTATTAGGGATACCGAAAGATTGGGTATCTGGACCATCGGTACCGTAGAGGTAATCGATGCGAGCCCCGAGTCCTAGGCCATCGCTACCATCGGCGACCTTCTCGGCAAAGAACCATTGCTGGCCGAGTTGGACGCGTTTGGGGTAGGTGTTGAAGCTGTAGGGGTTCGCATGGGAGTGGTATCCAACGCTTGTCCAGCCGCCGATGTTGAAGCCGGCTACGGGTTCCTTGACGAGTTTCCAAGGATCGGTCAGGGAGCGACCGGTTCCGAGAATACCCATGCCGAAGAGCCCGCTTGAGCCGCACACCGAATCGCAGCCACCGGCATCGCAGCCTTGGCCGAGTCCGCTACCGAGCCTTCCGCCGAGTGCACCGCCTAAGGCGCCTGTGGAATCGCAAGCACCGGCACTGCCTGCGTTGTCGCAAGCTTTGCCAGCATCGCATGCGGCAGAATTGTCGCATGGCTTGCCATTATCACAGGTTGCCGAGGCTTGGACGACACCGTTGGATGGCGTTTTGGAAGCGGCGTTTGGGGAAGCTTCATCGTAGTAGCTGTAGTATGACGCAGGGGCGTAACGAGGAGCGGCGGTTCGGTTAGTTTGACCGAAGGCCGATCCCGAAATGCATGCGCTGGCAATCATTGCACTAAGCGCAATTCGGTTAATCTTCATAGTTCTGGAACTCCTATCCTGAACAAAATCCGGCGACGCGAAAGCAGTTGATATCTGGGCCTTCAACACTGATGGACCAATGCTCTTGCACGAAAGTTCATGCCGCCGACTCCCCGGTTCGCTACTGCTTGAGTAGCTAGGCGATCCGGTTCATCCATGAACATCCCGCAATCAATTGTTCGGAGTTTTCCGAGGGTAATATTCACCACAAAGAGCCTTTCTATCGATCCGATTGCAACGAAAGTTCGGGGATTTGTTAATCTGTTCCGGTTATGCAAAAATACCCGTCGCGCTAGCCAATCCACCTAAGCCAATTGGCGATCACTCCAACCCCTGAAGCACTCATGATCGATTATCAACTCCGCACTCGCTTGGTCGCCGGTCAGCGCGCGATCGAAAGGCTCGGGGAATTAGCCCGGCAGCTCGGAGGCCATCGGGTTTTGATCGTCAGCGATCCTGGAGTTGTCGCTGCGGGCATCTACCAGATCGGGGCCGATCAAATCCGCGATGCGGGACTCGAAAGCTTGGGATTCCATCAGTTGACGGAAAATCCGACCACCGAGCATGTCCAAGCTGGGGTTCAGATCGCCGAGGAATTTCGTCCTGATTTGCTCATTGGTCTCGGCGGTGGTTCGAGCATGGACTGCGCCAAGGGTATCAATTTCATTTATTCCTGCGGCGGGAAGATTTCCGACTACTGGGGGGTTGGCAAAGCCACCGCGCCGATGCTCCCGATGATCGCCGTACCGACGACGGCTGGCACTGGGAGTGAGACCCAATCGTTTGCTCTGATCAGTGATGCTCATACTCACGTCAAGATGGCCTGTGGGGACCCAAAGGCCTCTGCAGCCGTAGCGATTCTCGATCCATTGCTTACCTGTTCACAGCCGCCGAGCGTGACGGCTTTGACAGGAATCGATGCGTTGACCCATGCCTTGGAGACGTTTGTCACGACCAAGCGCAATGCGATGAGCGACTGTTATGCACGCGAAGCTTGGATGCTATTATCGCGGGGGTTTCCTCGGGTCATCGAGGAGCCGTCGGATCTCCATGGGCGTTCGCAGATGCAGCTTGGGGCGGCCTTTGCCGGCATGGCGATCGAAGCCTCGATGCTCGGCGCAGCGCATGCGCTTGCCAATCCCCTGACGGCTTATCTCAAGGTGCCTCATGGTCAGGCCGTCGGGATGATGATGCCCCATGTGATCCGATTCAATGCATCCTGTGTCGAGAGTCGTTACCGTGAGTTGGTCCATTTGCTTCCGGAGCTTGCCCCTTCGGATCACCGCATTGCCAGCGAGATTTTAGCGGACCGTTTCACCCGTTGGTTGCAGATCGCATCGATGTCCACGGGCCTCGAGCAGCTTGCCACTTGGCCAGCGCCCAGTGGCATCGCCGGTGGGTCGAGCGCCGGTGAGCCGAGCAATTGTGCGGCCGAGGACCTTTTGGAGTCCATGGCGCAGATGGCCGCCAAGCAGTGGACCGGAGCGTTCAATCCTCGGCCGGCGCAGGCCGAGGATTTTCTGGCGATTTATCGATCGACTCGATCGGCTTAGAGGCGATGTTTTCCAAGCCTTTGGCTCGATTTCTGGAGGTGAATTGGCAATTCTGGATGCTCCCGGATCGAATTCAATTACAATGTTTTCTCATCCATGACTCCCATGGAACCACCCTCTTTTTGACGATCTAAACTCCATGAGCCAAATCGATACGCGATCCGGTGCATCCTCAGACCCTCATTCCGCAGTTCAATTGACGGATCAAGAGGTTCATGCGATCGATCAGTTGCGTGCCTGTTACGATCGGTTTTGTAGCGAACTGGCCAAGGTCATTGTTGGACAGCGAGAGGTGATCGAGCAATTGGCCATCTGCCTGTTTGCTCGACGCCATGCGTTGCTCATGGGCGTGCCGGGACTTGCCAAAACGCTTTTGGTGAGCAAGGTCGCCGAGACGATGTCGCTGGGGTTCAATCGAATCCAGTTTACTCCGGACCTGATGCCGATGGACATTACCGGGACCGATATTCTCCAGGAGACCCAAGAGGGTCGTCGAGAGTTCCAGTTCATACCTGGACCGATCTTTCAGAACATCATCCTTGCGGACGAAATCAACCGTGCGCCACCGAAGACCCAAGCGGCATTGCTTGAAGCGATGCAAGAGCAGCGCGTGACGGTGCTTGGAAAGACCTACGATCTTTCCTCGCCCTTTATGGTCTTGGCCACGCAAAACCCTGTCGAGCAGGAGGGGACTTATCCGTTGCCTGAAGCCCAGCTCGACCGGTTCATGTTCTTGATCGAATTGGACTACCCGACCGAGCAAGAGGAGATCCAAATTGCGCGGACCACCACGGGCGATGATCTTGTCAAACTCAACGGCATCCTCAGTGGCGAGGATATCCTTCATTTTCAGAGGCTCGTTCGACGCATCCCGGTTGCCGACCACATCTACGAGTATGCGGCCAAGCTAGTGCGCAAGACCCGTCCGCAGGGCGAATCGGCACCTGAGTGGCTCAAGCCTTTTGTCAGTTGGGGCGCTGGTCCTCGGGCGGTGCAAAATCTGATTCTTGGGGCCAAGAGCCGAGCGGCATTGCAAGGCAGCTACATGGTCCGTTTGGAGGACATCCAGTATGTCGCTCGACCGGTCTTGGTCCACCGATTGATCACCACCTTTGCGGCCCAAGCCGAAGGGGTCACGGCCAAACAGATCGTCGCGCGGCTCATCGACGAAACCCGATAGATTCATGCTCAACGTCACACGATCGTTTTTGGATCCCAAAGTTATCTCGCGTTTGGCGGCCGTACCGCTGACTCCACGCTTTGCCATGCAGGGCACGATTTCTGGCAAGCATGCATCGCCCCACCGCGGTTCGAGCGTCGAGTTTGCCGAATATCGCAAATACGTGCCTGGGGACGATATTCGTCGACTCGACTGGAGAGCCTTCGGACGGACCGACCGCTACTATGTCAAAGAGTTCGAGGCCGACACGAATCTGCGTCTTTGCGTCGTCTTGGACACGAGTGGGTCGATGGGTTTTTCCTCCAAGGGCACGCCGACGAAAATCGATTACGCGCGACGCATTGCGGCGACTTTGGGATATCTTGCCGCCCAGCAAGGCGATGCGGTGGGCCTTACCACGGTGGCTGACAAGATCATCCAAAACATTCCTGCGAAGCGATCGCCGGCCCATTTGAAATTGATCTTGGACACTCTGGAAAAGGCCAAGCCTCAAGGCGAAACGCTTTTACCTACGATTCTCGATGAGTTGGCAGAGACACTGCGCCAACGCGCGTTGGTAGTAATCGTTTCGGATTTTTTCGTCGCTACCGAAGCGCTCAAGCGATGCTTCGAGCACCTTCGGTTTCGCAAGCACGATGTGGCCGCATTTCATTTGCTCGATCCTCAAGAGATCGAGTTTGCGTTTGGTCGGCCTGTTCGGTTCGTCGACATGGAGGGGAACACCTCGGTTTTTGTCGAGCCGACCGAGATTGCTGACCGCTACCAAAAGGCCCTCAATAAATACTTGGCAGCCATGCAGAAAATCGTGTTAGAGACCGGGCTCGACTACCACCGAGTGCAGACCAGCGAGTCCTATGAGCAGCCCCTGATGCGGTTTCTCGTCGGACGCACTCGGGCGCGAGGAGTGCGATGAACTTTCTCCAACCTTGGATGCTTTTGGCCCTTCCCTTGGCCGCCATCCCGATCATCATCCACCTGGTCAATCAGCGCCGCTTCCAAACCGTCCCTTGGGCCGCGATGCGGTTTTTGCTCGAAGCGACCAAGATGTCTAGCGGCTATACCAAACTGCGGCAGTGGCTGATCCTGGCGATGCGAACATTGGCCGTTTTGGCCCTGATTCTATTTACCGCAAGGCCTCTGACCAGCGGCCTGCTGGCGCTCCTAGGGGGCGATGCGAACCGAGTCGCGATCGTCATTCTCGATCGTTCTGCGAGCATGGAAGAAACCCCGGTCGGTTCGAACACCACGAAGCTCCAGCAGGGGATCGATCAGCTCGCTGAGACCTTCAAAACACTCGGCATCCAGCGCATCGTCCAAATCGATCCGCTGGCCGATAAGCCCGAAGAGTACAACTCCATCACGCAATGGCTTCGCGCTACTCCACGGCAGACATGGTCTGCCACGAGCGACATCCCGAACCTGATGGAAAAAGCTCTCTTGTATGCCAAGAACAATCCTTCGGGCAACACCATGGTTTGGCTCTGCTCGGACATGCGCGATAGCGACTGGCGCAGCCAAGATGGACGCTGGAAAGCCGTCCAAGACGGATTTCGTTCCATCGCTCAGCAGGTCCGTTTCTCCATCCTGGATCTATCCGGCCTGGATCTATCCGGCCTGGATCTATCTAGATCGAGCACGGTCAATCGAAGCCTTCGGATCACCGACGTTCACCGCCTCGAGGCCGACAACGGCCCCGAACTCTCGATCAGCTTCCGCATCGATAAGCAGCTAGGTGAAGCATCCGGGTCGAGCGAGCCTGTGCCGGTGGAAATAGCTGTCGGTGAGAATCGCACGATCGTCCAAGTCGAGTTTCAGGGGAGCACCGCCCAGTTGACCGACTATCGAATCCCTCTGGAGAAGAGCGTCTCGGGTAGCGAGCCTGCCTCCGGTGGCCCCGATGCGGCTTCTCAAGGTTGGGGTTCAGTGCGTTTGCCGGCCGACACCAACCCTGCCGATGATGTGAGCTATTTCGTTTACGAGCGATCTGCGACTAGGCGTACGGTGATCGTCAGCCAAACGCCTGAGTTGGTTCAATCGATCGAACTGTGCGCGAGCATCGCCCCGCAACAAGCCGTCGAATGCCAAGCGGAGCTGTCGAGCCTCGAGCAATTCGAATCGATCGATCTGAATACCGTCGCGATGGTCGTCTGGCATGAAAACCTGCCGTCAGGAAAACCCCTCGAACTCCTTACGCGGTTTGTGAGCACCGGCGGGCAGCTGTTGATTCTTCCACCTGAAAATCCCGATAGCACCCAAGCCTTTGGGTTTCGATGGGGTGCTTGGGAGTCGCTTCAGGAGGGGGCTCCAAACGCACCGGTCGAGAATGAAACGGCCGCCGAGGCTCAGAGAAACCGATTGGCTCGGATCGCCCAATGGCAGAACGATTCGCAGCTTTTGGCCAACACGCTCAGCGGTGCTCCGCTGCCGTTGGGGCAGCTCGGGATCCGACGTTTGTGCAAGATCGACGGGACGCTCGAAGCCTTGGCCTCTTTGCCTGACGGCAAGCCTTTTTTGGCGACCGTACCCCTTTCGGCACAAGATCCCACGCCGATCACGATGTGTGCGACCACTCCGGCCGATCGTGATTCGACCCTTGGCGGTGACGGAGTCGTGTTGTATGTGACGATCCAGCGGATGCTCGCCGCTGGAGCTTTGCGGGTCGGTACGACCAAGAACGCATCGGCCGGGACCGAGCATCGATCGGTCGATGCGACTTCTAAGCTTGTGCTCGGAAGTCAGGATGCCGTCTCGAACGAGTATCCCATGCACTCAGGGGTCTACCGCAACGACCAGACCCTCGTGGCACTACACCGAGACATTGAAGAGGATTCCGTACGGAGCGTCGACTCGCAAAGCCTCGAGCGCATGTTCGGAGATCTTCCTTGGGCTAAAATCGTCGCGGGTAAACGCGCAACGAGTTTGGTCCAAGAAGTCTGGCGATGGTTTGTCGTAGCGATGCTCGCAGCGCTTTTGATCGAAGCGGTGCTTTGCTTGCCCAAAGCGGCCAAGCGCAAGTCTTTGATGCCCGCGACGCTCTGAGAGAATTGGTGTGGTTTAACGGATGCGATCCGAGCAGAATCGAGATCAGCGGATATCTTACCCGAGCATTGAGGATGGTTAGAAGATGGGCAAGGAATTAGCAGAAAGCTATCGATTTTGTCCGGCGTGTGGACACCCGCGAGAGTCCTTTGAGCCCGTGCGTCCTTTCCGTTGTTTACAATGCTCTCATTCCACGTTTTTCGGTCCGGTGTCGGCCGTTGGGGCTGTGGTAGCCGACAGCCATGGGCGGGTCCTGTTGTTGCGACGTGCCAACGATCCGGGCAAGGGCTTATTGGGGTTGCCTGGGGGTTTTGTCGATCATGGCGAGACCGCGGAGGCCGCCTTGCGTCGCGAAGTCTTCGAGGAGATCGGTTTGACCGTCAAATCCCTTGAGTACCTGACCTCCGAGGCCAACGCGTACGTCTATCGAGGTATTCGCCTACCTGTTTTGGACATGTTTTACATTGTCGATCTGCAAGAAGGGCAGATCGAGTTGGTCGATGGCGAGGCGACCTCCTGGATTTGGACAGAGCTAAGCGATGCAGTTCTGGAGGAAATGGCGTTTGTCTCGAACCGTCGTGCTCTAAAATACTATCGCGATTCTCGCTTGAGGTAGGAAGAAATCGAATTTGCGACCACAATGTCGCACGCTTATAAAAACTGCAACATCACCCGTAACTATCAACTGTCCTATGACTTCGTCGATCAACAAGTATTCGTCCCGCATTACCCAGCCGAAGAGTCAAGGGGCATCGCAAGCGATGCTCTATGCGACAGGACTGACGCCTGAGGACATGAACAAGGCCCAAGTAGGGATTGCCAGTGTTTGGTTCGAGGGCAATCCGTGCAACATGCACCTGCTGGATTTGGGATTAGCAGCCAAGAAGTCGGTGCAAGCCCAGGGGCTTGTCGGCATGCGGTTTAACACCGTGGGTGTAAGCGATGGGATCAGTATGGGTACCGATGGCATGTCGTTCTCGCTTCAATCGCGAGATCTGATTGCCGACTCGATCGAAACGATCATGGGTGGCCAATGGTACGATGGACTGATTGCCATCCCGGGTTGCGACAAGAACATGCCAGGGTGTTTGATCGCGATGGGGCGACTGAACCGACCGGCGTTGATGATTTACGGCGGCACGATTAGAGCGGGCAAGTGGAATGGTCATTCGCTCGACATCGTTTCGGCATTCCAATGCTATGGGCAATACATCGCAGGTCAGATCGACGACCAGACCCGCGAGAGCATCGTTAGGAATTCCTGTCCGGGCGCAGGGGCTTGCGGAGGGATGTACACGGCTAATACCATGGCTTCGGCAATCGAGGCCCTGGGCATGTCGCTTCCTTATTCGGCTTCGATTCCCGCTGAGGATCCCGCGAAAAAAGATGAATGCGATCGGGCCGCTGCGGCGATCCGAAATCTGCTGGAGCTCGACCTCAAGCCACGCGACATCATGACCCGCGAAGCGTTTGAGAATGCGATGACGATCGTCGTTGCGCTTGGCGGGAGCACCAACGCAGTGCTGCACTTGTTGGCCATGGCTCGCAGTGTGAACGTCCCATTGACGCTCAACGATTTCCAAAGCACCAGCAATCGGGTTGCGTATCTTGCCGACCTGAAGCCTTCGGGCAAGTTCGTCCAGGAGGACCTTCATTCGATCGGTGGCACCCCTGCGGTGATGAAGTACCTGCTTGCCGAAGGCTTGCTCAGCGGCGATTGCATCACGGTCACGGGCAAAACACTCGCAGAGAATCTCGAGGAATTGCCGGGACTTAAACCTGGCCAGACGATCGTCCGAACCTTGAGCGACCCGATCAAACCCACCGGTCACATCCAGATCCTATTTGGGAATTTGGCCCCCGAGGGAGCCGTCGCCAAGATCACGGGCAAAGAGGGATTGGTCTTTTCCGGTCCGGCCCGGTGCTTTGACTCCGAGGAGCAGATGCTCGAGGCGCTCGAGCACAAGAAGATCTGCAAAGGGGATGTGATCATTATTCGCTATGAAGGTCCCAAGGGTGGTCCTGGAATGCCGGAGATGCTTACACCGACGTCGGCGATTATGGGTGCAGGGCTCGGCTCGGACGTCGCGTTGCTTACCGATGGCCGATTTTCGGGAGGTTCCCATGGGTTCATTGTTGGGCACATCACGCCTGAGGCCCAGGTCGGCGGTCCGTTGGCGTTGGTCCAAGACAACGATCACATCACCATCGACGCCGAAACCAATCGACTTGTCGTGGATGTGAGCGAGGCGGAGATGTCCAAGCGGTTTTCCAACTGGACCGCACCGGCGTTGAAGGCCACGCGTGGGACGCTCTACAAGTATATTAAGAATGTCAAAAGCGCGAGCGAAGGCTGCGTGACGGACGAATAACGCCGTGTAACCCCGTGCGGGAGCTCATCCTACTTTGGTCGGACTCGAATGGATCATCGTTGTCTTGATGGTGATGGTCAACGCTTTATTTGCAGCCTACGAAATCGCGCTTGCTAGCGTCACCAAAGCCCGCTTAGAGTCGCTCAAGGACCAAGGTCGTTTTGGAGCCTCGGCGGCGATCGTGATGAAGGAACGCATCGAAAAAAGTTTGGCCGTCGTCCAACTTGGCATCACCATTGTCGGACTCATCGCAGGGGCTACCAGCGGCGCGACGGCCTCGGAAAACCTCTCGCCGATCCTACAAAAATACGGATGGAGCGAATCTACCGCCGATGGGTTTGCGATCGCTGTCTTTGTCGTTCCGTTGACGATCGCCACGATTGTCGTCGGTGAGTTGGTGCCCAAGCTCTTTGCGCTTCGGAACAAGGAATGGGTTTGCCTGAGCCTCTCGCCTTGGATGCGGGGCTTTTCGATCTTGGCTTGGCCTCTGGTTTGGTTGCTTGAGGCTTCAGCGACGCGTCTGATGAACTTCATCGAACGCCTTTGGAGTCCAAAGTCCTCCCACGAGTCGAAGACCGAAGCGATCGAGTTGCAGGAACTCCGGGCGATAGCAAGCATGGCCCGTACTTCGAGTTTGATCGGCTCCCGCGAGGAGAACATCATTCTCGGGGCGGCTCGACTCGCTAGCCGGACGCTTCAGGAGATCGCACTACCCGCATCGCAGATCCACGCATTGCCCCTCGATAGCACCCTCGGGGAATGTTTGATCGCCGCTCACATGGATATGCACACGCGATTTCCGGTAGCCAAGATCAAGAGCGATCCTCAAACGATCGTCGGATACGTAACATTCAAAGACATCGTCTCGGTCATGCGAATCAATCCAAGAGAGCCATCGATTGCCGGAATCCTGCGTTCGATCCCCAAACTCGATCAATCGCTAGCGATCTCCGCTGCGCTCGAACGCCTATTGCGCGAGCATACGCACATCGCCATGGTGAGTGATTCCCAAGGCATGATCACGGGGATGATCACACTCGAGGACATTGTCGAAGAGTTGCTTGGAGATATCCAAGACGAGTACGACATGCTCCCGATCCATGCGGTGCGGGCCGGCCAGGGTTGGTTGGTGGGTGGAGGAATCTCTTTGACCCGACTTCAGGAAATCACAGGCATTGAGTTCGATCGATCCGAGATGTTCCCGAACCTCAGCGCTTGGGTCTCCGATCGCTTGGGACATCTACCCGTCGGAGGCGATACTCTTGAGCATCAAGGAGTGCGTATTTTGGTTCGCAAAGTTCGCAGACAACGGGTCCTCGAGGCCTTGGTAACGCGCTTGAGGTTCTTTGAATCTATCGAGGAGACATCGCGTTAGGATCCAGGGAACTTTGGCGGTCGTTTTTCGACGAACGCGGTGAGTCCCTCGACGGCCGACTCGGTACTGCAGGCGGTGGCCAAAACGGCCGCACCGCTCGATAGATTCATCAAGAGGGATTCACCGACCATTTCGTTAAGCAATCGCTTGCTCAACTGGATCGATTCGGGTGAGCTTTCCGCGATGCTTCCCACCCATGCATGGCAGGCGGCCCATATTTGATCGCTTGGCACAAGGCGATGCGCCAGTCCCATTTGGTGGGCCTCGGTCGCATCGATACGTTGTCCCCCGATAGCCATGCGAGCCGCAGCGCTGGCTCCAAAACGGAAAGCCAGCAGCGGTAGGGTCAGACCCGAGACGAGCCCCAATCGTGTCGAGGGAATCTCGAATGCAGAGCCAGGACTGGCGACTACCAAATCGCAGGCCAAGACCAGGGCCAATCCGAACCCAAGTGCCGGGCCATCGACTGCAGCAAGGATCGGCTTGGGCAAACGGAGCATCGATTCGATCAGTTCATGAAGCGCCGAAGCGACATCATGCCATTGTGCGATCGCATCGCGTTCCTGCGATTGCGATTGCCACTGCTTGAGGTCGACTCCGGAGCAGAAGGTCGATCCGGTGCTCGTCAGAATCACCGCTCGGACGGATTTGTCCTGGTGAAAGTCCGATATTGCATCGATCAACTGTTGGATCATCTCCCGCGACATCGCATTGCGAGTCGCAGGAGCATCGATGATCATCGTGCCGCTTGGGGCTGTTTTTTTGAGCCGAATCACTGGATGGATTGAAAAATCACTGGCGGGATTGAAAACCGAGTTGCTTTTGGACCGTCGAGAACCAGCTTCGGATCAGCGACGAGCTTTCCATGTTCGAGATGTTTTGAACGCCGGTGGTATTGGGTGCAGCCGAGAAGCTCAGCATCAAGTCTTCCTGCGAGGGCGAGAAATCCAGCACCTTGACGACGTAGTAAATCTCTTTGGCTGCATCGGGAGCGACCAGCGTGGTTCCTGGTTCTGCCGCGAATACCTTGTCCATAAACTCGTTGTCGAGTGGCTTGAGGTTCTCGACATTGCTCAACTGGATGTCGAAATCGGCCATCAAGGGATTGAACCAGGTGAATGGAGTTGGGCGAACGACCAGTCCTTTTTGGGCATCGGATTCCAGGGATTCGGCCAGCGATGCTGAGGCAGCCTTGGTCGCAATCGCTTTGGCTGCCGACTCGGCCTTTTCGGCCGCTCGCTGCATCTTCCAGACGGCCGATACCGATTCTTTGGCCGTTTCGAACGAAGGAGTCGAAGAGGCTTCATGAGCCACCTTCCAGAACAGATAGCGAGTGAGCATCGCGGTGCTTTGAAGAGGCACGAAGAGGTTGCCCAAGCTATCGGATTCGAGGGGGTTGGGTGCGAAGCGGACCAAGTTCGGGAACTCGAACGGCTGCATTCTTGGACCTCGAGAAACCCGGGATCGTCCGATCGGAAGAGACGAAGCGGTCCGTACATTGACTAGTCCCGTACGACCGAACTCGAAGCCGTACTTGTCTGCGATCTGTTGAAGATTCGGCTGTTCGGGTTCCTTCATCGAGGTGTCTTTTTCGGCCACTGCCCGTTCCCAGGCTCTTCGGTTCGAAGCATAGACGTCCATCAGGTCGCGCATTTCGTTGACACGTTGTTCGAGCATGCGGAAGGCGGGTCCGGCGGCCAGTTCGCGGGCTAGAGCATCTTTGACCTCGTCGAAGCTCTGGGTTCGCATGGGAACTTCCGGAGCGGCTGGCACGGCTGCTTGAGGCCCGGCTGCAGGCAGGTCCGTCGCAGGTAGCACGGTTGCAGGCACGGTGGCTTGAGGCAGCGTCGTAGGAGTCTCGCTAGCCGTAAGTGTCGGCTCGGGGTCTTGGTAGGAGACGAGTCGGCTGGATTTGGGTTGCGCCAGGAACGATTGGGGGTTCGGTGCCGGAGCTGGCTCGGCAGGTGGTGCTAGTGCAGGCTCGGCAGCTGGTGCTGGTGCAGGCTCGGCAGCTGGTGCTGGCTCGGCAGGTGGTGCTGGTGCTGACTCGACGGCTGGTGCTGGTGCAGGCTCGCCAGCCGGTGCTGGTGCAGGAGCATCTGGGTTATCGAGCGTTGGAGGGAGGTTTGCTGGGGCGGGCTTTTCTTGCTCGATTTTTTCCAGGAGCGCTTTTTTCTCCTCTTCGGTCAGGGGGACATCGAAGACTTTTTCTTTGGCCCGACGTTCGTATTCGGTGCGCAGAAGTTCTTCGGAGATTTTCGTTTTTTCTTCGTCGATGATTTTTTCGATATCGCAAGCGATGAATTCGAAGTCGGCGAGTTCTGGGTCCATGAAAGCCGGTTCGGTCAGGATAGGCTGTGCGATTCGGGTGAGTTCTTTGCCTTTATCGAATAGGTCGCGAAGTTCCCGGTCGGTGGGTTTGCCATCGACGGCCTCTTCGAAGTCTTTGATGAAGACCGGGTAGGTTTCGACCGACGCGCGTCGTTTGAAGCGGGTGAAGTATTGCCAGTTCTTGCTCGGTGGGCTCAGGACGGCAGTCGGGAGGCCTTGGGCGTTGGCTCTTTCTTCGTAGCGTTGTCCGCCGTTGGCCAGTCGCAGGACGGCATTTTTGGCGAGTTCTTCTTTCATGAGTCGATTGAAGTCGACCAGGGTCATGCGACCGCCGGAGACTTCTTTGAGGGCTTTTTGGATTTGTTCGCCGGAGAGTTTTCCGTCGACGAATTTCTGGAGGAAGGTTTTTACGGATTGGTCATCGAAGTGGATCCCCATCCGGTTGGCTTCGGCGGCCAGGATTTTTCGTTCGAGGATGGACGATGGGTCGCGGGTATCGGGTGTGATTCCGACGAGCTGGAAATCGGGGCGGACTTCGGGGACTTTGGGAAAGCCTCCTTTTTCTCGCACGTCGAAGGCGAGTTTTTTCAGGAAGGTGTTTGCAACGGCCAGTTCCCCGAGTTCGATATCGAGTTGTTCTTGGGTGACCGAACCGCCTGCCCAGGAGGCGGCTTTGGCGTTTGCGTCCCTGCGTCCGCTTCCGGAGCCGCGGCCTGTGAAGGACTGGAGCATTGGGGCGACCACGAAGGACAGAACTGCGATCAGAACGGCCGCAGCCATCCAAAGTCGTTGGTTCTTACGAAAATACGAAAACGGACTTGCCATGAAAATTTTCCTTGAGCCGTACTGAGCGATCGCCCCTGTGCGGAAAAAACCGTCGGGCGAACCCGAGGATTTTAGGAAATCCTTGGCTCTACGCAATCGCAGAGCCCCCTGCAAAGTGGCGCATTTGGGGTGGTTTTCGCCTTGGGACTTTGGACCTAGGGGGCTTGACAAAGTGGCAACGTTTGGAACACAACCCACTAC
Source organism: Planctomycetota bacterium (assembly GCA_026692845.1). Taxonomy (GTDB): domain Bacteria; phylum Planctomycetota; class Planctomycetia; order Pirellulales; family Pirellulaceae; genus JBKCUI01. The sequence continues at coordinate 6,082 of JAPLNM010000102.1, read as the reverse complement.
CCGGGCCTTTGCAACGTCCTTTCTCCCCTAGCCGAATAGCTGTCCGTTTATGAGCCAAAAGAAGACCTTGGTCATCGTCGAATCGCCTGCCAAAGCCAGGACGATCGCGAAATTCCTTGGGAGCGACTTCCAAGTTGAGGCGTCGATCGGCCACATCCGGGACTTGCCCGGCGGCTCGAAAGAGATGCCTGCGGAGCTAAAATCGCTCCCTTGGGCGTACCTTGGGGTGAACGTCGAGCAGGATTTCGAGCCGGTTTATATTGTTCCTGCGGACAAAAAGAAACATGTCAATTTTCTCAAATCGGCTCTAAAAGACGCTGGCGCGTTGTACTTGGCGACGGACGAAGACCGCGAGGGCGAGGCGATCTCTTGGCATCTTCAGGAGGTACTTCAGCCGAAAGTCCCGGTCCGCCGGATGGTGTTCCACGAAATTACCAAGGAGGCCATCCAAGGCGCTTTGCTTGCGACGCGCGAGATTGACCAGGGATTGGTCAAGGCCCAAGAAACGCGCCGGATTCTCGATCGTCTGTACGGTTACGATGTTTCCCCACTTTTGTGGAAAAAAGTCCGTCCGGGGCTCTCGGCCGGTCGGGTCCAGAGCGTCGCAGTCCGTTTGATCGTCCATCGCGAACGAGAACGCATGGCGTTTCACAACGCCACTTACTTCGATCTCGAAGCGCACCTGAGCACCGGCCGGGGCGAGCCCTTGACCGCCTCGTTGATCAGCGTTGCGTCGCGTCGGATCCCTTCGGGCAAAGACTTTGATTCGGCCACGGGCAAGCTCAAAGATCCGCTGATGCTTCAACTCGACGAAGCGGCAGCCGAGGCACTTCAAAAACGCCTATCGGGCGAATCGTTCAGCGTAGCGAAAGTCGAGATCAAGCCATTTACCGAGCGGCCCAAGGCACCGTTTACCACCAGCACGCTCCAGCAAGAAGCCAACCGCAAGCTCGGGCTGACGGCCAAGGACACGATGCGTGTTGCGCAGAGCCTTTACGAAAACGGCTATATCACTTACATGCGGACCGATTCAACGACGCTTTCCAAGGAAGCCATCGCCGCAGCCAGAAGCCTCGTTCGGACCCAATACGGTCCGGATTTCCTCTACGACACGGAGCGTTCCTATGCGACCAAAGTCAAGAACGCTCAGGAGGCTCACGAAGCGATCCGACCTGCGGGCAACACCTTCCGGCTCCCGGAGACGCTGCGCGATGAACTGAGCTATGACCAATTCCGCATCTTCGACATGATTTGGAAGCGAACCGTCGCATCGCAGATGGCCGATGCGAAGAAGCTGCGTGTGGTCATGACGATCCATGCGGCCGATGCGGTCTTCCAAGCCACGGGCACATCGATCGAGTTCGAGGGTTTCTTAAGAGCCTATGTCGAGGGAAGCGACGATCCAGCGGCGGAACTTGCGGAAAAAGAAAAGCTCTTGCCGAACGTGCAATCGGATGAAAAGCTCAAGCTTCGCAAGCTCGATGCGCTCTCCCACACGACCCAGCCACCGGCCCGGTTCACCGAAGCTTCCTTGACCCAGGCCCTCGAGGAGCGAGGCATCGGGCGTCCGAGTACTTACGCATCGATCATCGATACGATCTTGCGCCGTGACTATGTCTTCAAAAAAGGCAATGCGTTGGTTCCGAGTTGGACTGCCTTTGCGGTAATCCAGTTGATGGAAGACCATTTTCCGTCGCTCGTCGACTACCAATTTACCGCCGACATGGAAGACTATTTGGACCAGATCAGCCGCAATGAACGCGGGAATTTGACCTATCTTCAAGAGTTCTACTTTGGCGACAATGTCAACGAACAAGACGCTGCGCCGGGGGGAGTTGGGCTCAAGCCTTTGTTGACCCAAAAGGCCGCCGAGATCGACCCGCGGAGCGCTTGCTCCTATTCGCTCGAACCGGGCGATGCGCCCTTGTCGGTGTCGGGTTCGCATGACAAAATTGTCGTGCGTATCGGACGCTATGGGCCTTATATCGAACAAGGCGAACGGCGGGCGAGTATCCCCGAGGACATGCCCCCCGACGAGTTGACCTTGAGCCTAGCTGTCGAGCTGCTCGACAAGAGCCAAAAAGCCGAAGAGCCGCTCGGACTCCACCCGGTATCGTCCAAACCGATCTACATCAAACAAGGCCGTTTCGGGCCTTATGTTCAACTCGGAACCAACGACGATGAAGAGAAGAAAAACGCATCGTTGCCCAAGGGCGTTGCGCCTGAAAACGTCAACATCGACCTGGCTGTCAAGCTCCTGTCACTCCCGAGAGAATTGGGCAACCATCCGGCCGATGGCCAGCCGGTGATCGCCACCCAAGGTCGCTTTGGACCGTTTCTCAAGCACGGGACCGAATCGCGATCGATCCCCGCTGAGTACTCCCTTCTAGAGATCAGCCTTGAACAAGCCATCGAGGTCCTGGCGCAGCCCAAGGCACCCGGTAGAGGTCGAGGCGTTGCCGCACCGCCGCTGAAGACCCTCGAAGCCTCGCCAGTGACTGGAAAACCGATCGAGCTGCGCGATGGCCGCTATGGTCTATATGTTACCGACGGCGAAACCAATGCGTCGCTTCCCAAGGACGCTTCGGGCGACACCTTGACGTTCGAGCAAGCCGTTTCGTTATTAGAAGCCCGTGCCGCGGCCGGTCCCTCGAAAAAGGCCAAAGCCAAGCGTGGGGCCAAAGCCTCCAAGGCGGCTCCTAAGTCGGCATCCAAGAAGGGGACCAAAGCGGCCAAAAAAGCGAAAGCAGCGAAAACTCCCGATTCACCCGATTCGCCAGAAACTTCAAAAGCCCCGAAGGTTCCCAAGGCTGCTAAAGCGGCTAAGAAAACTGCGAAGGCAGCCAAGAAAAGCCCGATTAAAAAGAAGTAGATCCTCGCCATGGCCCGCGTCATCGAAATCCAAGTCTCTGAGTCGCATCCGGCGCGATTGCAGCACCTGATCGACGATGCGATCGAGAACCCTGAGCGGCTCGAGGCGATCACCATCCAAACGACCGACGAAGAAGCCGATGCGATCTATGCCCTGGTCCAAGGCGGATCGGGCAAAGACCACCTCGGTGCGGGCTTAAGAAATTTGCTCAAAGTCGAAACCATGGGAAGCATCGGCGACTATGGCTTTGCGTGTACCTGCGATTGCGAGTGCGTCGTCCAAGGAAACGTCGGAGAGTACTTCGGCCATTCCCAAGTCTCTGGAACACTCTTGGTCATGGGCTCGGCAGGCCGAGGCGTCTCAGCGATGGCCCAGGGTGGACTCTCGGTCGTCCTAGGAGATGCTGCCGAGCAAGCCGCCGCATCGATGCGTGGGGCGGCCGTTTTGGTCCGTGGAAATGTCGGTGCTCAAGCGGGGTTTCGCATGCGGTCCGGAACGCTCGTCATCGGTGGAGATGCCGGTCCGGGGCTAGGGCATCAACTGACCGGCGGTCGAATCTACATCCGAGGCCAGGCCGAAAGCATCACCTCGGATCTCGAAGAGTGCCGCCAGCGCGAGCCCGACCGACTGAAACTCAGCTTGCTCCTGCTCAAGGCAGGAATCAAGGCCTCGGCGTTGAAGGAATTCCGTGTCTTTCGTTCCTCGAATGAACTCTGAGCGAATGCACCATGACCAAGAAGAACAAGCTACCTGCAAGCGCCTTGAATCGCGCTCGACCCTTAGCCGACCGCATCGACCTGCCACCCGATGCCTGGACGATGCGAGGCTTAGGCTGCAAGCTTACTTGCCGCAACTCCGGCCAATCGCTCCATTGGCCGTCGCCGATCTATTCGCGTTTGGGAACCGACATTCCCAACCCCATGGAGTTGCATCCGACCCTCGAGAAACTGCGTCGAAACTGTGGGATCTCCGTGGTCGAACCCCAAGCCGACTTGCTCGAGCAAGGAACCCAACCCCAGCGTTCCAACCAGCAGTCCTCCGGTGCGGATCGATCCATGGACGATGGGCTCTGGATCCAACCGGTCTTTGTCGATGAGCCGATCGATCTGCAACCTTTGATGCATGCCGAACAAATCGAATTGCAGTTTATCCCGTGCCATTACCAAGCGACCCGGCCGACGAGCTACCGAGCCGATCGATGGATCCCAACCCTGCCAAGCGACCTTTCGCAAGTCGATCGCATGGCCAGGCGCGTCGAGTTGCTGCGCCATGCGAGTGACCAACCCAAGGTCGTCCTCGGTGGAGCGATCGCCGCAGGAAGCGTCTATGAAGATGTCCGGTTCTTGATCGACTCGGGACTTGATTACGTCAACGTGCTATCCGAAGTGGCCGCTAGTCTAAGGCCTGCCAAGTCGTGGTCGCTCCAGCCGATCGACTACGTGATCGAAACGGCCCGTCGGGCCATCGACGATTCGGGGGTCCCAAGTGTAGGATTATTGGTCTCTGGTCCGATCCGCTCGCTCGACGATGGAATCCGAATGCTGAGCCTGGGAGTCGACGCCTTCTCGATCGACTCATGGCTGATCCAGCAGCAATCCGAATCGGCCACTGCACTTCGGGCGAACGAAGACTACAGTTCATTTTTAAGCGGCTACTCCCGGCAGTCGGAAGCCTCGCAGGGAGCCCCTAGGGTGATGGATGGACTCGTGCTAGCGGCGGAGAATTGGGTCGAAGAATTCTGTGCCCTGAGACGATTCTTCGAGATCTGATGGCAAGCCAGCGGGCGTTCTGACAGCACAGCTAGAACCGGTTTAGATCAGCCATTGCGAAGTTTTTCGTAAACGTCGGGATGAGCCTTAAAGTGCGACTCGACTGCCGATAGGAGCGGGTCGATCGATTGGGTTTGGATCCGATGCGGAGGATTCCAATCCCACCATCGGTACTCCGGGTGCTCGGTGCAGACCAGCTCGATGGGACGGAGCAGTAGACCCAAGTAGATGGTGAGCTCTTTGAGTGATTTTTGGTCGGGGGTTTTTCGCTTCGACACCCAATAACGACTGACGAAAGCAAACATCGGATCGGTCCAAATCGCATCGAAAGGGATCGCCGTTTCCTCCCAAAGCTCCCGTTTGGCGGCATCGAAAATCGATTCGCCCGGGTCGACATGTCCTTTGGGCAAGTCCCAGCGATCGGGGTGTTTCATCAGCAAAAATTGAAGTGAATTCGATCGTCGGAAAATCAGATAACCCGATGCAAAGACCGTCGGTTTTTCGATGCTTGCCATCCACCTGCTCCTGATCTCGTGAGGCTCTTGAGGGCCTACCAAGTCCCGCACGTACTTCCCAACGGTCTTCCCAACGGTTGCCAGAGCAGTATCATACCGGGGCGTTTGGCCGTTGGGGATTTCGCACACAGCACCTCGGAAATTAGCTCATGAAGATTTATACGAAAACTGGAGATGCCGGCACGACGGGACTTTTCGCAGGCCCTCGGGTCTCGAAAGACGACGCGCGGATTTGCGCTTATGGGTCGGTCGACGAACTCAACGCAGTGCTTGGAACGGCACGCAGCGCGCGGCTCTCTGAGAAACTCGATCAGATGCTCGATGCGATCCAGCACCAACTCTTTTCGATCGGAGCCGAATTGGCGACTCCGGAGCCTGAGGAACACAAGCTCAAGTGGGACAGCAATCCGCAAGTCTCGAAGATCGAGACGTGGATCGATTCGATGGAGACCGATCTGCCGGCGCTAAGAAATTTCATTCTACCCGGGGGCAGTCCGCAAGCGGCCCAGTTGCATTTGGCACGTACCATCTGCCGTCGTGTCGAACGTGAAATCGTCAGGCTCGGGCACGACCGCCGCGTGAGCGATGTATCGCACATTGTGATTTTCTTGAATCGTTTGAGCGACTTGCTGTTTGTCATGGCCCGCTATGCGAACCACGAACTGGGCGTAGCCGATACGACTTGGGTGTCTCCCAAGTCCCAGACCTAAGAGCCTAACCACGGAACACACCGAACACACGGAATGAAGACCAGGGAATGAGGACCATGGAGGACCTCTTTTCTTGGCTCTTCCGCAGAATTTGTGGGTAAAAGGTTCTAACATTTCTAGGATGGAAGCGTTTGGATTTTTCGCTTTCCCCAGATAACAAGCCACAGGGATGGGAGGAAGTCAGGGGCCACCGTAGCAGCCCCTGGCTTGTTACCT
>JAPLNM010000101.1 GCA_026692845.1 Planctomycetota bacterium | reverse complement strand
ACCTTGGGCTCCGGTGGCTCAAGGCCACCCGGAGGCCGAGATCTTAGGATGAGTGCGCGTGGCTCTGCGAGCCAGAACATGTATTCTATTGAGTTTGCCATAACTCAACAAAACCCAAATTTTTTATAAGACCTAAGCGGATTCAAGCTAATCCCAATCCTAAAATCCTACTGAGCAGGTGTTTGCCGCAGCGTTTACCTCTGGGAAGCGGCAAGGATATATTGAATTGGTATTTTCAAGGTTATGCGGAATTTTGCTTTTCCAGGATAGACGAAGCTTGTGTGGACGCAGAGTGCCATGCGTGCCAGGCAGCCGCTGCGGCGGGGTTAGAAAAGCCTCCACCGTCTGGCGACAGGTGGCTACTGCCGGTGGACCCGAATCGTCTGGTTCCAGGCACGCGTTGGGGTGCCACGATGGCGACAGGCTGGAAGCCTATCCCACGATGGCGACAGGCTGGAAGCCTATCCCACGATGGCGACAGGCTGGAAGCCTATCCCACGATGGCGACAGGCTGGCGACAGGCTGGAAGCCTATCCCACGATGGCGACAGGCTGGAAGCCTATCCCACGATGGCGACAGGCTGGAAGCCTATCCCACGATGGCGACAGGCTGGAAGCCTATCCCACGATGGCGATAGGCTGGAGGGCTATCCCACGGTTGTGGTGAGTCGTTATCTGGATTGCAAAATCTGGGAATTAACCGAGGATCTCTCGCTTACGCTGGACGTAATCCCACAGGACAAAACGATCGAGGTTGTTGCCGCTGGTGAAGAACACCCGCCCCTTGGTCTGCTCGGCCATGCGGTGCGCAAAGCGGATGTCTTCCTCGGATTGTGACCAACTAGGTACCAAAAACATATTGATAGTGATCCCGTCGCGTCCGCACTGGATCGCTTCTCGCATCGTCTGCTGCTCGGTCCTCGGATCGGGCGGATACAAAAGATAGAGCATTTGCTCTTCGAAATGGGCCGTCGGAAGCCCATCGGTGATCAGGATGATCTGCTTGTTGGGCGTGTCAACAGTCGAGAGATTTTGCCGAGCCAATCGAAGCGCATGCTGGATGTTGGTAAAGTGCGAGGGAATCTCAACTTCGCTGATCCGCGGGTCGCTCATGTCGGCCTTGAGCCTGACGACCGGATTGTGGATCGTCACGGGCTTGGGCATCAAGTCGATGATTTCTCCGGCTGGTCGGAGTTTGGCAAAGGAATACATTTCGACGAATCGTAGAAAATCGCCTGGGTATTCGGAGCTGATGAGTCCATGAAGCGCCAATGCCATCCGCTTGACATTGATGTACTGCCCGTCGTGCCGCATCGAACCGCTCATGTCCATGACGACCACCGTGGCGCATTTGGGACTATTGCGTGTCTTGAACACTTCGATGTCGTCGCTGCGCAATCGAACGGGTCGCTCGTCAGGCCTCCGCAACATCGCATTGGTGACGGTTTGGACGATGTCCATGTTGGCGATCGAATCGCCAAACTCATAAGCCTTCGTTGAAGGGAGTTCGACACTCCCATCGCCGACGATTCGTCCGGTGTGCCGCCCGCTGCGGCTGGCTTCCAAATCGGAGAATATTCGCTCAAGCAGTTTCCCTTGGAAGGTCTTGTAGGCTTTCGGTGTCAAGCGGAACGAGCCGGACTCGTTGCGATCGAGGCCTTGGCGCTCGGCCATCTCGCGAACGACGTTTCGGATCTGTTCGCGGATCTCCTCAAGGGCATTCAAATCGCCCGGCTGGGTGTACTTGGAGAGCGCCTCCATGTCGATCAAGCCGATCTGCGCGGTCTTGGACGCCTCGTCGAGCTGCTTGAGCAACTCGTCGATCTGCTCGAGCTCCTTCTTGAGCTCGATCGCTTGGTCTATGTCCACCTTCTGGCGTCCGGTAAATACGTACTTGCCGATCAACTCATCGATCTGATAGCGATCGGACAATGCCTCCATCGTCTTTAAGACGTCTTGGGCGAAATCCGGATCGCTTCGGTCGGATTGGTACCAAATCTGTTCGAGCAGATAGATTTGCGATTGTCGGATCGCTCGATCGAACATGCCCTTGAGCTTGGCCGGTGGCCGGGTCTTGCGAGCGATTTTTTCGAAGCGGTCGTTGGCCTTTTTATCCAACCCGTCGACTTGATAGGTTTCCAAGATCTTCCGCTTGCGTTCCATGAGCATGGCGCGAAGCGCATCGATGCTCGGTCCTAGGCCTGCGATTTGGCTTGGGTCGAGCTCCACGGCCCGCGCGAGTTCCTCCTCGGTCAGCTCGCGGTAATTGCCATACGCAAGCGCGTGCTCAAAGGCGCTTGAGACTAGGTCCGTGTCGGGTTCGGCCAGCGGACTGGGGAACTCCATCGGGTTGAATTTTTGGTAGACGTGGATAATCCCGCCGATGTCGGTTCTTTTTTGCATAGTGCCCTTATTGTAGGTGGGCTGTCCAGATCTGAAGCCACCGAGAGCCAAAAGGCTTGGCATTCCAGAAGATTCCTTGCGATCCGCTCAGGAATTGGACCGGACCGATAATGGCATCCATCGCATCGCTATCCCATGCTACGTCCATTTCCTGACCCGTCGTCGTATCCAAGATGGTCAAGCGTTTGCCTGTCAAATAACTGATCCGACCCGTCGATGAATCGATCGCTGGCGCGTGCGTGATGGACTCTTGGTTTTTCGAAATCCATTCCCATTGGCCGTCTTGGACCGATACACGCACCATCCGGACTGTTCCCTGAGGGTCCTTCATCAAGGTGTAGATCCAGCTTCCACAGTTCGAAGCCATCAGCCAATGCCGCGGACCTTGGACCCCAGGATGGACGGCCGACTCGGTGTGGGTCAAGCGTCGCACTTGGATCCCCGGAGGGCTGGACACCCGGGCATTGGCCCGTTGAGCATTGGCCCGTTGGCTTGCAGGGATTTGCGGATCGGGCAGCGGCGGATCGAGCAGCCTCGGCCATCGGTCCGCTTGCTCGGGCAATTGTGCGACGAACACTTCGTCGATCCATCGCTCCTGAGGGTTTTGCGTCGGATTTGCCGTCCGGATTGGGATGCGGCCTACGAAGGCCAGTTGCCTAAGGGTCGGATGGGGCAGCCAGCACTCCTCGCGTGCCGATTCGATCGTTTGGTCCGGGACGAGGATCACTGCCGCCCAGCCGATCCCTTGGAATTCCTCTTCGAACTTTCGAACTTGCAACTCGGGGACTTGGTCCGCGTCGCTGTCCCATCGATCGACGATCGCAATCCCGACGGTACGGTGCTCGGGTGCCAAGGCATCGTTGTAGGTAAAGCTGATCCATCGTCCGTCGGAGGAGAAGCTATGGGCGTGGGTTCCTCCGCCGAGAACGCCCCATGGAATTTCTGGCTGCAGGCTTCGCGATTCGATCGCAGTGAGCTTTCCTCGCGGTCCGGAGTCTCGGTTGCTTGGTTCGACGTGGATGCAGGCTCCAAATCGCCTGGTCATCGCATAGGGTTGGAGTTCATCGCAATGGGTCAACCCATGAATAAACACCACGGTGGAGCGAAGTGGATGGCACACGGCGGCACCGACGCCTGGTCCATGGATCGACTGGCTGTGGGTGTCGTAGAGGATGCTAACGGTATCGTCGAGTAGATCGAGCGATTCGATGCGCGTGGTTTTGGAAATATCCGGATCGGCATTTCGTGTGTCGTAGACTAGGTACCGGCCGCAGTGCGAGAGCGTTTGGCGATGGTTCAAGAAATGTCCATAGTCTCCGAATGTGCGTTGCCGAACCTGAGCTTGGAGTCCTCGCATGGCTCAACTATCGCAAAAAGAGAAGCGCCACGTTGACGTAGATGAGGATGCCTAGCAGGTCGCTCAATCCGGCGACAAATTGATTGCTCATCATGGCAGGATCGAGCCCCATGCGTTTGAAGATCAACGGCAAAACACTTCCCATGCAGGTACCGCACAAGACGACGCACAGGATGGTGATCGGGATGATCAGAGCATGAAACGGGGAGGGAGCCAAAATCAGGGCACAGAGAAATCCCATCGCTCCCATGATTCCGCCGAGAATCAAACCCATGATGATTTCGCGACGGACGATCAGTCCCCAATCGCTCAGTTCGACATCCTTGGTCACCAATGCGGAGATGATTAAGGTCGAGGATTGGCTGCCGGAGTTTCCTCCGCTGCTGATGATCAGCGGGATGAATAGGACCAGCCATGCGTAGCTGTCGAGCCACGACTGGTACATCCTTAGGGCAAAGGCGGTCGATAGGCCTGCGAAGAAGAGGATCAAAAGCCAAAAGCCTCGTTTCCATGAGAGCAACAGCACCGGTGTGCGCAGGTAGGAGTCGCTCAAGGGCTTGACGGCCACGATCCGCTGGACGTCCTCTGCGGCCTCTTCTCGCACCACATCGATCACGTCGTCATGGGTGATAATCCCCATCATGTGATTTGCATCATCGACCACGGGTATGGCCATGATGTTGTAGAACTCGACCTTCTGTGCGACCTGTTCCTGATCGTCAAGGACTTTGACCGATACGACATCGGTTTTCATCAGATCGGCTAAGCAGGTTTCGGGCCTGCCGATCGCCGAGATGAGCAGGCGTCCGCTGACGACCCCACGGAGATGGTTGGTCGTATCGACGACGTAAATGTAATAGATGGTTTCGAGCCGCTCGGCTTGTCGGCTCAGTTCGTCGAGGGCTTGGCGGACGGTAAGGGTTTCCGACAAGCATGCGACCTCGGTGGTCATCATGGCCCCGGCGGTACCTTCGGGAAAGGTTTGCAGGCGGCGGATGTCGCGTCGGTCGGGGGCTGGGACCAGCGCCAAGATCGCGTCGACGCGATCCTCGGGGACTTCGCGGAGCAAATCGACCGCATCGTCGGCTGGCAGTTGGGTGACCAGCACGGCGATCTGCTTTTCATCCTGGGTAGCGATCAACTCGACTTGGCGATCGACGGAAAAATATTGGAACACCTCGGCTTGCAAGGTCGGTTGGGCGTGTTGCAGGACGCGCCAAGTTTCCTCGTTGTCGAGTCCTTCCATGAACTCTGCGGTCCTGGCTGGGTGGAGCGCAGTGCAAAACTCGCGGAGCTCGTCGGTGCGATCCTCGGCGAGCATCTCTCGAAGTTCAGGAAGGAAAAGGGTGTTCATTAAGCGTTAATCGTTAATTCGATTCGATCGGGAGATTGAAATCGCCACCCAAATCGCGCCACACCGAGTGGATGTGGTTGGCCTGTGTCCCCTGGGGATCGGATTGATAATTGCAAAGTTCTGCGATGAAACTTGGGCCCTGGAGTCGGATGAAGTGTTGGTCTTTCGGATCGCTACCACCGGCCCAGCCGAAATGGATTTGATCCAGACCGGCTCGATCGACGATCTGCCATCGCTCCTGGGCGACGGCTTGGGGCATGGTCGAGAAGTAAGCGTCCATGATCGCTTTGAGCTTTCCTTTTTGCTCCGTTTGCAAACCGCTTGCCTGGATCCCTACGGGCTTGTCGAGCTTGGGCTGTGGCTCGCCTGCCCATTGGATGTCGGCTGGGCATTCGGCGTCGAAGACCGCAAGGGTTCGTTGCGAATCGCTCAGGCTCTTGAGGAGTTCATAGGAGGCTTGTTCCTCGGGTAGCAGCAGTCGGGCTCCGGAGGTGTACTTGGTCTTTGCACCCTCTTGGAGCGGATCTGGGGTTTCGAAATCGCGGAGCAAGCGCGCGGGATTGACTCCGAAAAACTGAGGGGTTGAATCGACGATGCGGTCGCCTTGGTAGGTCATGTTGATCGACAGGTGGTGGCCTTCGACACTCACGCCCCAATCGGCATTGGGCTCTGGATTGCCGTAGATTGCGAAGTAGTATTTTTGGTAGTCGCGTCGTTTGGCCTGCGCGGGGCCTTCGAGCTCCAAGAGGATGGCTTCATAAGCCATGATATCGACGGCGCGTCGGAAGCCTGATTCGCTCAGGACTGCTGCCAGTATCCCGAGCGCTGCTTGACGCTGCGTCTGGGTCATTTCCCGCAGTGGCAGTCCCTTGCGGGTCTCCATGGGGATAAAGTGCCACTCGGAGCGTTTTTTGTCCTTAAAATCGATTTGAGCCATCGCGCGCTGATCGTTCGATAGCGAGGTTAGGAATCCTCGCGCTGTGTCGCGTGCTGCGACGACCGGATGCATCGCCCAGAGCGCACTGGAGGTTAACGAAACGATGCTTGAACTGGCCGCACAAGCCGCTGCGGATCGGATGAGAAATTCGCGGCGGGAGCCGTTGGTGCGACTCGAGGAACTGGCAGGGGTTGGGAAAACCATGGGGGATGACTCGCGCAGAACGGGAGGGTGGGGGAAGACTCAAAATCGATCGGATCGACGCTTCGTTTACGAAACGTCCAGTCCTACGGATTATGATCGAAAGTTCCGCCCAACCAAACCCCAAGAATGACTCGGGGGCGCGAATAAGAGTCGAACTATGTCGAATTTATCCCATAGGGGTTTAACCCATTTGGGTTTCGAACCCACGTCTGGCTTGTCGGGTGAGCAAGGTTTCGGCTTGGGGGTCCCCGACAATGGTCTCGGTCTGAGGATTCCAGACGATCTTTCGGTTGAGTCGCGCCGCGATCCCTGCAAGGTGGCAAGTCGAAAGGGCCCGATGGTGGCTATGGACATCCGAGATCGGCTCGACGCGATCCCGGGCCGCTTCGAAGAAGTTTCGGAAGTGGTCGACTAGAGGTCGGTTTTTGTAAGCTGCCTCGAGTGCGCCGCTGGGCAACGGGTTGTCTTTCAGATCGTCGACAGCCTTGCCGGCAATCCGTCCGCGGTTGACGAAAAGACGGCCCTCGGTGCCTTCGAACATAATCCCATTGTCTCCGTCGTGGCGAATTTCGATTTCAGCCCCGTCGGCGAATTTGGCTCGAAGCAGAAACTCGGTGGCTGTGTTGTACCGGGATGGATCGGTGGGAAACCCGTCGCGGAACTCGACCGGATGCTTGACCAGCTCCGGCTGGATCTCGACGGGTCCGGTGTCGGTTCGGCCCATTCCCCACGTTGCGATATCGACGTGATGGGCTCCCCAGTCGGTCAGTTTGCCCCCTGAGTACTCGTACCACCATCGGAATTCGTAGTGGCATCGCGACCAGCTTTTCGTCTCGCCGTTATCCCCTGCGAGGAACCGGAAGGGAGCTTCGGCAACAGGTCCTTGCCATAAGTTCCAGTCGAGGTGTTTTGGGGGTTGCGCCAAAGGGATTTCGGGGCTCGTGGGAGCCCCACCGATGTGGCAGATGGCTTTTTGAATTTTCCCGATCCGGCCCTGCTGAAGCAGCGCGATGGCTTGGACAAACTGCCCGCTGCTTCGCTGTTGGGTGCCGATCTGCACGATGCGTCCGGTTTTTTTGCAGACCTCGCAGATCGCTCGGCCTTCGGGGACCGTCAGGGTCATCGGCTTTTCGCAGTAGACGTCCTTGCCGGCCAACATCGCCTCGATAAGAATTTTCGCATGCCAGTGATCGGGGGTCGAGATATGGACGATATCGATCTTCGGATCGTCCAAGATGGCTCGATAGTCTGAGGTTGTTTTAGGATCTTGGCCAGTCCATTCCTTGACGAGCCCGGCGGCCAGTTGCATGCGGTTCGAATCGGCATCGCAGACGCTTACATAATCGCTGTACTTGCGAAAGTCGGGTGCCGAGCCGTAGGGTCCGTTCGCGCCGGTGGCTTTTTGGCACCATCGGCTTCCGGTCCCGATCGCGCCGACCCGAGGTCGATCGTTGGCTTGGGAAAACCCGGCGGCTCGCCCGGTACGTTGTACGATCGCAGCGCCTAGGGCAGCGGCATAGGAAGACTGAAGAAAGCGACGTCGGTGCAGTGTTTTGTTTTGCATGAAAGTGGGCCTATGGGGTTGGATCGACAGCCAAGAGCCCCTTCAATATAGTCGGTGTTCTGGCTCGCGCCGAGCGACTTTCGAATATGCTATGATGCATCGATCCCTTTGACGAATTGACTTGGAGACCGAACTCGGAGAACGAACCTTGAAACGCAAAATCACTCCTGCACTCCCGACGGCACTGATGCTTCTGGGCGGCCTAGTGTCCGCATCGCTCAACGAGACTAGCCTTGCTCAAGAGCCGGCAGCGAATTGGAAAAAACATGAAATCAACCCCTACTCTCCTTACGAAGCCGTCGGAGTGGCGGACTTCAACAAGGACGGCAAACTCGATGTGTTCTCCGGGGATACTTGGTATGCTGCCCCCGACTGGGAGCCTCACAAAGTCCGCCAACTGCCTCGCGTCAATTCCCATTATCATGAGGACTTCGCCGATGCACCTTTGGATGTCAACGGCGATGGAAATATCGATATCGTTACCTGCGCTTACTTCTCGAACAAGATCGCTTGGCTTGAACATCCCGGCGATGCGACGAAGCCATGGACCGAGCACCTGATCGACCAACCCGGCTCGATGGAAACTGCCTATTTGGTCGACCTGCATCAGAATGGAAAACCGGTCTTCCTACCGAACGTTGGGGGTAGGGTTCTGTATTACGAGCTGACTGGGCAAAAGCCAACCGTCGCGTGGAAGACGCGGGTGATCGCACCCCAAGGGGGTGGCCACGGTCTGGGCCATGGCGATATCAACCGCGATGGCCGCATCGATGTGATCACCCCTGCAGGATGGTACGAGCAACCGGACACGCCCGAAGGGAATTGGGAGTTGCATCCTGAGTTCCAGTTGGGTGCTGCGAGTATCGAGATACTCGGGCATGACTTCGATGGGGACGGGGATACCGACATCGTCTGGGGCATGGGCCATGGATTCGGACTTTATTGGCTCCGACAATCCAACGTCGATGGCAAACGGGTTTGGACCAAAGAGCCGATCGATACGAGTTTCTCGCAAGTCCATGCGCTGCATCTGGGGGACTTTGATGCCGATGGCCAATTGGAGTTTGTCACCGGCAAGCGGATCTACGCGCACGAGGGAGAAGATGGAGCGACCGATGCGCCTTGCATCTACCTGTTTGATTACGACCGGACCAGTTCGAAATGGGTCCGGAGCACCGTGCATTTGGGTGAGCCTGCGGCGGCCGCGCCGCTGGACCCTGACAAACGCGATGGGCTCAAGGACTTTCGGACCGGCTCGGCCGGTACGGGATTGCAGATGGCGATCCGCGACATGGATAACGATGGCGATATCGACATTGTCGCTCCAGGTAAATCTGGATTGTATTGGTTTGAGAATTTAAGAAAACGTCCCTAGGACTCCGCTGGCACGCTATTTTAAAATTGCGATTTTTTAAATCGACCGTGCTTCTCTTCCGCCTTGCGGCGGAAGAAGGAGGAAAGGGAAGCCTTCGCCTTGGTAGCTGCAAATCATGGCCCCGGCGGCATAAAGCCGACGGTGGCCATTAGCTGGGTAGCTGCAAATCATGGCCCCGCCGGCATAAAGCCGACGGTGGCCATTAGCTTGGTAGCTGCAAATCATGGCCCCGCCGGCATAAAGCCGACGGTGGCCATTAGCTTGGTAGCTGCAAATCATGGCCCCGGCGGCATAAAGCCGACGGTGGCCATTAGCTTGGTAGCTGCAAATCATGGCCCCGGCGGCATAAAGCCGACGGTGGCCATTAGCCGACGGGGGCCATTAGCCGACGGGGGCCATTAGCTGACGGGGGCTTAGGGGACCCAGAACTCTTGGAGTTTGCCAGCGATTTCGAAAGCGATTTCGAGAGCTTGCTCGTAGTTGAGCCTTGGGTCGACCTGGGTTTGGTAGGCTGCTCCGAGGTCCGATTCGGTCAACCCTCGTGAGCCGCCGACGCACTCGGTGACGTTCTCGCCGGTGAGTTCCAGGTGCGCTCCACCAAGACTCGATCCGCAGGCGTGGTGGATTCCAAACGAGAGTCTTAGCTCATCGACGATGTCATCGAACCGCCGGGTCTTGCGCCCATGCTGTGTGCCGATGGTGTTGCCATGCATGGGATCGCACACCCAGAGGACCAAGCACTGTGCATTGCGCACCGCTTCGATGATCGGCGGCAATTTCGATTCGATCTTTTGCCTTCCCATGCGATGGATCAGGGTCAATCGCCCAGGCTCGTTCTCGGGATTCAAATGCTTGACCAAGTCGACGACTTCTTCGGGCGAGGCGCTCGGCCCGATCTTCACGCCGATGGGGTTTCGAATTCCGCGGAAGTATTCGATGTGGGCACCTTGGAGCATTCGGGTTCGCTCTCCGATCCAGGGCATGTGGGTTCCCATGTTGTAATGCCCGACTCCACGGACACTGGCGCGGGTCAAGGCGGCCTCGTAGGGCAGCAGCAGGGCTTCGTGGGAGGTGAAGAAATCGACGCGTTTGAGTTCATTGACCGTTCGGCCTCCGAGGATCGATTCCATAAAGCGTAGTGCAGAGCCCAGGGAGCTGACCAATTCGCGATAGCGTTTGGCCACGTCCCCTTTGACTTCGTTGACGAACAACAGATTCCAATTCTCCGGATGGTGCAGATCCGCAAATCCACCTTCGCTCAGTGCGCGGATGAAGTTCAAGGTAGCTGCTGAACGCTCATAACCACGGATTAAGCGGACCGGGTCTGGACGACGGGACTCGGGTTCGAAGGGATAGCCGTTGACGATGTCTCCTCGATAGCAAGGCAGCGTTAGACCATCGACGGTTTCGGTATCGCTCGAGCGTGGTTTGGCGTACTGGCCTGCAATCCTACCGACGCGAACGATTTGTTTGCGGGACGCAAAGACGATTACCAAGCTCATCTGCAAGAGGAGTTTGAGCTTGCTAGCGATCTGTTCGGTCTGGCATTGCTCGAAGGATTCTGCGCAATCCCCGCCTTGGAGCATCCAAGCTTCGCCGCGTTGGGCGGCTGCCAAGCGATCTTTGAGGTGATCGACCTCCCAGCTCGTGACCAGTGGGGGAAGTTTTTGGAGTTGTTCGACGGTCTTGTGGAGTTCGGCAGGATCCGGATAGTTGGGTTGCTGAGCGGCCGGAAATTGCTTCCAAGAGTCGGGAGTCCACGATTCGTTCATACGACTTATCACCAAAAAGTAGGGTAGCTAGACCCGGCAGGAGAAGGCTCTCGTGCCTGGTCTGGCCCAATGACTTGCAAAAGGATAAACACCGAAAGGGGTTTTGCAGAGTGACTTAGTACCCTCCGGGGGTCGAAAAATCGTTGGCCCCGGGTGCAAAATCGTTATGGAATTCAGCCGCCTTATTGAGGAACCGCGTGTAGTTCTTTTCCCATACGAGTTCGACATCGCCGATCGGGCCATTTCGCTGTTTGGCGATGATGATTTGGGCTTGTCCTGCAAATTCGGCCGCTTTGTCGGGTTTGTGGTAGTACTCTTCGCGGTGGATGAACATCACGACGTCGGCGTCCTGTTCGATCGCACCTGACTCGCGAAGGTGGCTGAGTCGTGGCCGGTGGTCTTTGGAGTCCTCGGCTTGGCGGTTCAACTGCGAGAGGCACAGCACAGGGACGCTTTGCTCGCGGGCGAGCATTTTTAGCCGTCGCGCGATCTTGGCGACCTGTTCTTGACGTGGGTCTTTGGAGTTGTCCGGTTCGATCAACTGCAGATAGTCGATGACGATCAGGCCGAGTTTTTTTCCGGTCTTTTGGTTTTCCATTTTGGAAATCCGACGCGCTACGGCCGCGATCTCGCTGACGGTCCGACTCGGAGAGTCGTCGATGAACATAGGAGCCACGGAGATATCGGCGGCGTTTTTGATCAGTCGCTGCTGCTCTTCATGGGTGATCGTACCGACTCGCATCCGCGAGCCATTGACTCTGGCGATCGAGCACAAAAGTCGGTCGACCAACTCGATCGAGTTCATTTCCAAACTGACAAAGAGCGTCGGTGCTTGTTCCTTCATGGCGACTTG
Source organism: Planctomycetota bacterium (assembly GCA_026692845.1). Taxonomy (GTDB): domain Bacteria; phylum Planctomycetota; class Planctomycetia; order Pirellulales; family Pirellulaceae; genus JBKCUI01. Next base: position 18,644 of record JAPLNM010000101.1, on the reverse strand, counting down.
CTCGGCGATGTTCATCGCGAAGGCTGTTTTCCCCATACTCGGGCGGGCAGCTAGGATGATCAATTCTCCGTTGTGCAAACCGCCGGTCATGGTGTCGAAGTCTCTGAAATGGGTCATGACCCCCGAGGACAATTGCTCGCCCTGCATGCGCGAATCGATCCGTTCGAGCGACTCTTTGAGAATGGCCGAAACGCTCTGCGCTTGGTTGGAGTTGCGGTCGTCCTGGATCTGAAAAATCGCTTGTTCGGCCCCCGCCATCAAGTCTTTGGGATCGACAGTCTGGTCGTAAGCATCCTGAAGGATCTTGGTCGATGCGTCGATCAGGCGTCGCACGATGGCTTTGGACTGAATGATCTCGGCGTAATAGACCGAGTGTGCGGCGTTTGGGATGCTGTGGGCCAAGTCGGCCAGATACGGCGCGCCGCCGATCAGATCGTACTCGTCGCTGGTCTTGAGTTGATTGACCAGCAGGGCGATATCGATCCGCTTGCCCGAATCGTACAGACCCGACATGGCTTGGAACAAAATCCGGTGGGCGTCTTCGTAGAAATCGTCCGGCCTAAGAATCAGCGTCAACTCGTTGAGCGTGTCGGAGTTTAGAAGCACACAGCCCAGGACTGCTTTTTCCGCAGTCAGATCATAAGGAGGTGCGCGATCGATCACCGAAGAACCATCGGACGATAACGACTTGCGACGTTTCTGGCCCCCTTCGCCTCGATTGCGTCGATTGTCACTGCTCACGATCCGCCGCTCCGTCGTTAAGTTGCTCGGGCCTGCATAGAAATCCGGGCCTGCCTTGAAATCCGGACCTACCTTGAAATCCAGACCTACCTTGAAAACCGGTCCGGAATTTTACCCAAGTTCGCATCGAGCGAAATCCAAAGAGCAGATTTTGTAGGTCGATTCCCTGGCGATACACAATATCCACCGGCAGCCTGGTTTGGTCCACGGTTTGTACTGCCAGGGAGTTATGCCAGGGAGTTGTGCCATGGAGTGCGCGAAGCGTTGGCTCAAGGAGCGCCAAACGGATCGTCGTTGCCTGAGGGCTTTGGAGCTGTGGAAGGAGCCCCAAAAACGTCGTCGTTGCCCGAGGCTGCATTGGCCGAAGGTTTGGCAGGCACATTGGCAGTCGGCTTAGCCACGTCTTGCGATTTTTTAGGTGGATTGAAAACCGTTGGCTGCATGGCCCCGGTTTCTCGTAAGCAACTGATGTGCCCGTCTTTGGTCGCAATAAACAACCGATCCGTGACACTGTTGGGGATCACCATGTCGACGATCGCCGAAGTGCTCGCGTCGACTTGGCCGTCAGCGATCCGAATACGGCTCAAGGAACCGCGATCGTTTTGCACGTAAAGGTGTTCTTTTCCTGTACCGACGATCTGATCGATGTGGCCGACATAACTACCCCAAATTTGGACACCGGTATTGAGGTCCAAGGCCACTAAACGGCCATCGTCGGAAAGGACAAAGGCATGTTTGGAATCGACCACCGGGGTGCGGTTGGTCGGCATCGCAAGGTTCACTCGCCAGAGGTAAGAACCGGTCCTAGCAGTCGTCGCATGGATCACCGTGCCGTACATGCTGGAAAAGACAAAACCTTGCGCCGTGGCGATCGGTTTACTGTCCATTGGCTCTTCGACATTGACTCTTGACCAAAGCTTCGGGACGTTTTCGTTGTGGACTAGGAACAATGCGTTTTTGGAGGTCCAGGCCATGAAGTCGCGGTTTGCCGATATGGACAGGCCTCGGCGATTTTCCGTGCCTGCTCGAAGTACCACCGGAGCGATGACCGGATTCTCGACGTTGTATCCGACCAGCCGGCCGTCGGTCGACGGGACGATGATCCGCGTTTCCAGAGACGAGGGTGCTCCGACTGGAGTGAATGCCAGCCGCCCGGAATTGATCATGTTGCCGGTCTTGAGGTCCATCGCGTAAAACGAATTGCCGTTGACCACGGTGACGAAATCATCCGAGACGCCAGGTCCGTAAATGGGCAGATCGCCCCGGGGAACGGAACTTTGCCAAAGCATCTCGCCGGTTTCGCCATCGATTGCCGTGATAACTCCGTTGCTAGCCGCACCGACGACATAGGTCACCGGTTGGCTGAAGGTCTTGACCGTCGCTTGCTTTCCGATGGTCGCGTAGGTCTTGACCAACTTCTGCGCCTGAGCCTTGGCACCCTCTAAGCCCAGCACAGGGACTTCTCCAGTCGACTTGCCATCCAAGATCCGTTTTTCTAAGCCTTCGCGGTCGACCCGACGCGCATCGATCCTCTCGATGAGTCGGTTGCCGACAAAGACATCGACGTACTCGCGTCGCTCGCTCGAGTGGGGCCAAACCACCAAACTGTCGGCTCCCTGGGCCAGACCCGCGCCTCCGATGCTGTTTTCCCACATCAACTCCAACCCTAGAGGTGCAAGGTCCCTTTCGTTGATCTGGGCCCCCAAGCTTCCTGAGAGCCAAAGAACCGTCGCGAAGGCCAGCCCACAGAGCGTCTGGCTCGAAGTCCTGCGGATTGTGAGAAAACGGACCATACTCCAACGATTCGTGTTGTAGCAATCGATCTGGCTTTGGTGCATCATGCTTGGACTCTGCCCCCCGAACGGAAAAGGAATGGATCAGCTCGTATCATCGTACTTAACGAAGAACAAAATGCGAGTTTTTTCCAGCCAGCCCTAGTTTCGACCCCAAGCTGCGGCAATTATTCGGAGAATTCGATTATTCGGGCATTTCGAGCTGAAACCGCCGACTTCGACACGTTGGACTGGTTTTGCGGAACCTAGCCTAGCGCTCGGCGCATCGAAATGCCCAGAAAACCCCTTAGGCCGAACAATCCAGGCAATCCGAACAATCCAGACAATCCGAACAACCCGATTCCTTCAAAAGACCCAGACCCCGAAACCCGCTTAATTGGCATCCAAATCGGAAAAATCCAAACTTAACGACAGAAAATTTGACGCTTGAAGCATCCCTGTTTACGATCTACAGACGGATTGGTGAGAGTTTTGTACGCAGCTGGGCAAACGAGGTAGTTCATGGCACGCGATCGCAATTTATCTGTTTGGCAGGCTTACGTCGTTGTTATGTCGTTTGTGAGCCTTCTGTGTATCGGAGCCCTGTGCTACACGGTCTTCCAATCGGGCACCAACTACAAGACCGTCGAGGCTGCTCAAACCCAAGCCCGTGCGGCCGATGAAAAGCATCGAGAAGAAGTCAAGAAAACACAGCTTCTGGAAATGGTCCTCGGATCGACGTCCTCGAGCCAAGCAGAATTCGACCAGTTGACCCAGTCCTTCTCGGGCAACGCGGAAATAGCCAAGATCCAAAAGAACTATGTCTCCGACATGGGGCTCCTCGGACCCAACGTGTCCGAAAAGAACTATCGCAAGCTTGTCGAAACCCTCATGCAAACCGTCCGCGAACGGAACCTTCAGGTAGATGCCCAAGCCAAACGCGAAGAGGATCTGAAGGTCAAATACGACGCGACGATCAAACAAGAAACCGATGCGCGTGAAGCCGAACGCAAACGGGCCAACGAGTTGGCACAGCAACTCGAACAAACCCAAGTCGCCTACACCCAAAAAGAAAAAGAACGCCAAGAAGAGATCACCAAGATCCAAACCGAACGCCAACGCTTGGCCCAACAAGCCGAAACCGAAAAAAGAACCTACCTGTCTGAAATCGACAAGTTGACCAAGAAGCGCGATGATCTGGCCCGCCAAAACGAACTCCTCGGCAAACAGCTCGAAGAAATCAAGGGCGAAGACTTCCAGTATGTCCAAGGCAAGATCACCGAAGTGGTCGATGGCGGACAGACCGTCTACCTCAACTTGGGTCGCGCCGACGGCCTACGCGCCGGTGTGCGATTCTCGGTTCTCGATGACGATACCTCCCAGGTCGCCGATGTGGAACCCAAGGCGAGAATCGAAGTGGTCGAAGTCAACCAGCAAACCGATCACCTCTCTCGAGCCCGAGTCCTGCCTAGTCGCAGCCCCCAAACCATTCTCCGAGGCGATCGGATCTACTCGCCAGCTTGGCAACCAGGTCGCAAAGTCTCCTTCGGTCTAGTCGGTAAACTCGACATCGATGGGGATGGAAAAGACGATCGCGAAACAGTCAAAGCCCTGATCGCCCAAAACGGCGGCGAAGTCTCGGTCGACCTGCGACCCGATGGACGCATGGAAGGCAACCTCAACGTCAACACCCGTTGGCTCGTCATCGGTGATGAATTCAAAATCCTCGGTGGAACCCTCGACGCGGCGACCGAAGTCATGGGCAAACGTCGCGTGGAACTCGAACAGCAAGCCAAGTCGATGGGTGTCAGCCGCATCAATCTCGACAAGCTCATGGGCTACCTCAGAGGCTCGAATGTCGAAGATGTCGTGCCGCTCGGGAATGCCACGCGTGCCTCCGATTTCAAACGCCGCGAAGCACCTCCAGCTCCGAGCCGTGGTCGCGTTTCGGGATTGTTCCAAGCTCCCGACGGCCAAGCAGCACCCAAGTAAGTCGTCCGATCAACGGCTTAGATTTCGTGCTCGTGCTCAGTGAAACGGTGCTCGTGCTCGTAATCGAATTGAGGCAACATTGACCGACTAGAAGAACGTCGCGATTCTCAACCGTATCGCGTTGAAATTCGATGGTGTTTCCATACCATTTGGCAAATACACGCTTCGAGCACGAGCACGAGCACGAGCACGAGCACGAGCACGAAAAACCTCGCGAAAACAGGAACCCTGTTTTATCGAGGGAGCGATTGCACAATTTCAATACTGGCCGCTTGGGCTAGTTGGCGAGTTTAGGTCGACATGGGAGGTTGCGAGAAAGCTTCCAAATACTCTGTATAGGGGGTGCCGATAGATAGGGCGACCAAGGAAGGGTGATGATAGCTCAAGATCTCGGCGCCATGGCTAAACGAATCGCTGACTCGCACATTTTGCGAGCGCGTAGCCGCATCGGCAAATACCGTATCGAAAAGAAACTGGCTCAGGGCGGCTTTGCGACCGTCTACCAAGCTTGGGATACGATCGAAGGGGTCCATGTGGCTCTGAAGATGCCCCATCAGTTCATCGTCACGGCCAGCATGCTCGCTGCGTTTCAACGGGAAGCAAGGCTCATCGCCAAACTTGAGCATCCGAATATCTTAGGGCTCAAAGACGCAAGCTTCATCGATGGTCGTTTCGTCATCGTAAGCCGACTCGGTATGCAAACACTCGCCGCGCGGCTTAAGCATCGCATTGGACTTGCCACGGCACTGTCTTACATCGAGCAGATGATCGAGGCGGTCGCTTACGCCCATCGCAATCGTATTATCCACTGCGATATCAAGCCTGAGAACTTGATCCTGATGGCCGACGGTCGGCTGGTTTTGACCGACTTTGGAATCGCTAAGGTAGCGCAGCGGACGATCGCCCACACGATGGTCGCATCCGGATCTGGAACGGTCGGTTACATGGCTCCTGAGCAAGCCATGGGGCGCCCGAGCGCTAAATCGGACGTCTTTGCTATCGGCGTTCTCGCGTATCGAATCCTCACGGGAGTTTTGCCTGAGTGGCCCTTTGACTGGCCGCCGAAGGGTCGAGCGACGTTGCGTCGAAAAGCGCATTTGGATCTGATCGATGTATTGCGCAAGACCATGGAGCCACGTCCTGCGAATCGCTATCCGGATGCCAATGCACTGCTTCGGGCGTATTTACCAGCCAAACGCAAAACGCTTCGTGCAAAGCCAGCATCGCGTCGTAGCTAAAGGGAACTATCGCGGCGCATGGCGTGCGGACCGGATCCCATTTTGGATGGGTCATCGCCAGGATCGGTCCCATGCGGGAATGATCCACGTCATGACGTTTGGAAGCTCACAGAACCGCTCACGGCGCCTTGGACGCATCGGACGTTTCGGTGCGTTGGGCAAGTTCTGTGCGTTGCGCAAGATCGAATCGCTGGCCTTCCGATCCTATGAATTCACCGATCTGTGGACTCGATTCATCTTGCCACTGAAAGGTGACCGTTCCGGGTCCGAGTATCTCTGCGGTCGATTGCTTGACGACGATCGCGGTCGTTTCATCGATCCCGATTCCGAGCATTTGTGGATAGGTCTCAACGAGCGAGCGCAAGTCCTTTTGGCGACGCCGCTGCGTGAAATGCTGATCGATGGCAACGCCGTTGAGAAAGCCCAAACCGCCGCGTTCGTAACCCGGCGCCATGATCCGGAAATTCTCGATCGGGGTGGCTCTGGCCAGATAATTCGCTTGGATCGATGCCCCAGCAGACGACCCAGCAATCACTCCTCCACGAGCTAAAACCTGCTTCATCATCCGATGGGCTTGGGTCCCGTAATAGGAATCGGCCAAGTTCCATTGGCGACCACCGCCGAACCAAATCCCGGTGGCTTGCTCCAGGGGTTCCAAAAACTGCTTGTCCTCATTGGCCACGCGCCGGTCCTTGGTATGCAACAGCGAGCACGACATGGCACCCATCTGCTTCCAGACCTCGAGCAAGCGCGTGTCGCTGGACATGTCCTCTTCCTCCGAGCATGGCACATAAACCAATCGGGCTTGGGCACCCCCGGCCAAATCGACGAATCGTTGCATGAGGCCCGTGGGCATTCCACCGCCACCGACGATGATCAATGTGCCGTCTGGAACATGCGGCGTTTGACGATCGGTGGGTGGAAAGACCTCAAGCGTGCGCTCGATCGCTTGACGTCGCCATTGGGTCCAATCCAATAGGAAATTCTCTGGTGCGTTTCGATTCTTTAACCCCTGAGTTTCGATCCGTTGAGACGCTTCAGGCAGATGGCCGTGAGCCGGGACCCAGGCGGTGGCGGCCCCGGGCCCATAGACAGTCCCTTGGCGCCCTTGCAGGACCATGGCACTGTCTTTCGAGACGCCCAGCAACACGTTGCGAGCGTCGGCTTGCATCGCATGGTAAAGCTCCGCGTCGCAATCGCCTAGGTCTGTAAAATGGATCCAGGCGTCTGGGAACAAACCTAGGCCTTGGGCCAGCTGGCGATCATTCTGTACGCCGTTGGGATCAGGCTTGGCATACGTTTTTCCCAACGCGACGCTTGCGGGTCCGACGAAACCGACCGTTGCTCCGAGGGACAGGTACTGGCGCATGGTTTCCCCGAGCGAGAGCCAGAATTCGGGGGGGATTTCATGAGCTTGCCTTTCGTCGCAAACGAGCAATAGGGTTTGTGGATTGGGCTTCGGCAGCGAGCCGACCTGTTGGGTCCAGGTGACTTGTTCGAGAGATGCGATTGGTGAAGCGTTTGGAGAAGCGTTTGGAGCTGAGTCGGTGGATTGCGGATCGGGAGACGCAAGAAACGGTTGCACAAGTTTGTACGGACCGACGAGGACCCATTCTTTGGGTTTTTTTGGCGAACGATTGAGTTCTGCGATAAACGGCTTGAGGCCCTGGCTCGATTCGGCGACGACGAGTGTTCCAGGGATTTTCAGGTCTTCGGGCCAATCGGTATAGCGTTCGAAGAACAGCGGGCTGGATCGAGGTTCTGTTTCCTGAGGCATTTCCTGGGATACTTCTTGGGCCCCTAGCGGTAGGGAGCTTAGGATCAAGCCCATTGCGATCCTACTGAGAAGGGAAAGGTTGTTCATCGCCGGAGGGTTCATCGCCGGAGGGTTCATCGTGGATATCCAGACTGTATAGGAAGATGCTTGCATGCCCTTGAGGTTACGTTTCGTTTCACCCGCCCAGTGCGTTTAGAGGAACGAAAGGCTTTTGTATGTGCCAGCGTTTCATCAGATCGAGGTTCTTTTGGTAGGTTTCCGATCGGTTCCCTTTGCCCCCTTCGAGATGATCGGCACCGGCTTCGGCCTCGTAGACTTCTGGGGATTCGATTTGGCCTGAGTCGCCGGTTCGCGCTTGCCAATCGATCAGTTGTTGTCGGAGTTGATCGAGGGTAGCGCGGTAGTTGGGGTTGTCGGCGAGGTTATGGAGTTCGTCGGGATCCTTTTGAAGGTCGTACAATTCTTCGAGGGGACGTGTATCGGCCATGATCAGAGCTTGGTCGGCATTGAGTTTGCCTTGGGCATGCCATTGCCGCATGGCTTGGACGATGGCTTTGGAGTCTTTGTAGTTGTTGGGTTGGAGGTAGGGTCGAGTTGGGAAACCGTTGCGGATGTATTTCCATTGGTTGGTTCGTACGCTGCGGATCCAATCGACCGTTTCGTCGGCTCGATCGCGGGCGGCGAAGACAGCTTGGCGGGGTTTGTGATCCGAGCTGAGGATGTTTTGGGAGTTCATTCGTCCTGGTTTGGGGATACCTGCGAGGGCCAAGCTTGTGGCGGCAAGGTCGATGTGTTCGACGAGATCTTCGCGAACTTGGCCGGCTGGGATATTTGGTCCTGCGACCAGCAGCGGCACGTGGGTACCGCCGTCGTAGAGAAATTGTTTGTTTCGCACGTGGCTGATTCCGTGGTCGGTCATAAAGAAGATCACGGTGTTGTCTAGGTCGCCGGATTTTTCGAGTCTTGCTAGGATCGAGCCGAGTTGGAAATCGGTGTATCGAACGCAATCGAGGTACTGTGCCCAGTCTTGTAGGATGACAGGGTGATCCGGGAGGTAGGCAGGGAGTTTGATCGCGTCGATAGCAGTGGTGCTACCGAGTTCTTTTTTGACGCGTAAGGACCAGGCCTCTTTGGGTGCTTGGCCTCGAAACTTGCCTCCGTTGAGTTGGATTTGGACGAAGAAGGGTTGTTGTGCCTCGCGCAGGGCCCAGTGTTTTTTGTGGTAGGAGACTTCGGGTTGCCATTCGAAGTTGTAGTCGGTTTTGGCGATAGGGAATTCGGTCTTTTTCGCAGGCTCGTTGGGTTCTTCGAGGAAGTGTTCCCAGGTCAGGTTGTTGACGTGGTATCCGGCTTGTTGGAACAGTTCGGGAACGAGCGGTGTATCGTGGGGCAAATAGATCGGATGGCCCGGAACGCTTGAGCGATGGTTTTGGAGTCCGAAGGCGGTTTGGTAGTTGCCAGTGATAAGCGCCGAGCGAGAGATGCTGCAGATAGGGGCGGTGACAAAGGCGCGGGTAAATTGGGTACCGCGTTTGGCCAGGGCATCGACGTTGGGAGTGGCGATGGCGGTTTCGCCATAGCATCCGAAATGGGCCGACATGTCTTCGACGATCACCCAGAGGATGTTGGGACGTTTCTGCGCAGGCAGGTTGGCCGATGGGTCTGGAAACTGTTGCCGATACCGCGTTTTGAAAGGGTTTTCCGCAACCGGGATGGCTTGTTCGTTGATCAAATAGGGCTGAACGGAGTCCCACCAGGATTCGAATTCCTTTGAGAGCAGAGCGACGGTATCGGGGCGTTGGATCGCAATATTTTTCGATTGGCTCGGATCGTCGATGACGTCATAAAGTTGCCAATCGGGTTGCGTGGAACCTTGGGGGCTGACCAAGGTGTAGCGCGCATTGCGGACCGAGGCTTGGCGATACTTTTGGGTGCTTGGATCGTCCCCTTTGGCCCAGCGACCGAAGTGGGTCATCAAGAATCTATCCTCCCAGGGGGATTGGGGGTTCTGGAGCAGATCGAGGAGATTTCTGCCATGGGCTTGTTGGTTCGCACGATCGTTAAGTTCTGATCCTGCGAGCGCCGCGAGCGTACGAAACAGGTCGATATGGGCTGTGAGGGCTTGGGTGTCCCCGGGTTGGATTTTCGAGGGCCAGCGCCAGAAGGCATTGGCGCGGGTGCCGCCGAGCCAGGCGGTGCCTTTGCCGCCGCGCATTTGGGCGTTGTACTCTTGGGTGCCGATGGAGGTTCCGTTGTCGTTCATGAAGATCACCAGCGTGTTTTCGGCAATCCCCAATTGGTCTAGGCATGCGAGCATATCGCCGACATTGGCGTCGATATTCTCGATCATCCCATAAAAGTTTTTGAGTTTGTTGTCGACATCCAGGGAGGCAAAGCGGGCTGCATCCTGGGGTTTGGCGTTGTAGGGGTCGTGGGGTGCATTGGTCGCGAGCCAGCAGAAGAAGGGCTGCTTGTCGGGAGCGGATTGCGTCGAGCGGATCCATTTTTGGGCTCGATCAAAGAACACATCGGTGCAGTATCCTTGGGTCTTTTCAAACGTCCCGTTGTGCAGAATGGTGGGGTTGAAATAGCTGTTTCCCGGAGCGTCCCCGCAGCTACCCGGAAAGGATTGGCCGATACCGCCGGCCCCGTGGATGAAGGACTCATGGAAGCCACGTCGGTTGGGTTGATAAGGGTCCTCGTCACCCAGGTGCCATTTGCCGAAGGCGCCGGTTTGGTATCCCGACTCCTGGAGGACTTGCGCGATGGTCACGGCATCGAGCGTCAGCCGTTCGCGTTCCAGGATGGTGTGGCTGATCCCGTTGAAGAACTCGTGGCGACCGGTCATCAGGGCCGAGCGAGTCGGCGAGCAGGTCGGAGAGACAAAGAAGTTTTTAAAGCTTCGGCCTTCGCGTTCCAGGCGATCGAGGTTGGGTGTTTTCAGAAAGGGGTGACCGTGGCCGGAGGTATCCCCGTAGCCTTGATCGTCGGTCAGAATGACCAAGATATTGGGTCTGGAACCTGCCAACGCATTGCGCCCAGGGGCGGCGTTTTCCATAGAGGCGGCGTTGTCCGTAGAGGCCGCATTGCAACGATCCAGCGGGACTTCGGCCCCGAGGAATTCGAAGAACCCAGAGAACCCGAGGAACCCGAGCCAAACCAAGAGAGATTTCATGAGACGCACACGGTCCAAAGGCTTCGATTGCATTTTTTTGAACAACGATGTTCTGAGAGATTGGGGCAAGACCGGTCGAACCGGTAGGGGAATCTTACTCTAGGTCCCTATCGATTGCGATCATGGGGAGTTTTGGTGTCCAAGATTTGTTGGCGATCGATTGAGTTTCCTGTGATTCTAGTTAGAGTGTCTTGACCCATTCTGCTTGTAAGACTCCGTATTTTGAATACTCCGTTGCAACCTCTAGGTCCGATGAGCACCCCAGCCCCTGCCGATTCGAGTCTTGAGCCATCCCCTACGCTCGAGATCACCCGACTAGGAAATACCAAGCAATGTCCGATCTGTGGCAGCGTGGTTCACTCCGAGGCGTATCACTGCACGAGTTGTCGTAGTTTTTTCTGTTATCACTGTCGGGCTCAGCTTAGCTCCGACGAGGTGATTTCTCAGTGTGGCAATCAAGATTGCGGTTACTACGGCAAGTGGGTTTGTTCGGTATGCGATCCTGCGACGAAGATACAAGAACCGCCGCTGGAGTATAACGAACCGGTCGATGGATACTGGCCGGCTTGGTTGCTCGCATCGATTTTTATGAGCTTGCTCACCGCTTGGTATGTCAATTGGAGTTCGGCGCTGATCGTCTTGGCTGGAATGTACGCTGGAGTCGGTTATCTTCTGCAAGGAATGGACGTGAATATATTTGGCAAGGTTCGCAATGTGAGCATGGAGCGATCGACGGAGGTCCATTCGTGCATCTGCTGCCGCAGGCCTACCAAGAAGACCAGTCTTCGAAAACGGGCTTAGGGGATCTGCAAAAATGGCGAATTTTCAAGTCCATCAACTCGAGGGGATGCGTTACGTCGAGATCCATCTGAACCAAGAGATGGTCCGATGTGAGGCGGGTTCCTTGAACTACATGATCGGAAACATCCGAATCCATTCGCAACTGATCCCCTCGGTCGCCGGTCTTTTGTCCTCCTGGATGTCTGGCGAGTCGGTCTACCGGCCGACTTACACCGGTTCGGGCGTGATCACCCTGGAATCCTCCTTGGGCGGCTTTCATCTCTTGGAGCTTCAAGGCCAATCTTGGATTCTTGAAAAGGGTGCTTACTGGGCCAGCGAGGGGTCGGTCGATCTGAAGTTCTTTAAAGAAAAGATGCTGACTTCGCTTTGGGCAGGCGAAGGGTTCGTTTACTTGCAAAGTCAGGTCACTGGCCAGGGTAAGGTGGTCGTCACGACCAAGGGTCCGGTCGAAGAAATCGATTTGAAGGAGGACCAAGAGGTGATCGTCGACGGCGAATGCATCATCGGACGGATGGCTAGCGTTCGGTTCAGCATGCGACGACCGACGGAAAATTTCTTGGGGCGTTTCACCGCTGGCGAGCCGACGGTCCGGGTCTACCGTGGACCGGGCAAGATCTTGCTCAATCCGACGGTTTATTGGCGGTACTACATGGCCCAGCGTCGCCAAGCTTAGAGGCACATCGGCACTGCTTACGCTTTAATATGGGTAGCCTGGGCGGTTTTTGCGGGTTCTTCCTAGGGAATGTTTTATTCCTTGTATGCGGATCATGCAGAGCGAAGGGGTCTGGGTCCGATAGGACGATCGAGTCGTGTCGGTCTCGAAGATACCAGAGGATGCCATGGGCTGCATATCGCGGAAGACGTTGCGTGGGTGGATTGTCAAAGGATGCCTTGGGAGTGTGATGCTCACCGGCTGCCATCCTGTGGACCGTTTCCACGCTTGGCGGGACTCCAAAAATGTTTCGTACTATCAAGAATTCGTCACGCGCATCGAGCAACCCGTCGATTCGGCGTGCATGAATTCTCAGATCGTAGAGACGCTCAATCCGTTTGCTGTGGAGAATCCGGCGGAATTGCCCGCGATGGAATTGAGTTTGCAAGACGCGATTCAGATGGCCTTGCAAAACAGTGAGGTGTTGCGAAACATCGGCGGAACGGTCGTCTCTGGCCCGCAAGGTTCGTCCACGCAGATCGATCCGGCTTTGACCGATTTGAATCCTTTGAATGGCACCCAAGCCGCATTGGCGGCATTCGACGCGACGGTCAACTCGCAGTTGTTTTGGCAGAAGAACGATGTACCACAGAACTTTTCTCCGCAAGGTTTACCGCCGGAGATCGCCGATTTGCTCGGTGTGTTTGCATTCAACCAAACGCTTGGCACGAACATCAATCAAATCCAAAAGCGGACTGCCACCGGTGCGACCTACGCCTTGCGCAGCAACGTCATTTACGATCGAAACAACCGACCGAACCGCAAGTACGAAAGTGACTTCAGCGGGTTTTTGGAAGCCGAGTATCGCCAGCCGTTGATGCAGGGTGCCGGAACCACTTACAACCGCATCGCAGGGCCCGGGGGAGTCGTCGGGCAGTACAACGGCGTGCTCATTGCCCGGATCAATACAGACATCTCCCTTGCGGATTTCGAAAACGGTGTGATCCGTTTGATCAACGACGTGGAAACCGCGTACTGGGAACTCTACTTTACTTATCGAAACCTCGAAGCCCAAATCTCTGGTCGCGAAAATGCGTTGCGGACTTGGCAACGGATTCGCGAGCTTCAGAAGGTTGGGTACCGGGGTGGGGAAGCCGATGCGGAGGCCCAAGCTCGATCCAATTACTACCTGTTCGCATCGCAATTGAACGATGCGTTATCCGGACCCAATGGCATGTACGCTGCCGAGCAACGACTGCGTTACATGATCGGATACCCTGCGACCGATGGACGATTGCTCAAGCCGGTCGATGATCCGATCCAAGCCGAGGTGATGTTCGACTGGCAGGCTTCATTGGCCGACGCGACGAATCGCCGTGTCGAGGTCCGTCGCCAGGAATGGACGATCAAACGCCGTGAGCTCGAATTGATCGCTTCTCGCTTGAACAAGCGTCCCCGGCTCGATGCGCTGACGCGCTATCGGTACCGTGGTCTAGGGGACCATTTGCTCGGCGCTCGCAACCCAGCCGAGGCGACCGATAGTTTCTTCTCCAATCTCGGGACGGGCGACTACCAGGAATGGCAAGGTGGATTCGAGTGGAACTACAACGTCGGTCTGCGGCAAGCCTCGGCTGCCGTGCGGCACGCCCAGTTGAACTTGGCTCGCGATGTGGCTGTCCTGAAAGAACAGCAGCTTCGGATCTCCCACGACTTGAGCAACGCTGCACGCCAGATCTCAAGGTCCTACGAGCAGATGCAGATCAATTACAACCGTATCGAAGCGGACAAACTCCAGGTCGAGGTGTTGCGCAATCGCTATGAGAAAGGGTTGATCAATATCAACTTCTTGCTCCAAGCCCAACAGCAGTTGGCCAACAGCACCAGCGCCTTTTTCCGCTCGCTGGTCGACTACAACTTGGCCATCCGAGACTTCCATCGCGAGAAAGGCTCGTTGCTGAACTACAACCAAGTTGCCTTGTCGGAAGAGCCCCTCAACGGCTCGATGCTTAGCGGAGCTTACGAGCGAGGACGGTACTTTACCCCTAGGGATAACCCCAAGGAGGTGATCGTCCGCGACCGGATCAGCGCCGGTCCGTTTGATCCGAGCACCGTCGGGACACCCGGCGCTGCTTCCGGGTTGGTCGAATCGTTCGAATCTGGTCCCCCTGTGGAAATCGTCCAGCCATCGGCTAGCGCACCTGGGGTTCCTGCGAATTCCAACCGCAACCAGGGACCAACCCCTGCGACAACCCGCCAGACGACTCTCGAGCAGATCGTCGAGCCGATCCTCGAACCGCTCCCGAATTAACCGAAGTAACCGAAGTAACCGAAGTAACCGAAGCAACCGAAGCAACCGAACGATCGCCTTGGGCTAGTTGACCAACTCGACTCGCCAGTGGCCCGAGGCGGACTTTTGGACCGATAGCGGGCATCCAAAAAGTCCCGAAAGTCGACCTGCTTCCAAGGCTTGGTCGGTACTACCGTCCCAAGCCACCGAGCCACGATTCAAGAGGATGGTGCGTTGGATGCAGGGAAGAACCTCGCTGAGCTGATGCGTGACCAAAATCAAAGTGGTATCTTGCTTGGCGATTTTTTCAAGATGGTCGAGCAATTGCCTTTGGGCCAGCAAATCCAAACCAGCGGTCGGTTCATCGAGCACCAGGGCTTGGGGGCCTCGGGCGATGGCTCGGGCCAGCAGCGTCCGACGGCGTTCGCCAGTCGACATGGTCCCGAGCGTACGGTTTGCAAGAGGGCCGATCCCCATGAGCTCCATCGCTTCGTGGGCCGCTGTGCGCATCGCTTCGGTGATGAATTCCGGGTCAGGCTCAAGTTCACTGGAAAAAAATCCGGTCAAAACCGCTTGTTCGGCTGTGAGTCTGCCGGATCGGCCTGCGTGAAAATGTTGGTCGATCTCTCCGCTGACAAAGCCCAATCGGGTGCGCAAGTCCCAGACGTTCCACTCGGATTGGCCGAAGATGCGGATGGTCCCGCAGTGGCCTTCGACAATCGAGGGATACAGATTCCGGGTCAGGAGTTTGAGCAAGGTCGATTTCCCCGAACCGTTCGGTCCGAGGATGGCCGTATGCTGTCCGAGGGCGATGGCCAACGACAGGCTGTCTAGCAATTTGGCTTTTCCTCGCACCACCGAGACGTTTTCCACGTCCAGAATGGGAGGGGTAGGGTCGATATTCGTTGGAGGAATCGGATGCATCCAATAGAATTTAGCTTAAAAACCAAGATCGGTTGATGCCGGTTTGGTCCATTTTACTGGTAGTTTATTGCTATTAGTTTAATGGTCAGTTGCAAGAACCGCTTTGGCCACAACCGATGTGCTAGGGAACCCTTTGGCTATGAGCAACGACACCCCCGGGGATCGCAAGGAACCCAAGGATATCACTCGCGCGTTGGATCTTGGAGAAACGACTCAAAGGCATTGGCCGATCGAAGAGGATTTCGAGTTCGATTTTGCATCCGATCCCCAACCCGAATCGACGCTGCCGCGGGAACGCCGGGCACCGGTCCTGGGCGATTACATCATCTTGGACCGTTTGGGAGCCGGCGGGATGGGGCAGGTATACCGCGCCCGCCATCGGACGATGGACCGTGAGGTTGCAGTCAAGGTACTCCCGAGACGTTTTTCCTCCGATGCGCATGCCGTCGATCGTTTCTATGCGGAGGTCCGTGCGCAAGGTCGCATGATGCATCCGAATATTGTCACCGCCTTCGATGCCGGGTGCCATCGGACCCGAACCAACTCGGTCCATTTTTTGGTCATGGAGTTGATCCAAGGCGAATCGCTTGCACAGCGAGTGGCGATCCAAGGGCCGATGAGTGGGAGCGACGCGATCAAGGTGATCGAGCAAGCTGCCGTGGCGCTCGAGTACGCGCACAGCCTGGGGATTGTCCATCGAGACATCAAACCCGGCAACATGATGCTCAACCATCAGGGGGTTCTGAAGATCCTCGATTTCGGTTTGGCGGTCTTACGCGATCTGGGGGGCTCCCATGAGGTAGGCAAAAGCCAAATCATCGGGACCGTCGAGTACATGTCTCCCGAACAGATCAATACCCCGGATCTGGTCGACGAGCGAACCGATCTGTACTCCTTGGGCGCAACGCTCTTTTATCTATTGATCGGCCGACCGATGTTCACCGGGGAGGTGATGCAGACGGCCTTGGCACAACTGCGCAGGGCTCCACCGGCTTTGTACGAGCTGCGAAGCGATCTGGACCTGAGGCTCGACTCGATCTTTCAATGGCTCGTTGCCAAGGACGTTGTCGATCGGTGTCCCTCGGCCCATCATCTGCTCGAGAAACTCTACGAGCTTCGGTTGCTCGAGCGGCCGGGCCACTCGCTCCTAGGCCGCAAGCTCGACTCTCGCGAGGGGATGAGCCGAGAAAGACCCACGAGTATCGGCCAAGGCACCTCGACCTCGCGCAAGTCCTTCGGTCCGTTTGGGATCGACTTGGGGATGATCCATTCGCGATCGAGCTACGTCAACCACGAGTTCAAAATCGAGCAAGTGCCGTTGGAAGGTGAGTTGCTCGAACTCAGAAACATGGTCTATAGCGACCAAGGCTCGGTCAGGATCGGTTCGGCAGCGGCCGACCAACGGGTTCAGCACCCGGAGCAGATTTTCTATGGGATCCAGCGATGGTACGGCTTGCCGATGCTCGAAAAACCTTTCGGGGGACGGCGCGTTCCTCCCGAGGTCCTCGTCGCGAGCATCCTGCGGCAAATCATCATGCAGACCAGGAGCAAGTACCCGAGCGCCTCGCATGCGGTCGTTACCGTTCCGAGTTGCTACGATCAGATGCATCGTCACAGCACCAAGATCGCTTGCTCGATCGCCGGATTGGAAGTCCTGCAGTTGCTCGACAAGCCCCTCGCAGCGGCCTTGGCCCATTGCGAAATCGAAGCCCGCTTGGCCCAAGCCCGTGGGGATACGGACTATCAAAAAAACATCTTGGTCGTGATGCTCAGCGGCAGTGCCTGCGAAGCTTCGGTCGTGCAATCGACGACCACGCGAGTTCAAACCCTCGGGTCGGTCGGAGACTGCCGTCGCGGTACGGTTCGATGGCATGACATGGCAACCAAACGGCTCGCCGGGATGATCGAAAAGCAGCATGGGATCAGCGCCCGGGATAACCTCGGGCTTGCCTCTCAACTGCAGCGCACGATGGAACGGGCCTTCGAGCGCCTGCGGCATTCCGCCAAAGTCCCCTTCATCATCGAGCTTTCAAAAGGCAAGTTCGAAGGATGTGTCGAGCGCGATCGAGTCTCCGATTGGGTGGATGATCTGGTCGATGACTGCGAGCTATTCGCCAAAGAGGCGATCGCAAGAGCCCGTGTCGATGCTCAGCAAATTGAGACGCTGATCGTCATTGGCGATATACGTTGGCTCCCGACGATGCTCTCGCGTATCACCGCGTTGGTGCATCCGAAAGCCAAAGTCATTCCGATGGGTTCGACCGACATGGCCCGAGGTGCAGCGGTCCAAGCCCGTCACTTGATGCCCCCGTTGGACGCCAAGAATCCAGTGGCCTTCGGAGCATCGAGCTATGACTTCGGATTGATCATCCAAGAGCGGGACGGAAACGTCCATCCCCCAAAAGTATTGATTCCCAAAGACACAACATGCGGCCATTCCATCAGCCGCACGCTTCGCTTCAGCAGGGAGGGCAAGCAACAGCCGCTCCTGCAGTTCATCGAAGGGACGCGTTTCGGAAATCTCCATTGGAACCGCTTGGCCAGCATCGATTTGCAAAACTGTTTTGAAGGTCGGGTACACGCCGACCCGTTGCAACTGACGATGGAAACCGATGCCAACGGAATGCTCAATAGCTCGATCACTTGGCTGGCAGGGAACAAGCAACTATCGTTGCCGCCGCTTGGGATCCCCACGATGGATGCGATCTCGATGCGGCATTGGCGCGATTGGCTCGAATCGCTCATGCTCTGTAGCACCTAGTGCGCAGGCTGGAAGCTTATCGTGGCCGTAGCCACCTGTTCGGAGGTAGCCACCTGTCGCCAGACGCTGGAGGCTTAACTTCTTCATCCGTCTTTTAACCACAGAACACACCGAACACACGGAAATAAATCCTCCCACCGTTATCTCTTACTTCCGTGTATTCGGGTGTGTTCCGTGGTTCCCTGCTCTTCGGTGACAAGAGCGAGTACGTGGTCGCGGCTCCACAGTATCGAGCGGCAGACAACACTGCGATACTTCCGTGACTGGTCTTAGGTTATTGACGAAATGTCGCTTTGGTGCCAGAGTTGCGTTTTTAGATGCTGGCACGAAAACGACGATTTGTCGAAAGTGTGCCAAACAGGCAAATGCCTTCTTCGAATTCGCGGGCCTTCCACCACGTCCGGGTCTAACCAAAAAAGAGCAGTTGACGGCATTTTCCGAGCAACTCTCGAAACAGTCCAAGGCACCGCAATTGCCCCTGGATAACTGGTCAACTGCCTTTCAGCTTCTGGCAAGTCAGTTGC
>JAPLNM010000100.1 GCA_026692845.1 Planctomycetota bacterium | reverse complement strand
GCAAGAGTTCAGGGATCACACCAAGCAACTGAAGTCTTGCGACTCCAGCTACGACCACGCACCAAGCAGTAGCTGGACTCGGCAGTAGCTGGACTCGCAAGAGTTCAGGGATCACACCAAGCAACTGAAGTCTTGCGACTCCAGCTACGACCACGCACCAAGCAGTAGCTGGACTCGGCAGTAGCTGGACTCGCAAGAGTTCAGGGATCACACCACCAAGCAACTGAAGTCTTGCGACTCCAGCTACGACCACGCACCAAGCAGTAGCTGGACTCGGCAGTAGCTGGACTCGGTAGTAGCTGGACTCGGTAGTAGCTGGACTCGCAAGAGTTCAGGGATCCACAGGGGTCAGTAGCCGGCGGTTCCATCGACAAGTTGCTGACAAACTTCTCTCAGGCGGCTTATCGAAGGGCCGTTTTCTGACACGAACAGGTGGTGCTCACCGAGGTACCGCGCCAGAGTCAATACGGTCGAAACGCGATGCATTTGGTAGGCTTCGTCGAGGCGAAACGCGGGTCGCAAGCCGCGATCCGATAGGGCTTGGCAATAGGATTCCCAAGGATCCATCCAGAGCCGCATCGGGCCTTGAATCATCGACCCGAACGCTCTGGCGAAATCGAATCCTGGCCAGCGAAGATCGGCTTGGCTAAAGTCGATCAAGCCGCTTACGCCGTCGGCCTCAAATAGCCAATTGCCTCTCCAAGCATCCCCGTGCATCCAGTGCCGAGTGTTGTTTTGGGTTGCGAGTTGGAGCATCGCTCGATGGCAATCCAATGCGATCTGTTTGGCAGACCGTAAAGCGTTCTGAATCGATTCGAGAAGATCCAGAGGAATCGGTTGGGTTGCTAGGCGTTCAAGATCGCGATGCTGCTGTTGGAAGTTCGATCGCAGGAGTTCTTGGAGCAAGCGGTTTCGCTCGGTCATGCGATCGTCGCGCGAGCCATTTGGAGGGCTTTGCGCCTGTGGAGCCAATGCGTGCAGGGTTCCCAGAGCGTGTGCGACGGCGGTTTGCTGTCCGGGCGTGACCTCTTGGATCGTTTCCAAGTGGATTCCGGGTAGCCAGTCCATGCACTCCCAGCAGGAGTAGAGCGAGGCGCCGGCAGGTCGATGCACCGGTGGCGCATCGAGCTCAGCGAGTAAAACGGTCGGGGCCGGGGAGCTCAGCAAGCTGGGCCAAACCCGTAGGCGGGGGATCCAACCCTGGACGCTTTGCGCCCAGCGTTGTTGCTGGCGATGCACAGAGGCAAGTCGATCGAAGCTTGCCGCTGGATGAGATTTGATGGCATAGGTCCCGACGCGGTAGACCGCCGCGCCCGAAAGTCCGGCTTGGGGAATCAAAGCTTGGCTTTGAGTATCCAGACCGAGTTGTTGGAGATCCTTTCGAACGCGGATCGGGAGCATGCTTCGGTTGGCTACTGACCTTGGCCCCGCGAGAAGCCTGGTTTGCCGTCGAAGTTGTAGAGTCCTTCAAGTTTCACGAACTCGGCGCCCGCTTTGGTGATCCGGCTTAGCAGAGCCAGGATCGCATCGTGGGTGGTTGATTTGCCAGAGCCCTCTGGGATCGCGAAGCGGCAGCGGCTGACATCGACGGTGAAGGTTTCTGCGAAACCGTCTGGCCAGACTTTCATACCGCGGTTGGAGATCATTTCCAGGACCATGCCATCGGCGGCAAGGGGTTGGAGTTTCGCGGCGAGTGCATCGATCTTGTCGGTCCAGGCGATGAAGACGTCGGCACCGACGAGTTCGCGTTTCTCGGAGGATCGCACGTAGGGAGGTCGGGTCGTCAGTGGGCGCTTTGGAGCGTTGCTGTAGTTGACCGACCGGAGGATTTCGGGTTTCTTACCGAGTCGAGCCACGACGGCTTTGGCGAATTCCTTGGTGCCCACTTTTTCCTTCGAGACGCCTTCTTTGAAGATATCGTAGGTGTGAACGCCATCTTCGATGGTTTTGAGCCATGCGTTGTGGGCTAATTCGGCGATTTCGGCTTGGCCGATGTGGACGAGCATTTGGATTGCGCCGAGGAACAAGCCGGAGGGGTTGGCTAGGTTTTGGCCTGCGCGGCGAGGTGCCGATCCGTGGATGGCTTCGAACATCGCGCATCCGTCGCCGATATTGGCACTACCTGCCAGACCGACCGATCCAGCGATTTGGGCAGCGACGTCCGAGAGGATATCGCCGTAGAGGTTGGGCATAACCACGACGTCGAAGGCTTCCGGGGTATCGGCCAGTTTCGCGGCTCCGATGTCGACGATCCAATGCTCGTTTTCGATGTCTTTGTATTCGGCGGCGATCTCATCGAAGATTTTATGAAACAGACCGTCGGTCAGCTTCATGATGTTATCTTTGGTAAAGCAAGTGACCTTTTTGCGACCGTAAGCTCTGGCGTATTCGAACGCATAGCGAACGATTTTTTCGGTTCCTGGTCGGGAGATGAGTTTCAGGCACTGCATCACATCGATGGTATGGCGATGTTCGATGCCTGCGTAGAGATCCTCTTCGTTTTCGCGAACGATGACCACATCCATCTTCGGATGCTTGGTACGAATGAACGGGTCGTAGCTCAAGCATGGGCGGATATTGGCATACAGGCCGAAGGCTTTGCGAGTCGTCACGTTGAGTGACTTGAACCCACCCCCTTGCGGTGTGGTGATCGGTGCTTTGAGAAACACTCGCGTCGAGCGGAGGCTTTCAAAAGCGTTCGGTTCGATCCCTGCCATGTTCCCTTTGAGGTACTGCTTCTCCCCGATCTCGATGACGTGCTTTTCGAGCCGAGCGCCTGCCTCTTCAATGATATGAAGAGTGGCTTCCATGATTTCGGGTCCGATACCGTCGCCGTAAGCGACGGTGATGGGGGTTGCTGATGCCATGATTAGAAGGTGGGGTTAGGTGCAGAAAAATAGGAGAGAAACGAATTAGAAAATGTATTCACAAACCCCGGAAACACAACTGCAGATGCAATTTCCCTTAAAAAACAGCCTCGCCAGCAGAATTTGCGGGCCCGTTTTGGCTTGGTAAGCTCAGGAAACCAATGGAATCGCTAGGCGAAACTGGTCCATCCCCCATCATTGATTGCATTGTTGCCAGGCCGTCGAAGATGGCAATGAATCCAGTACGCCTGCGGCTGACTGTTAAACGCAATCAGTCATACAACTTGTTCTGGCAAGGAGCGAGCAAATCGTGCTCGTGCTCAGTGAAACGGTGCTCGTGCTCGTAATCGAATCCAGACTCGCACGGATTGTCGCGAAGTTGACTCGAATGGCGATGAAGTTCGACGGTGTCTCGGAGTCATCGAGCGAGTACAATTCTGCAGTCGATTACGAGCACGAGCACCGTCCGCCGCGGCGGACTGTGCTCGTGCACGCCGAAGAGCCAAAAAACATGGCCCAAGTTTCCCGTGCATGCTGTAGGTCTTTGACTTACAATGTCCGTTTCGTCGATTTCCCGTCCGTTTCTCAAGTCACCACCGCCCCAGGCATCGCCGACCCATGATGAGTCTTCCTTCCCGGATTCGTGTTTTGACCGTCCTTTGCTTGCTCGCCCCAGCTTGCCTGTCGCCAGCTTGCCTGTCGTCAGCTTTTTTGGGCACTTACGCGATGGCCCAAGAACCGGCAGCGGCAGGAGTTTTTCGCGGGACGAAGTTCGACAAGCCGAATCTGGTGGCTTGGTGCATCGTCCCTTTCGATTCGAAGAAAAGAACGCCTGAGCAACGGGCTACGATGCTCGACGAGCTGGGGATCAAGCGGCTTGCTTACGATTACCGGGCCGAGCATGTGGCGAGTTTCGAGGAAGAGATTGTAACGATGAAAAAGCACGGTATCGAGTTTACCGCGTGGTGGTTTCCCACGGCGCTAAACGATGAAGCCAAAGCGATCTTGAGCCTTGTAAAAAAACATGAAATCCACCCGCAGCTATGGGTCACCGGTGGCGGTGATATCTCGATGGATGCCCAGCAGACCCAAGCCTTCATCGAGTCCGAGTCGCGCCGAATTCGGGAAATCGCTCTGGCCGCCCAGGAGGCCGGTTGCAAGGTGGCTTTGTACAACCACGGCGGTTGGTATGGCGAACCCGAGAACCAAATTCGGCTCATCCAAGCGATCGGACTTCCCAACGTCGGAATGGTCTACAACCTCCATCACGCCCACCATCAACTCGATCGGCTCGAATCGATCCTTGCGAAAATCCAACCCTATCTGCTGGCGATCAACCTCAACGGCATGGAAACCGACGGCGAGCGGCTCGGCAAGAAGATTTTGCCGATCGGACAAGGGAGCCAAGACAAGCAGGTCCTGAAACTCATCGGACAAATGAACTTCGATGGACCCGTAGGAATCCTCAATCACACCGACCTCGATGCGAGGGTTCGACTCCAAGAGAACCTCGATGGACTGTCCGAACTGACCCAAAAGCTCAAGCCTTAAATCCTCCATGGGTACAAGATCCCGCAACGACTTGGTCGGCGCCAAAGGACGCGTCCAAAACGCGTTGAACCATTGGCGTGAATCGCGCGCAAGCGTCTCTGAGCAGTGGAAGGATTCCACCGCCGAGAAGTTCATGACCGACCATTTTGCCGAAACCGAGGGGAAGTTGCAGCGGATTTTAATTACGCTTCAGGAAGCCGCGGATTTGGTCCGCGCGATCGAAAAGAAAGTGGCAGATCATGATTACGGCGATTAAACGTCCAGCGGAACACCTAGTCAGACAGTTCGTGGGCAAACAGGTCCTGGTCACCACTTCGATCTTGCTGGCGTTTTTCAACATGAGTCTTGTTGCCCTAGCCCAAGTCCCGCGATCCGAGCCGACGGTACCAGGAGCCGTTGTCTTGCGTATCGCCACCTTCAATGCCGCCATGAATCGCAAGTCGGCCGGCGAGCTGTCCGAGGGATTGCTCAAGGGGGATTCCCAAGCTTCGAAAATCGCCGAGATTCTCCGAGCCGTTTCGCCCGATGTGTTTCTCCTGAACGAAATCGATTACGACGAACGCTCGGCCGAAGTGTTCTTGAACCGATACCTTTCAAGCCAAGATCGCAACGAGAAAACCGAACAAACGCCATGGAAGTACTTCTTTGCAGGACCCGTCAACACAGGGGTCGATTCCGGACTCGATCTGGATGGAAACGGCAAACTGCATGAGCCCAACGACGCTTGGGGATTCGGAAACTTTCCGGGCCAGTATGGCATGGCGGTATTCAGTCGCTATGAAATCCAAACGGAGGCGATTCGGACCTTCCAGAACTTTCGCTGGAGTCAAATGCCCGGCGCGCTGCGTCCCATGCGATCGACCCCAGGGTCCACAGAACGCGAATCGTATTACCCCGATGCGGTTTGGGATCAACTCCGACTCAGTTCGAAATCCCATTGGGACGTTCCGATCCTCATCGGCAGCAAAACCTTGCACTTGATTGCAAGTCACCCAACCCCGCCGGTATTCGACGGTCCGGAAGATCGAAACGGATGCCGAAATCACGACGAAATCCGATTGCTCATGGACTATGTGTCCGGAGATTCCTCCGGTGCTTATATCGTCGACGATAACCGACGGACCGGGGCACTTGCGCCCGAGGCCGCGTTTGTCATCGCAGGGGATCTCAACTCCGATCCGATCGATGGAGATGGTCGCGCCGAGGCGATCCGAAAACTGCTCGAACACCCCCGATTGGCCAAGTCCCCCGCGCCCAAGAGCCTAGGAGGTGTCGAGGCTTCCGAGGAATCCAAAGGGGCCAACCTCAAGCATCAAGCCGATCCTGCCAACGACACCGGGGACTTCAATGACCGTAACCCCGGCAACCTTCGAATCGACTTTGCGCTCCCCTCGGCAAATCTCAAGGTCCTCGCTAGCGGAGTGTACTGGCCATCCAAGGCCCAATCGCCGGAGGCCAACGCCCTGGTGAGCGCCTCGGACCATCGGCTCGTTTGGGTCGACATCCAATTGCAGTAGTTGCAGTGATTGCAACAACTCCGAATCCTCGGGTTTTTAGGCCGAGTCCGAGTTTAACGCTTGAGTAGGCCTTGCCGATTGCCGAAGAGGTAACGAAGAGATACCGAGGAGGTATCGACCGGGGAGAAAAATCCGAATTCGCCTGAATCGCAACGCTTAGCCAATCGGTTCCAATGCTAGTAAACCTACCAATGCTAGTAAACCTACCAATGCTAGTAAACCTACCAATGCTAGTAAACCTACCAATGCTAGTAAACCTAATAGAGGAATCCGAAGGGCTCAAGGTGCGATTGGGCGGCCGTTGGTTGGCTTGTTTGTTGGTGGTCTTGAGTTCTGGAATCCTGCCTGTTGGGCTCTGGGCACAGGATACATCGCTTCCGAAGTCCAACCAAGGTTTGGTTCTAGAGACCCCTGAGGTAGCTTTGAAGGCTGATGTTCCCAAGCAACCCGTCCCCAAAGCAGAGACATCCAAGGAGGCTAGTACCAAGTCGGAACCTGAGAAGTGGAATGTCAAGCTTGGCGGGCACGTGCAGATGGACTACGTGCTGTGGGCCAACGCGAGCGATTCGATACCCAATACGAGCAACTACTTCAACTTCCGACGCTTACGATTGGTAGCCGACGGGACGGGCTACGATGTTTGCGATTTTCGCCTGCAGCTGACACTTGAACCGGAACCCTTTGGGGACGCCCTTCCTGAAGCCAACCTGACGCCACAGGTCAAGGATGCTTATTTCACGATGAACCAGATCCCCTATCTGGGTCGCTTTCGCGTGGGTAATTTCTTTGTTCCGTATAGTCTTGAGCAGGTCACCAACGATACGAACAACATATTTTTGGAGCGTTCGATACCGACGCAGACGGTCTTTGCAGCCGACCGCGAGGTTGGGTTCGCATTTTACAATTGTTCTCAGGATGAGAGATTGACATGGACCACCGGTTGCTTCATCGATAGCATCAGTGAGGGGTTCAAGAAGCGTTTGGATGACAACCAGGGGTACCGAGTCAGTGGCAGACTCACTTGGTTGCCTTACGATAACGACCAGCCCAAAGGCCGGCGATTGGTGCATACGGGGCTAGGGGTTTTGTTTACCGACGACAGCGATGATCGGATTCGGATTCGAACAAGGCCGCAGGTTTCCGAGGGGCCTCGGTTGATCGATTCAGGAGTGCTCAGGGCCGACAGCATGACATCGGGCAATCTCGAAGGCGCGATCGTGATGGGTCGCTTTGCGGTGCAATCCGAGGCTTTCCTTGGGACCGTGCAGATGCTCGATGGAGGAAACCCGACTCTGAGCGGGGCTTATGTGCACACGAGTTGGTTTCTCACAGGCGAGAGTCGTAACTTTGATCGTTTTGGACAGCATGGACCTCAGTTTGGGCGCAACGCACCGCTGGAGAATTTCCGTTTCAAGCGGGGTGAGTTTCAGCCAGGGGCTTTGGAACTCAAAGCCCGATGGTCGCACTTGGATATGAATCCATTGCAAGCTGGCCAGTACGATGACTTGACCGTCGGATTCAACTGGTACTGGAGCGATCGGACACGTTGGATGTTCGATTGGATCCATCCGATCACCACCGAGCAAACGCTTTATGGAGCGACCGAATCGGACCTCTTGGCGATGCGATTTGACTTCAACTGGTAAGTCCCGACGGCTAGCGGATCTGCTCTTGGGCTTCGTCTAGGAGCCGTCTGGCCCTTAGCGAGCCGACGATCAAGGCGGGCACAAAAAGCGGAAAAAGCGGGATGCCAAATCCCAGCGTGCACCTTAGGAGCGTCGCGACGGCCGGGTGGTCGAAGCGGTTGAATCGCAGCAGGATGAAGAGCAAGAATACCAGCGTCGATCCCCCGTAGAGGAGCCAAAGAATTTCCATGCCATTGATTTTTCCGTCGCGCATTGGAGCCACCAGGGCAAAGCACAAGCATACCACTGCGCAGAGGCCTAGAAGTTTTTTGATCATCGCTCCGAGTTTGTCGACGTATTTGGTGTACAAGTCACCGTCGGAGGAATCCACCATGCCGATGTAGGGATAGCGGACTAGGACCCAGCAAGTCGTGACGTAGCCGACGAGGGCAAGGAGTCCTGAGACCCCGAAGATGGATTGCACGACCCAGGGAACTTTCATCCTGGCGATCACTCGGATCGAGAACAGGGGAATCGCTAATGCGGTGATCCAGGACCGTTGCGCAATACGCACCGAGAGGGGGAACTCTCGGAAACTTTTGTACGGATCGTTCGAGGTCATGGCCGATTCGCTTTAGGTCGGTTCACCGACCGTTGGGTTTTGCATCGCGGCTCTCGGTAGGTACTTGCACATGGCAATCCCCAAGAAGTACAGGGCTACCAAAGGGACTCCCATCCCGATCATACTGACCATATCTGCAGGGGTCAAAATCATGGAGATAAAAGCGATTGCAAGCACCGCGATCCGCCATTGGCTCAGGTAGGTCTCGTAGGAGAAAATCCCTAAGCGTTCCAGGACGAGCATCGCCAGGGGTAATTGAAAAGCGACTCCAAATCCTAAAGGCAAAAGCAACGCAAACGACATGTAGTCGGTCAGCCGTGGGGAGGCCCCAATCCCCATATTGGCATTGAAGTCCAACAGGAAGTCAATCACGAGCTGGAAGATCACAAAGAACGCAAGACAAGCTCCGGACCAAAACAGGATCAAGCTCGTGGGCAAGAAGAAGTAGACATAGCGGCGTTCGTGCGGATAAAGCCCCGATGAAATGAATTGCCATAGATGATAAAAAATTCCGGGGCTCGCTACCACGGCGGCAACCACAAAGGCAGCCTTGAGCCAAATCATAAACGGCTCCTGCAAACCCAACGCTTCGGTGCTGGCCTTGACCCCGACGAACATCCGAACCTTGACCATTTTCGACGGGTCGGGTAAGCCCTCGGAATCCGCATCGGCCATGTATTGCGATGCCGAACCGCTCTGGCTCGGCGCGGTCCCAATCGGCGCTTCTGCAGTCGGCGCTTCTGCAGTCGGCGCATCTGCAGTCGGCGGATCTGCTGTCGGGACGGCGTCTGTCGGGACGGGTAGGCTCTCGAGCGAGAGCCTGCGAGGGTCGATCCAAACGTATTGGCTGACGACCTTGTTGTCTTTCATCCAAGCCTCCAGATCTGCAGGGACTGGATTTCCCGTGGTTTGCGCTATCTCCCGGAGTGATTTCTTTTTGTAGAAATTCTCTAGGGACTTTTCCAGTGGGCCTTGCATGTAGGTTACCACCTGAGTCGCAAGCATCAGTCCGAGGATCATGCCCAGACCGAGCCAAATCGAGGATTTCACCAGCGCGATGCGAAGCTCATCGAGGTGCTCTCCGAACGTCATCGAACTCTTTTCAAAAAGATCGTCACCTTTCATCGGGTGCGGATCCCCTCTCTTACGGAAAAATCGCGACTATAATCTATGCCTAGAATCCATACCTAGAATTTTAATCAGCTTCGATGCAATCCCTCAATTTGGCAATCCATGTTTCCGGCATTTCCTCCGCTAGTCTTCGAACCACTTTACCGGTCGTACCTGTGGGGAGGACGCAGACTAGCCTCGAAACTCGGAAAAAACCTGCCTGGAGACGGCATTTGGTCCGAGAGCTGGGAAATTGTTGACCATCCCCAAGGACAATCGGTCGTCCAAAATGGGCCTTGGCAAGGCTGGACGCTGGGCAGATTGCTCAGCGAGCATCGGGAAGCGATTCTGGGCCAGGAAAACTTGGCGTCCCCGCAAGGCGCTCAGGGGATGTCCCAAGTCACCCGCTTTCCTCTTTTGCTCAAATACCTGGATTGCCAAAACGTCTTGAGTGTTCAAGTCCATCCCGACGACGCCTATGGCCTGCAAATGGCCTCCCCGGATTTGGGCAAAACAGAAGCTTGGTACATCATCGACGCGGAACCCGGTTCGCTATTGTACGCAGGGCTCAAAGCCAACGTTTCGCGAAAGGATTTGGTAGAAGCGATCCAGGCTGGCAAGACCGAGGATTGCTTGAACGCGATTTGCCCGCAGGCGGGCGATTGCATTTTCATTCCGGCCGGTACGGTCCATGCTCTAGGAGCCGGGTTACTCGTCGCGGAAATCCAACAGGCCAGCGACTGCACTTTTCGGTTGTACGATTGGAATCGCGTCGATGCTGCCGGCAATTCTCGAGCGTTGCATATCGACCAAGCTCTCGAGGTGATCGACTTTGAGCGAGGGCCCATCGGGCAAGTATCGGCGCGCCCAATACCAGAGCTTGGCGTACCAGAGCTTGGCGTACCAGAGCTTGGCGGGCCAGGGCTTGGGCCCCAGGAACTGGTCGTTTGCGACAAGTTCCGTTTGGTGCGTTTTGACAAACCAGCGAGTTATGCATTGGATTTGCCGACCTGCCGTATCGTGACGGTACCCAAGGGCACTGCGAGGATCGAGACAAGCTCAGGCAGCATCGAGCTGCGCACCGGCGAGTCGGCGTTGATTCCGCAATCCTGCAGTCAAGCCAGTCTCGCAGTCGGGCCGGAAACCACCGTGCTTGCCGCCGAGCCGGTTTTTGGATCGGCAGGATGAGCCGACTCTCGAGTACCGTCGCTCGGGCGATTGCCGGTCCGAACCGTTGGGAACAGCACTGGCATTGCATCGGACTTGCGCCCATGCATCGGGCGCTGGTCTATCGGACCGTTTTGGCCGAGTTGCACCAATCCAGGGAGCCCGGGTATCGCATCCTTTGGCGAGCGAGCCGAGTCACCGATAAAATCACCGATAAAATCGCCCAACAGGACATCGATGGACGAATCGAGTGGATCGACGCCGGGTTGTGGTCGAGCCAGATCGGGCCCCGACCGGATCGATTTCCAGGTTCGGTCAGGATCCTTTGGTGCTGGAACCAACCGAATTGGCGTGAATTCCTATCGGTAACACCTTGGATGGCCACCGGCGTTGTTTACAATCTTGCCTCGTTGCAAACCTGGGTTCGACACTGCCTGCGGCTTGGCAAGTGGCATTTAGCCGTGGGTTCCGGATCGCTTCCGATTGAAATTTCAACAAGACTCTGATGGCAATGAAAACGATCTTAGTAACCGGTGCAGCAGGTTTTATCGGCTACCACTTTGCTCAGCGTTGCTTGAGCCTGGGCCATCGCGTCGTCAGCGTCGACAGCCTGAACGATTACTACGACGTCGAGCTCAAAAAGAGCCGTCTGAAGCTTTTGACGGCCCAAGCGAACTTTGAGTTTCACCAAATGCATTTGGAGGACCGCGAGCGGATCGCGACGCTGTTTCGAACGCATCGCTTTGATCGCGTTGTTCATTTGGCTGCCCAAGCTGGAGTGCGTTACTCGCTCGAGAACCCTTTCGCTTACACGCAATCGAACATCGACGGAACGCTGACGATTCTCGAAGGCTGCCGGCATCAGCAAGTCGAGCACTTGGTCTTTGCCAGTAGTTCGAGTGTCTATGGACTCAATACCCAGCAGCCCTTCTCGACCCAGCATCACACCGACCATCCAGTGAGCTTGTACGCAGCCACCAAAAAGTCCAACGAAATGTTCGCCCATTGCTATGCACACCTTTACAAGCTGCCATGCACCGGTCTGCGATTCTTCACCGTCTATGGGCCTTGGGGACGTCCCGACATGGCATTGTTCAAATTCACCAAAGCGATCTTCGATGGGCAGCCAGTGGAGGTCTTCAACCACGGCAAGATGAAAAGGGACTTTACCTACGTCGATGACATCGTCGATGCGATGATTCCTCTGATGGATCGGATCCCCCAATCCGATCCAAACTGGAATAACGCCAATCCCGATCCTTCCACCAGCTCGGCACCCTATCGCATTTACAACATCGGCAACAACCGACCGACCGAGCTTTCGCATTTCATTCAGGTGCTCGAGCAAGCCATCGGCAAGAAAGCCGACCTGCATTACCTGCCGATGCAACCAGGCGATGTGCTCTCTACCTACGCCGATGTCGACTCATTGGCCAAGGCCGTTGGCTTTCGACCCAAAACCGACATTCAAGAGGGCATCGCACGGTTTGTCCGTTGGTACCGCGACTACTACGGCGTTTGAATTTCGCTAAGATCCGGAACGCCTGCGACCACCGAGAGAGGACCGAGTTCCATCAAATCGTCGACTTGGAGCAATTCTCCGATATCGATAAGGCTCTGCCATTGAGACTGCAGGATATCTAAGTACTGGTTCAAGACCTGAGCGACCGTTTGCTGCGCGACGATCACATCGTTGAAGCTCACGCTCGATGGATCCGTCAGATAGCGTTGGTACACTCCGCGATAGGCCCGGACTTGGTCCCGCAAAGCATCGGCCTGAAACGAGTCGGCCAATTGCCGATTCGCCTCGTAGTTCCCAAATGCGGTCGCTAGCGATGCGGTCAACGTGTTGCGAGTGTGCTGGACCTGCTGGCTAGCCCTGACGACTTCGGCTCGTGTGGCGATGCGATTGCCTTGGTTGCGGTTCAGGACCGGCAGATCTCCACCTAGCACGAGATTGTAAGTCGTCGCGCCGGGCTCGAACGTGTAGTCGCGTTGCAACACGAAACCCACCTTCACATCCGGAACGACCTGACGATCGGCAAGCTCCACAAGCGTCTGGTTCTTGCGGACCGAATTCTCAGCGATTTCCAAGTCGGTATGGACGGCCGTCATGCGAGCAAGAGCTTCGTCAAATCCGATCGCCGGCACGCTGCAATCGATTCGGCCATCGATCGCCCTGGACGGAAGATTCGGGCAACCGACGGCAACGGCCAGTCGCCGCCAAGACGCGATCGATTCCTGCTGAGCCTTGACCACCGATGCTCGGGCTTGGGTCAGGATCACCCGCAATTGCAAAGGTTCATAAGGGGCGGCTTCGCCCGCCGTGACCAGTTGGATTTGGGCTTCGTATGCCCGATGCGTCAGATCATAGAAAGCACTTGCCAAGACCATGCGTTGACGCGCAGCCAACACATCGAAATAGGCTCGCCTGATTTCCGTCATCACCGAAACCCAAGTTTTACGCTGCGCGACCGTCGCATTGGCATAGTCGACGGCTGCAGCCTCCGCGGCCAATCCGAGCTTGCGCGCCGTGACAATCGTCTGTTGTAGGTAAGCACCATGATATCCCGGCGTGTTTAGGGTCCGAACCGTGTCGGCCTGATACCCAACCGAGGGATTCGGCGGCAATCCAGCTTGCACCATCAACCCCCGGGCCGCTTCAATACTCGCCGATGCGGCCTTCAAACCAGGATGGTTCTGCCGGGCAAGTTCGTGAAGAGATTCCAGAGAGGTCACATCGAGCGAACGATCGGGCATGGCGGTCGGATCAGCCGCTACGGCTTCTAGATCCGGATACAATCGCTTGAGCTCGTCGCGTTGCGTTTGCGGGTCGAGCCTCTGTCGCATAGGCGCGATCAGGTCGGCCGTCTGACTGCCCGGCAATTCCGCAGGAAGCTTTAGCGGATCGGTCGACGCAGACGGCTCACTGGCCGGCAATTGCGATTCACCACAGGTTTGAAGGTACTCTGTGGCCACGTTATCGGCCGAGACAGGCACGCACTGCAAGGACCGGTAAGCCCACCAATTCGGAGTTTGACAACCGAGCATCGGACCCGAGGCAACGCTCAGAAGCAATCCGATCCGGAGTCGGGTACCCC
Organism: Planctomycetota bacterium; assembly: GCA_026692845.1. Classification (GTDB taxonomy): domain Bacteria; phylum Planctomycetota; class Planctomycetia; order Pirellulales; family Pirellulaceae; genus JBKCUI01. The sequence continues at coordinate 51,260 of JAPLNM010000100.1, read as the reverse complement.
AGGTCGAGCGATTTTCCGCTAGCTGTTTCCTGCCAGAACGATTCATCGCAATTGCCACAACCTTGCACGTGTCCCGCCGGAAATGACCCGATCGCTACATCCGCTACGATCGTTTCAACTGTTTCCCTTGTTGCGATGGATCGTCCAGGAGTTCCCGATACCATGAGCCCAACCGAGTCGAAGCCCCGGAAACGGAAGGGATTTGTCCAGCGAAGGCAAAAGCTTGGCAGTCTGGGAAGAGTTTGCGGTTTGTTTTAATGGTACTGGTCGCGGAGGCTTTGCCAGTACGATCTACCATGGGACCGATCGATACTCTTGAGAAACTTTGCGATGCGTTTAATGCGTTTATTGCGTTTAACCGGTATGCGTTTAGCTCGAATGCATTTGGCTGGAATCCTATGCGGCACCCTAGGCGGCTTGGCCTCTGTGGCCGGCGAAGCCCAAGGGCAATGCGATGGAGCATCGGACCCCTCGAGGCCAAGCCAGGGCTTTTACCTACCCTCGTTGCAGTCGCTGATCATGATGCCGCTGAGTCAAGCCGGGGATCGGCTCGAGGCGAAACTCGAGGCGAAATCGACAAGCCATCGTTATGCAAGCAAACCGATATCGGCTGGATCCGCACGGCTGCAATGCGACGCTTGGATGGAACCAACGCGATTCCAGATGCCAAGCGGTGTGCGACCGAGCTATGGGCTGCAGGAGCTTGCGCTCGGACCGAGCAGTCCGATCGATGCAACTGCGGTAACGGAGGTAAACGGCGACTGCAGCGCATTATCCACCGGCGCATTATCCACCGGCGCACTGCATCCCGAGGACAACTCAGAGACTCCGATGGATAAAGCGATCGATAAAGACGAGCAATTGGCTCAGGAGCTCAACGAACCTGTCCGGTTCTCGAGCCCCGAGAGCTCGGCGTTATTGCGATCCGAATTGCGATCCGGGCCTGTTTCGAAACTGGGCAAGCAGCACGTCGAGTCTGAGGTATCGGCGATTCGACTTGCTAGTGGTACCAGCAGTGTGAGGGTCACCGGCGGTTCGGAGTCTCGGGCAGGTGAGATCAGGGACAGGCACCAGCAGCGCCAGCGGGCGGAAAATTTCGGACAGAAGCCGCACCGCTGATCCGTCTGATCCGTCCGATCCGTCTGATCTAGCTCGGTTCAGCATGTGCCTGGCACCTGGTTACGCCGCTGGGTTGCTAGCAAATCCTGGCTCGATTCAGCATGTGCCTGGCACCTGGTTACGCCGCTGGGTTGCTAGCAAATCCTGGCTCGATTCAGCATGTGCCTGGCACCGGGTTAGCGCCGCTGGGTTGCTAGCAAATCCTGGCTCGATTCAGCATGTGCCTGGCACCGGGTTAACGCCGCTGGGTTGCTAGCAAATCCTGGCTCGGCTCAACACGTGCCTGGCACCTGGTTACGCCGCTGGGTTGCTAGCAAATCCTGGCTCGATTCAGCATGTGCCTGGCACCGGGTTAACGCCGCTCCTGGCACCTGGTTACGCCGCTGAGTTGCTAGCAAATCCTGGCTCGGCTCAGCATGTGCCTGGCGATTCAGGGCTCGATTCAGCATGTGCCTGGCACCGGGTTAACGCCAGGGCTCGATTCAGCATGTGCCTGGCACCGGGTTAACGCCGCTGGGTTGCTAGCAAATCCTGGCTCGATTCAGCATGTGCCTGGCACCGGGTTTACGATCCGTCTGATCCATCTGATCCGTCGGATCCGTGGAACTTATCGAAAGAGCTTGCTGTGCCCGCCAGCGGCGGGCTTTTTTCAATTTTTTGAGCTTCCTTTTGAGCCTTCTGTAGATAAATAGCCATGAATGGCGCATCCTTAGTGTTGCCATGGCGACCCAACCAGAATTCTCAGAAACCGTTCGCAAGCAGGTCGAAACGATCTCGCAACACGGAATTCCTGCCGTCGCGGGACTTTACGACCTGACGAGCATACGACTCGTGCGCTTTGCAGCCACCGTCACCCGCAGCCAGCACGACGCCGAAGACGCCGTGGCTACCGCCTTGCTCAAAGTCGTCTCGGAATTCGACCTGCTTTACCGGGCCCGAAACCCTTGGGCGTTTCTCCTTCAGATGGTTCGCAACGAAGCCCTGCTGATCCTTAGACGCAAGAAACGTTGGCGAGTTGTAGCCAGCAAACTCGGCGAGTGCTTAGCCGATTTGCTCATCGCGCCGGCCAAGCTCGAAGCGATCGAAAGCCAGGAATCGATGCAGCAGGTCTGGATGGCCATGAGGCGATTGCCGACCGAGCAAGCCGAGGTCGTCGCGCTAAAAATTTGGGAGGAGTTCACCTTCCATCAAATCGCCCTAACACTCGACATTCCGCCGGCGACGGCCGCGAGTCGCTACCGCTACGGCTTGGCCAAACTATCTGAATTCCTCGGTACCGAAATCCCACAAGAGGTCGGAGATTCTCCGAATCGGCCATGAATTCCGAGCAACTCCACGAACTCGAAGAACGCATTAAACGGTCCGAAAACCTCGTGCTTACTTCCGATACGCTGCGAGGTCGGGTTGTCAGCGAAGTCTTGCAGCGCGAACGAGCGGCGAGCCTAGTCAATCAACTGTCCCGCTTCTCGGTCCTGCTACTGATCTGCAACGCATGCATCCTCATGTCGGTTCGGTCCCTGGACCGATGGTGGCATGACCACTATCAGCCTGTATCCTCGATCGAACTTGTCCGAAAAGCAGGGGAGGTCCAACAGGGGAGTCGACTCGAGCCGACCGAATCGCTTGCAGAAGCTTACGGCCAGTGGAAGTCGAAGCTCGCAAGCCATTGGGAAAAGGACTTCCATCAAGGCACCAATCTCCGTTCCCAATAGCGAGGCTCTCTGAATGCTCTATGGTCGATAGGCCTTACGGTCGATTTCCCAGGGTCGATTTCCCAGGGTCGAAACTCGCATTCGAGGCATAGTTTCGGGGTTGATAGGTTAAATGGATCTAGCCGCATGGCAAGGGATCTTGAAATTGCCCAATGCAATTAGGGTTATTATAAAGACGGTCCGAGTTTCGTCGTCCTTTGTCCCAGAGCCATAGCCATGTTCAGAATCCCCCGAAGATTTTTTATCGCTGGAGCCTCGACGGCGCTGGTGCTTGCACCAAACCCACTGCAAGCCAACCGACTGCGAGCCAACCCACCGCGAGCCAGGATAAAAGTTGCATTGATAGGCTGCGGCGGACGGGCCAACACCCATCGCGACGAATTCCAAAAGATCGCCGAAATCGCATGGGTCTGCGACCCTGACAAAAAAAGGCTCGCCGACTTCGAAAAAGCGACCGGAGCCAAAGCGACAACCGACCTGCGCAGGGTTCTTGAGGATAAGGAGGTCCAAGCCGTCGTGATATCGACCCCAGATCACTGGCACGCTCCTGCCTCGATTCTGGCTTGCAACGCGGGCAAGCATGTCTACGTCGAAAAACCTTGTAGCCATAACTACCTTGAAGGTGCGATGCTGGTCGAAGCCGCCCGCAAGAACCAGGTCGTCGTCCAGCATGGAACGCAAAGCCGCAGCAATCGGCAGATCGTCAACGCGATCCAAATGATCAAAGAGGGAGCCATTGGCGAGGTCCTGATGGCCAAAGCTTGGAACATCCAACGGCGCAGCAACATCGGCAAGTCCTCACCGTCAGCAGCGCCCGACCACATCGACTACGATGCTTGGATCGGACCTGCTGAATTCATGCCCTACCAAAGCAACCGATTCCACTACGCTTGGCACTGGTGGCATAACTTTGGTACTGGCGATATTGGAAACGATGGCGCTCACGAGATCGATATCGCTCGATGGGGACTGGGTGTCGAGGGTCTTCCGAGCACGGCAAGTGCCATCGGTGGCAAATACTATTTTGACGATGATCAACAGTTTCCCGACCATGCGACTTGCACGTTCGAATGGCCAGGCGATGGCCAAGTAGGCCACCGTCGTCAATTGATTTTCGAGATGCGCATTTGGTCGACAAACTATCCTTACAACTGCGACAATGGAGTCGAATTCTACGGCACCAAAGGAATGCTCATGGTCAGCAAACGCGGTAAGCTGATGGTATGGTCAGAGAACAATAAGCTTGTCGACTCACCGGCTCCCAAAGAGATCGTCGCGTTAGCATCGAGCCACCAAGCCGACTTCTTGGATGCGATTGCGCGGGGTACAAAGCCTTCGGCCGATATTCAAATCGGTCATGATTCGACCGCCTTGATCCACTTGGCCAATATCTCGGTCCGAACGGGCAATCAATTGAAAGTCGATTCGAGGACCCAAACGATCACCAACGACCCGCAATCGCATCAAATGCTCGGCAGGTCTTACCGTAGTGAAGGCCATTGGTCGGTCCCCAATGAGAAACCGGTCGGCCAATAGTTAAAGCCTAACGGCGCACCGCAGAGGGTTTTTCCTGCGCGAGTTTCTCTGCAGGCACGTAGCCTAAATAGACCATCAGGTCGCGAATCTCCGAAGGACTCAGACTGTCCAAGAGTCCTGCGGGCATGACCGATGTCCTGCTGCTTTGGACTTCTTGGATCTGATCCTCAGCGATGACGAACTCTTTGTTCTCATTGACACGGACCGCCAATCCCTTGGGGGTTTTGACCACAATTCCCGTGAAGACCTCACCATCGGTGGTTAAGACTTTTTTCGTCGCGTACTGATCGCTGATCACATGCGATGGAAACAGAATCGACTCAAGGGTCTCGATGCGTGTGAAGCGTCGATTGACGCTGCTCAAGTCCGGCCCGTATCCGCCCCCGACGCCGTTCATCTTATGACACGCATTGCAACGCGCCTTGGCATACATCTGTTGGCCTCGCTCGGAGGATCCTTGACGGCCTTGCTCGCCGTTGAGGAATTGTTCGATGAAATCCAGCGACCAGCGCGGGTCGGCCGTTGCGCTGGCCAATACCGCGCTTGGGGCATCCGGGTACTTGGTTGCATACCAGTTTTGCCAAGCGGCTATCGGCGTGACTTTGGCTTCCGAAGTGATTGCCGAATCCGAAGTGATTGCCGAATCCGAAGTCGGTTGGGTTTCTGTACCTTCAGGATCTTGCGCATTTGGCTCGAGCAGGCTCGCCGTGCTCGTGGCCGTCCAATACTCCAATAGTTTCAGGACCGGGCCGGGATCTTGGCCGGCATCGACCAACTTGCAGCCTTGCAAAATCACCTGCCGAACCGCTTCGGGATCTTCCGTTGCGGCTTCGATTTTCAGCAAGCAGTTGCATACATCCCCGACAGCAAATAGGTCCAGCACGCCCATCGAGCGAACCAAGTAATCCCAGTTGGCTTCATCGGGGCGTTGGGACATGGCCAGGGCAATGGTAGCCCGCCTGTCTGGGCTCTTTCGCCATCGCTCTCTGAGATGCTCCATCGCCGATTCGTCGGCTTGCATCGATAGCACCGCAGTAATCCCGGTCTTGAGCCGCTTATAGACATCGGACTCCAATCCACCTTGATCGATCGCGCTATCGAGCCGCTTGAGCTTGTCGATCTGTTGGGCATCGAGTTGCTCGGGCAGCTTGTACAAAGCGGCCATCGCGGCGTTGGGATACTTCTCGCCCAAATCCAATATCTGCAACGCTTCTCGCTCCGTTAGGAACTTGGATAACGATTCCGAGGTCTTCATCACGTACAACGCAAAGGATCCGCCGGTTTGATCCTCCAGGCATCCCTCGAGGAACTGCAGTGTGGCCATGCGCTCTGAGGAGGTCCACTCGTGGGGCAACATCGGCAGATGCATCGCGATGAGCATTCGATCGGACATCGTCGCATCGGTTTTCAGATAAGCTACCGCATCGGCCACCAAGTCGACCTGTGAAAACGTGGCCAAGCGAACCAATTCCCCGTTGATCGTCGAATTGCCTGTCGGGAATTCTTGCGATACAAATGCTCCAACCTCTGGATAATCGCTCCCCTTGGCTCCGCTGACATGCAAGGCAACTTGCATGGTGCGCAGAAGATCCAAAAAGTCCGCATCGCTGACAAAGCCCTTCGATACACGCATCAAATGGTCCATGACCTGAGCGCACGTCGTCGGATCGCGGTCGCGATGGACCAGTGCCAAAGCCGATTGAATCACAACCCTGCTGTTGCTCTCGGTTAGAAACATACGCCACTGGTTCGATGGAATATTCATCAACAAACGACGGCCCAAAAAGCGTTCCTCACGCGAATCGCTCAAGAGCAACGGTCGAATTTCCGTCGGCTCGCATGCCTGAGCGCTACGGACCAATCCTTCGCAACTGGCCAAGCGAACTTCAGGGGATTCGTCCGCCAATAGCTCCCGAAGCCTCGCCGATGCGGACGGCTCGCTAGCGTGGAGTCCCATTAGCCTTGCGGTCTTGGATCGGACTTGATCGTTGGGCGTCTTGGACAACTCGACCAACATTTCCGGTGTCGGAATTGGACCGAGCAACTGCATCAAATCAAGCGCCTGGGTTCGATAGCGAGCTGGATTCTCTTCACTGAAGGCCACACCCAAGACCTGCTCATCCCAAGCCTCCCCGATCTCGCGCTTGATGATCGCTACGGCTTGACGTGAATAAGCCGAGTAGAGCTGCGGTTGACGAATCGCCTTGGCGATCCCTTCCCCGAGGTTGCGCACCGCCTCAGGTATCTTCCCTTGCCATCGAACCCGATAAATCCCACCCTCGGTTCCCCGACCACCACAACAGAAGTAGATCGCTCCATCAGGACCAACCTCGACGTCCGTGACGTTCATCGGCGTACCCACAACGAAATCCTCAGCCCGAACCTTGCCACGATCGAGCGTATCGACCTGCACGGCCATGATTCGACCCTCCGACCAATCGGCCGTAAAGATCGCACGATGGTATCGGGCTGGAAACGCATAGTGATTGTAAATGGTAATGCCCGTAGGCGAGCCTCGACCTGTATTGGCCATCGATCCTAATCGGTCCGGGTAATACTCCGGCCAATTGGCCCAGCCACTTCTCCATCCAAACTCACCTCCCTCGAGGACCTTGAACAATCCCGTCGCGCGGTGCCAAGCCGATCCGATGTCGGCCTCCATGTCGCTGTCATGCAGAAACATCGAACCGTTGGGATGAAATGCAACGTCATAAGCATTCCGCAACCCACCGGCCACGACACTCATCGAACGCTGACTCAAATCGTATCGGACCACCGTCCCACCGGGAGCCTTAACACCCATCGCATGCCCACCTGGATCCTCAAAGCGAGGACGAACCAAATCGCCCTCATAAGGCGCCATCAAAGGCTGATAGCCAGCCGGAGATTCCACCAAACCAGCATGGTTACCAATCGAAAGGTACAAACATCCGTCGGGCCCAAACGCAATCTGATGCGCCCCATGCTCCCCAGGCGTTCCCTTGAACCTCGCCAACGTCTCGCTCTTTTCTAACTCCCCATTGCGGTCCTCATCGATCAAACGATAAAAACCCGACCCCTCTGGACCTTCTCCTGTAACATACACGTCTCCATTGAGCGCCAACAATCCCTGGACGTTCTGCACAAGGTCGCAATAAGGCTTGGTCGTGTCCGGAACACCATCTTTATTGGAGTCATACATCAATACCAAGCCGCCACCTTCGACCGAAGCGACAATATGCCCGAACTCGTTGAAGGTCATCGCCACGAGCGAACCGATCTGAGCGTCGGCGACCTCTTCAATCGCAAACCCAGGTACAATCGTGAACCGCTCGGCAAGCGGATCCTTGCGATCCGTTACGGCTTGTGCCGCAAGCGGCATCGGCTCAGGCCCCTTGGCGATCCCCTCGCCGACTGCTGCTGCGCTTAGCCCTGAATTCGTCTGCGATCTGCTCTGCTGAGATCTGCTCTGCTGCGATGGACTCTGCTGCGAACCAGCCATCGATGAAGAAGCCTTGGAGCCGCTCGGTGCGCTCAAATCGACCGCTTCGGACCAAGAACCGTCGTTGAACCCAAGCGTCTGCCAGTTCCGAGGCGCACCCTTGGATGCCTTCCAATCCCCATCGGATACCACCAGCCGCCAATTTCCCTGCTTGGGCTTGAAATAAAACTCGACTCGGACTCCCGGTACACTCCTGCCGAGCGATTCGACGGCCATGGCAAGAACATTCTCGCCAGGTCGTATCGCTGCTTGCAAGTCGATCCGCTGCTTGCCCTCGCTAGGCTTGGTAGGACGGACCCGTTGACCATTAAGATACACCTCGGTCCGCGCCTCGCTTTCAATGTCGACAAAGCAACGCTCGATTTCCGGAAGCTCCATCGTGCGCCGGAAGTAACAGTCCCCAGGCTGCTGGGTGTTAGGCGCAAGTGGATCGGCCCACATGAGCCAAGATTCCGGACGGTTAGGATCCTGCGAAACAACCGGTCCAGCAATCACCTTCTCGTCAGGCTTTGCAACCGCTCCTGCCTTGGGAACACCCCGGTCGGCCGCCCGACCCATCGGGAATGGAATCCAAGACGGCTTGCGTGGCTCCTGGCATATCCCCAGTCCGCTCAGGTGCGACCAAGCGATCGCGACGCTGAGCATGCAAAAAACATTAACATTCAAATTCGCTTTGCGATTCGATTCGTCCATGGAATCTTTCCTTCGATGGCGCTGGGGCTCTTTCAATCAGAGCTTGCGGGATAGTTTGGGAGCAACACTAGGAACAACTGCCCAGCCAGATCAACCCCGATTGTTTTTCGCAATAAAGCTTGTCAAAATTGGCATTTTGCCTATACTCCCATCGAGAGCCAACCGTTTGGCCTAGGCGAGCGACTGACGTAAGGTGTTTGCTATCATGGACTTAGCTCCTCCTAATAATCAAATCCCTACCCGGCCCGTCGACCAGTTGGTCTTGGACTTGCTGCGTCGTCACGAAGGGCTCACGGTAGTCGATCTGACAGAAAAGTTGGAAGTGACCGCCACGGCCGTTCGCCAGCGGCTCGATCGCCTGGAAAACGTCGGTTATGTCGAGAAGCGCAAAAACTCGGCTGCACGAGGTCGCCCCACCTTCTCGTACTTCCTGACCGATCTGGGATGGAGGCAAGTTGGTGTGACCTACACGGATCTGGCCGTGGCCCTCTGGGGGGAAATCCTTCAGCTCGAGGAAGGCCAAACAAGGTCCAAGCTCATCGACCGGGTTTCGAAGCGGATGGGGGGATCCTTTAAAGTCCTTCTTCCCGAGGGATCCCTCGAAGAACGGATGAAGTCGCTTGCCGGTCTGATGGCCGCAAGGCGAATTCCCGCATCGTTTGTGAGCATCGAAGGACTTCCAATCCTTTCGGTACACGCTTGTCCCTACCCAGACCTCACGAGCCGTGATTCCGACCGCAGTCTGTGCAGTCTTGAACAGCAGGTGCTCAGCGAAGCCATCGGCCAACCGCTCGAGTTGAGTTGTTGCAAGCTCGATGGGCATGGGTCGTGCCAATTCAAACCGAGTCAAAAACCAATCACCCAAACTACCAACCCATAAGAATTTGAAAAGCGAACTGGAATGAGCCACATACTGCGGATTGAAAACTTGCATGTTTCGGTCAATGACAAGCCGATCTTGCGCGGCGTGAACTTGGTCATCAAATTCGGCGAAACCCACGCGTTGATGGGTCCCAACGGATCGGGCAAGAGCACCCTGGGCTTGGCCATCGCCGGTCACCCGAATTACCAGATCACCCAAGGCTCGATCATGCTCGATGATGCGAACCTGACACAGATGCAAGCCGACGAGCGTTCCCGGGCCGGGGTCTTCATGGCCTTCCAACGCCCTGTGGCCATCCCCGGCGTGAAGACCGCAGACTTTCTGCGGCATGCGGCAACCAATGTCCGACGACCCGACCGCAAGGAAGGTCAGGATCTGATCCCGATGCGCGAGTTCCGAAAAGAGCTCAAGGCCAAGATGGAGCAACTGAAGATCGACCCGGATTTTGCTCGCCGTTATGTCAACGACGGATTCTCCGGTGGTGAGATGAAGCGAGCCGAAATCCTAACCATGGCCATGCTATCGCCGAAGTTTGCGATTCTCGACGAGACCGACAGCGGCCTGGACGCCGATGCGGTGCGACTCGCAAGCGCCTCGATCGCCGAGATCGGTCGGGATAAAATGGGCCTGCTGATCATCACGCACCACGACAAACTACTCGAACACAATCCCCCTCAGTTCACCCACGTGATGCTCGGCGGACGGATCGTCGAAACCGGTGGCGCAGAGCTCGCACGCGAACTGCACGACCAAGGCTACGATCGCATCCGAAAATCCTATCCGGATGCCGAAGCAGCCAACCAGCAAATGATCGGCAAAGAAGAGCCTCTGGCCGTCTAACCAAGACCGTTTCCCTAAAGAAAATCAATAAATATGTCCTCCGACACCAGCACCAACGAAGCCATCGGCGAAATCAACAAATACGATTTCCGCACCGAAACGACCGCCGTTTTTAAAGCCCGCAAGGGCCTCGACAAGCAAATCGTCGAGCAGATTTCTGAAATTAAAAACGAACCGCATTGGATGCGGGACTTTCGTCTTAAGTCGCTCGAGATCTTCCACTCCAAACCCATGCCAAAATGGGGCGGTAGTATCGATATCAATTTCCAAGATATCTTTTACTATCTCAAGCCCACCAACAAGCAGGGCCGAACTTGGGACGAAGTCCCCCAAGAAATCAAAGACACCTTCGAGAAACTCGGTATCCCCGAAGCCGAAAGAAAGTTCCTTTCAGGCGTCAAAGCTCAATTCGAAAGCGAAGTAGTCTACGGGTCGCTCAAAGAGGATCTGGTCCAGCAAGGGGTGATCTTCACCGACACCGATACGGCTGTCCGAGAGTATCCCGATCTGGTACGCGAGTACTTCGCAACCATCATTCCACCCAACGATAACAAATTCGCCGCACTGAACTCGGCCGTCTGGTCCGGAGGCTCGTTCATCTACGTACCCAAAGGGGTCAAGATCGACTTTCCCCTCCAAGCCTACTTCCGTATCAACGCCGAGAACATGGGCCAGTTCGAACGGACCTTGATCATCGTCGACGAAGGAGCCAGCATCCATTACGTCGAAGGATGCACCGCACCGATGTATTCCTCCGAATCGCTGCACTCAGCGGTTGTCGAAATCATCTGCAAGCGAGGCAGCCGATGCCGATATACCACGATCCAAAACTGGTCGAACAATATCTACAACTTGGTCACCAAACGCGCCGTGGCTTACGCCGATGCGACCATGGAATGGGTCGACGGGAACTTGGGCAGCAAGCTGACCATGAAATACCCGGCAGTCTACATGCTCGAACCAGGCGCCCGTGGTGAAATCCTCTCGATCGCTTTTGCCTCGGCAGGACAGCATCAAGACGCCGGGGCCAAACTCGTGCACGCTGCTCCCCATACCACCGGACAGATCATCAGCAAGTCGATCTCCAAGAACGGTGGACGCGCAAGCTACCGTGGGTTGGTTCGCGTTGAAAAAGGTGCTCACAAGTCCAAGTCGAATGTCGTTTGCGACGCGTTGATCTTGGACTCCAAAAGTCAAAGCGATACCTATCCGTACATCGAAGTCCTCGATCAAGACGTCAGCATCGGACACGAAGCAAGTGTCTCTCGGATCGGAGAAGAACAACTGTTCTATCTCATGAGCCGAGGGCTCTCCGAGGCCGAGGCCAGCACCATGATCGTCAACGGATTCATCGAGCCACTGGTCAAAGAACTCCCGATGGAATACGCCGTCGAAATGAACCGTTTGATCCAGCTTCAGATGGAAGGATCCGTAGGCTAATCGCTATGACTACTTCCGCCATGACCGATAAACTCGATTCGACGGAAACCTTCGGACAACCCGCCTTCGATCGTCTCCTGGAAAAACGGATCGATCCGACTTGGCTCACCGCCAAACGCAAAGAAGCTTGGGAAACCTACCAATCCATCGATTGGCCAAATCCTCGCGATGAAAATTGGATGCGGTCGGATATCCGAGGACTGAGACTGAGCAACTTCGCACCGAATATCGACGAATCCGTCGAAATCCCAGAGGGCACTCCGGTCCGATTGCTCGAAGGGGTCGATGTCTCGGCAAGCGTCCGAAGCGTCAACGGAATGGTCGTCTCGGAATCCCTCGACGAAGCTCTAGGAGCCCAAGGCGTCATCGTCGGGTCCTTGTCACGCTGCGCTCGGGACCATTCGGCACTCGTCGAACGCTACCTGCACAGCCTGATCAGCCCCAAAAGCGATCGGTTCGCCGCCCTCCAAGCAGCGATGTGGAGCGATGGGTACTTCATCTACGTGCCACGCAATGTGCGCGTCGAAAAACCCATCCACCTGCACGCCGCGATGGCCGATGGCCAAGTCGATCTATCCCACACGCTGATCGTCCTAGAGTCCGGAGCCGAAGCCACCGTGCTGTTCGAATCATCGAGTCCCGATCTCGACGCAAAAGGCCTGCACTGCGGCGGTATCGAACTGATCCAGCACGGCAACAGCCACCTGCGATTCGTCAACCTCCAAGATTGGGGCAAAGGAACCTGGCATTTTGCCCACCAACGAGCCTCCGTAGGTCGCGACGCGCAGTTGCAGTGGACCGTCGCGGCGATGGGTGCGAAATTTGCCCAAGTCGACCAACGCGTCGAGTTGGTCGAACCAGGTGCCAGAAGCCAAGTCAACGGTGTCCTGTTCACCCAAGATCGCCAACACCTGGTTTACAACACCCTGCAGCATCACAAAGCCCCCCATTGCATCAGCGACTTTTTGTACAAAAGCGTTCTGCAAGATCGATCGCGCACGGTATGGAGAGGCATGATCAAAGTCAGCGAAGGTGCCCAAAAAACCGACGGCTACCAGCGCAATGACAACCTCATGCTCAGCGATTCGGCCCGAGCCGACTCCATCCCAGGTCTGGAAATCAACGCCGACGATGTCCGATGCACCCACGGAAGCACCAGCGGACGAGTCGACGAAGAATTGATCTTCTACGCCCAGTCGCGTGGCTTCACCCGATCCGAAGCGATCCGAATGATCGTCACAGGGTTCTTCCAACAAATCTTCGATCGCATCACCATCCAAAGTGTGCGCGAAGCCCTCGGCGCTGCGATCGCACGCCAAGTCCGGCAGTACGAGTGAAAGAGACTACAAGAATGCCTCCATTTCATTATGTTTGCCCACGAGACCAGATTCGTCCAAACCAACCTCAAACCTTCGAGATCGACGATCGCTTCGTCGTTCTCGTCGAGATCGATCAGGTCGTTCACTGCATCGAGGACATGTGCACCCACGACGGCGGCACCCTCGGCAATGGACAACTCGATGGTGCTTGCTTGGTCTGCCCAAGGCACGGCGCGAAGTTCGATGTTCGAAACGGAAAGGCCGTCTGCATGCCAGCCACCGAGGACACACCTAGCCATACCGTCAAGATCGATGCAGGCAAGATCTACGTGGCCCTAAACGACTAAACCCATACGATCCAGTAAGGCGATCATTACACAGCGAGTCTAAAATGTCTGAGAATAACCAACCAGTCGACCTTCATCCCACCAGCGCTCAACCCGCTGATATCCAACCTGCTGATACCCAACCTGTCGCGCTGTGCGAGGACAAGGTTCGAGAAGAACTAAAGAGAGTCATCGACCCTGAACTCTTCGTGAACATCGTCGACCTTGGACTGATCTACCTGGTCGATATCCAAGACGGGGAAGAAGGCAAACAGAACATCAATGTCGAAATGACTCTGACGAGTCCGATGTGTCCGGCCGGACCGCAGCTCGTGGCCAACAGCCGTCAAGTCATCGAGGAACTCCCAGGCGTTGGACTCGTCGACATCAAGGTGGTCATGGATCCACCTTGGACCCCCGATAAAATGACTGAAGATGCTAGAGACCAACTCGGAATTTTCTAACCATGAGCCAAAGTAGCCTGCGTGTCTCGATCGACGATCTTCGAGAGGAAATCGCCGAACTCGACTCGCCCGAGGAACGGATCGCTTATCTGATTGAACTAGGGCAGACGCTCCCTGAGTTGCCCAAAGAGTACCAGACCGAAGAGTATCGGGTGCTCGGTTGTCAAAGCATGGTTTGGCTCGTGCCTAAACTCCAAGGGGACAAAAAAGACGGGGGCGACATCGAGTTTCGTGGGTCGAGTGATGCTCCGATGGTTCGAGGATTGGTCGCGATACTTCTGGCGGCCTATTCGGGTCGCAAAGCCAGCGACATTCTGGCTTTTCCCGTCGAAGGCTTCTTCGACGAAATCAAACTCAAATCGTATCTGACCCCGATGCGCAGCAACGGCTTGCACTCGATGGTCCAGCGGATCCAAGCGATAGCCAAAGGCGCCTTGTTGTTGAATGTTTCCCCGAGCAGCCAGCCGCAGGAGATCAGACCGCGGCCAGATAGCGGATACCGCGTCGCGTTGCCTGCGATACCGATCGAGAGTTGCAGAGACGACTTTCCGATCCTCTCGGAAAAACTCCCATGCGGAAAGCCTTGGGTTTACCTGGACAATGCGGCCTCCTCGCAACGCCCGACTTCGGTGCTCGATGCGATGAATCGCGTCTACCGTACGCATTACGCCAACGTGCATCGCAGTGGGCACCAGTGGGCCGCCCAGAGCACCCAAGCCATGGAGCAATCGCGCGAAGCGCTCGCCCGTTGGATGCAGGCCGATTCGACCGAGCAAGTCATCTTCACCCCGGGGACCACCGCATCGATCAATCTGGTGGCGCGCAGTTGGGGGGATGCCAATCTGCGGCCTGGGGATCAGATTTTGCTGACGGAGATGGAACACCATTCGAATATCGTTCCTTGGCAACAGCTAGCCGAGCGAACGGGAGCACAGATTTGTTGGCTGGGCGTGCGAGACGACTTCCAGTTGGACATCGAGTCCTTGGACCGACTGCTCGGCTCGCGGACCAAGCTTGTGGCGTTGACGGCCGTATCGAATGTGCTTGGAACGATCAATCCCGTCAGAGACATCGTCGATGCAGCGCACCGAGTAGGAGCCAAGGTACTGGTCGATGCGGCCCAAAGCGCACCGCATGGCAAAGCGACGGCGAGCGACTGGGATGCCGATTGGGTAGTTTTCAGCGGGCACAAAATGCTCGGTCCGACCGGCATTGGTGTGCTTTATGGGAAGCGGGAATTGCTTGAATCGATGCCTCCATTTTTGGGGGGTGGAAACATGATCAAGTCGGTCAGCAAGCAGGGTTTTGTGGCTGCGGATTTACCTCATCGATTCGAGGCCGGGACGGCACCGATTGTCGAAGCGATCGCCATGAAACCAGCCCTGGAGTATCTCATGCGGGTCGGCAGCGAAGCGATCCTCGCCCACGAGAGGCGATTGGCCAAGCGAGCGATCGAGGGATTATCGAGCCTCTCGGGATTGCGTATCCTAGGTCCATCGATCCAGAGCAAGACAGGGATCGTCTCGTTTGTGATTCCTGGAGTGCACTCGGACCAGATCGGACAGTATCTCAATGCCGCAGGCGTAGCGATCCGTGTGGGGCACCATTGCGCTATGCCTTTGCACGAACGGTTTTCGGTGGGCGTCAGTGCCCGGGCATCGTTTTATTTTTACAATACCGAATCGGAAGTCGACGCTTTTGTCACCGCGACCCTCCGAGCCTGCGAATTGTAGTATTCCTAGGACGCCCTCTTTGCGGTCCTGGTCGCTGCTGAGTTTCTCGCAAAGGTGCAAACCGGAGTTTCTCGCAAAGGCGCAAAGTTCGCAAAGGGGAACAGCCGGGCGAACAGCGCAGGAAAAAATTAGGGACGGGAAAACTCAGGGACTGTCCCGAGGTTTTTGGAAAGGATCGATAGATCCTTGTTCTGATCCTTGGCGAGCTTTGCGCCTTGGCGAGAAACTCTTCTAGAAAAAACAGTCAGGGACGGTCCCCAGGATTTTTGAAATCCGATTGATGATTGATGATTGATGATTGATGATTGATGAAGGAGAAGACATGAGCCGAATAAACTACACGCTCCAGTTTCTCCAATTCAAAAATCAGCAATCATCACTCGACAATCATCAATCCATAGCTGGAAAAACCGCGGGGACAGTCCCTCATCTCGCCAGCTCCATGCTCCCCTTCCGTGTATTCCGCGTATTCCGTGGTTAAATAAAGGCGTGTGATCCGTTTGTAGATCGTCGTCGTAGCCATCAAGATCAAGAATTGGTGATGCGAAAGGTCGCTGCGAGCCGCATCGTACAACTGATTCAAATTCTCGATACCGAAATAAAGACTTTTCACCCAACACCCGATGATCACGATCAGGGACGCCCAGATACCAACGAACTGGAATTGTGTCACCAACCAAAAGATGCACAACCACCATGCGATAATCGCTCCGAACTCAACGATGTTGCGTGTCACGGGGATCTGAAAACCAACGGTTGGTCTCTTGTCTGGGCTAGGTGTGTCCATCGACGGTCTACCCCCATCCTCGTAAAAGTAGGAAGACAACTACTTTGAATCCGTCGCCGCAAAGAATGGATCAAGAAACTTGTAGAACTCTTGGGTGGCCGGATCGTCGGGTTTGCCGAGATCGTCGTTTAGACGACTATGATTGCTGTCGCTCTTTCCATAAGTAAAGGCTGGAATGGCGGCGGCTTTTAACACACTTTCAAGTCGCATCGCTTGGGCTCGCGTATCTGGATTTCCAGAAAAGTACAGGATCAGGAACGGAGGGATATCCTTTCCCTTGGCCACATGAGTGACGGCTGAAAAGTCGACGTGCTTCTTAGGGTCGTTGCCAAATTTTTGCCGATGCCCAAACGAGAACATCTCACCACCGTACAGGGCTTGCCGGTGCTCTGCTGTCATGATTATTTTTGGAATGTCGTACGTATCTCCGTCCACCGGAATGCAGCCTTTGAGAACTTGGAACGACACCCCTTCGTTTTTCAGGTATCGATCGTCGGTACAAAGCAGCGCTGCTAGCTGAGCCCCTGCCGAATGCCCTCCGACAAAAAGTCGATTCGGATCGCCGCCATATTTAGCAACGTTTTTGTGGACCCAACCGAGCGCCTTGGAAATGTCACCGATCAGTTCTTCCATGCTGACTTCCGGCAGTAGTCGGTAATTTGTCGAGACGACAACGAATCCCCGTTCGGTCAAGACTTTTGGCTTGAGTGCGACATCACTTTTGTCACCCGCCTGCCATCCGCCGCCGTGTATCCAAAACATGACTGGTAATTTCGTGTCGGAGCGCGTCGTTGGTGTGTAGATGTCTAGTACGTGACGTGCGTGGCCTTTCTCGACGTAGGGAATATCGGATGAGAGTGTCTGGGCCATTGCTGCATTGAAAAAACAGAGGATCGGGAGAACGAACGCAGCGATCAAGGATTTACGGATCATGGCAATGGCCTCTGCAAAATCAGGAAAGCGAGTTGCCTGGTTTTGTCGCAAAAGAGAAGGAAAAGGTCGCAGTTGCTTTCACACATCGCGTGGTTTAGTTCTTGAAATTTGGATGCTTGGAATCACCGAACGATTCCAGGTATGCAAGTAGATCCAGGATCTCATCTTGGTTGAAATTGTTCAGCAAGCCTGCTGGCATCGGCGAGATTTTAGAAAGCTTTCGCGATTGAATCTCCGACTTTTCGATCTTGACCGTCTCTGTTTCTAGCGGATTTGGACGCAGGACGATATGGACGTCTGTTTCTTCCGTAATGCGGCCAGAAACAACAAGACCGTCGTCGGTTTCGATGATCGTGTTCATGTACTGTTCGGAGAGAACTTTCGATGGCTCGGTCGATGACTCCAGTAAGTCTTGGCGTTTGAATCGGGTTGCGACGGCCGTCAGATCCGGCCCAATCGCTCCTCCTTGATCGCCATAGCGGTGGCATGCGGCACATTGGGCGTCGTTGTAAATCTGTTTACCGCGAGAGAAATTCCGGCCTTTGCTCATTTGCTCCAAAAACGGCTGCAAATCGGCGGTCGACCATTCTTTTACTAGGGTGCGAGGTGGGCCTGCTTTGGGCTTTTGATTGCCCGATTGCAACGACGCGTAGGTAGAAAGAACATCGCTCAGTGCGAGGATATCGTCAGGCGACATCGTAAATTTTGCCTCTTCGTGAGCATGGGACATGAAATTAGCAAAGCTAGCCCCGTTGTTGAAGCCTATGCCTGCTTCTTGAAACCATTGCGTGACGTGGGCCGGATG
Source organism: Planctomycetota bacterium (assembly GCA_026692845.1). Taxonomy (GTDB): domain Bacteria; phylum Planctomycetota; class Planctomycetia; order Pirellulales; family Pirellulaceae; genus JBKCUI01. The sequence goes on along the minus strand of JAPLNM010000100.1, from coordinate 33,189 downwards.
CTCCTTGGAGCGTCCTTGGTTCCACCACTCGAGGTAGGTTTTGCGAAGTTCGACGTTCCATCCTTCTTTGACGTTCCGTAAGTGAACGGCATAGGTCACCTGTTCTTCTTGCGTTGGCGAGGCTGTCATCAACGCAAGCGTTTTCGCAACCACTCCTGGAGCTTTTAGGGCGATCAAAATTTGGCACAGTTCGCGATTGAACGTTTCACTCTTAGCGGGAAACATCGGTCCGATGTCTGAGAGCAACTGCTTTGCAACTTCCTCGGTCGGTACCCCTTGCCTGGCGATCGAGACTTCGATCACACGCAATTTGTTGAGTACCTGTTGGTCTGTAAGGTTGTCCGAGGGGATCGATGTCAGGGCTTTTACGATGGCTGGCTGTGTGTCAGGAGATCCGAACCGGGCAAGTGCCAGCAAAGCCGTGAGTGCAGCTTGGGGGCGTTTTTCACTGAGCGCTTTAGATTGCCACTGCGATACCGGGTTTCGTTCGATCGCCAATCGGGCAGCATAGCGAATGTAGCGGTCGGAGCTGTTCAAATGATCCCAAGCGAATTCGATCGCCGCTGGATCTTCCTTTACGTTGAACGTTTCGAGCTTACGGCGTAACGCTCGTGCGTCAGCACCGGCTTTGTTGGGCAACTCAACGGCATCCAGTGGCCTTGCAGATTCATTGCCGGTGTAGGTTACGCGGAACAAACTCGCTTGTGTGCCGCGACCACCGATCGTAAAGTACAGCGATCCATCGTCTCCGATGACGACATCGGTTAGATTCAGTGGGGTTCGTCCACCTTTTTCACGCAACGATTTCGGGGCAACAAAGTTTTCAAAGGAGCCCGTGTAACTGGCTCCATCTGGGGTCAAGTGGACGGCCATTAGGCGACCGTAGGTCCAGTCGCAGATGTAAAAAGCCTTTTGGTATTTCTCTGGGAATTTCGCGCCGGAACCGAAAACAACTCCGGTCGGACATCCGATCCCGATGGTTGTCGTGTGAGGCAATCCATCCGCATAGTGTTCTGGCCATTTTGCAGTCCCTTCGCGGAAACCGTTATCGCCGCCGCGAACGCTGTGGAAGACGTGCGTTGGGCGGTACCATGGATTTCCCCAGTCCCATTCCATGTCGCTGTCGAAACCAAAAAGTTCGCCGTCGGCATTGAAGCCAATGTCGTAGGTATTCCGCTCGCCTGCGGAGAACAATTCGATGTTCTTTCCATCCAAATCCATCCTAGCGACGTACCCTCCAGGTGGTTTGGCACCTGCTCCGAAACCGTTGCCATCCTCCATTCGAGGAAGCGCTAGGTCATCTCCGTAGCTGCGATGTGGAGAACTGCTCGCAAGATCGTTCGGCACTCCAGTGAAATTCCCACAGACTGCGTAGAGCATTTTGTCAGGACCGAGCACAAGCCCGTGGGATCCGTGTTCACCGGAGCCACCCTGCCACTCGCGAAGAAATTCCACATCGTCGTAGCTGTCGTTTCCTTTCGTGTCTTTGCAACGATAAAGCGCAAAGCCCTTGTTCCCACTGCCGCTGATGTACAGCATATTATCGATGAACAACATGCCCATCGTTTCGCTTACGGGGATACTCAAGGACTCCTGCTTGACGACTTTGCCTTTCTCGAGCGTCACGCGCGTGATCGGCTGGCCACTTTGTCCGCCAAGCAGCAATCGGCCTTTGGGATCCTTTGCCATGCAAATCCACGAACCGTTTTTCTGAGCGTCAGCGCTGAGTACATGCTCGATCGTAAAACCTGGTAGGGTATCGAGTACTTCCGCCGCGTTTTCGATGTCGACGGGTTTCGAGCCATCGGCCGGTCCGTAAACCGCTTTGGTGATCACCAGTTTCTGCCCAGCGGGTGCTGCGATTTCGATCTGCCCGTTCTCGCCAGCTTCCTTGGTCATCTTCTGATCGCCGAGCTGGTACTCGATCGAGAGCTTTTTCGGAACTCCTGGAGCCGTATCGCCGAACGTGCCGTTGCTCGCCTGGATCACAAGCTTGTTTTCCTTCACTGCGGCTGCAACTTTTGCAGTCACATCGGTCGTATCTGCTGCCACGACGGGAATAGCACCCAGTGCCATTCCAAGGCTAGGACAAAGGGCGATCACCACCAGGACCGTAACGGCGCGTTGGACGAGCTTCGAATGAAAAATCATGGCGAGCACTTTCGAGAGGATCTAGTGGGATACTCTGCAGACGAAATCACTGCGAGTTTGAATGACCACAAGCTATCTTGCACGGATCTATTTTGGGCGAGCACGGATCTATTTTGGGCGAGCATTGTCGACGAACATTGTATCTGACCGGAACGTCCTAGTCGACGCTGGAAAAGGAGACTAGGATAACTGACGCTCGTAGAAGAACTTTCGGATTCGTGTTCTTCTTGTTGGTGTTGCCATTGTAGAGAGCACCAAGGTCGCACCGAATATGGAGTCACTTGCTTTCGGAAGCTTTAACCTTGGCCCAACTTAGCGGTCGATGGAGCGTTCTTGCCCTCGAAGTTGGCAATGAATCCAGTACGCCTGCGGCTGACTGTTAAACGAGATCAGGTGACCAACTCGTTCGCCATCAGAGTAAGATAAAACCTGTGAATAGTGCGATTACCTCGATTATTTCTGAGCGGTTACCCAGTAAACTTCCTGAATAACCCAAAGATCGGCCGCGCGAGAACCCTTTGATCATGAAACAGATCCTTCTAGTCCTTGTCGCCTATGCCAACGCGATGGCCTGCGCCTATGCGGATGACTTCGATGGCAGATTGAAGCCATTGCTCGCGGAAAAATGCGTGAAATGCCATGGCAATGAAAAAGCCAACGGAGACGTGAATCTTCAAGCGTTCGATGCATTGCCACAATTTCTCGGTAATCCAGAATTGACCCAACGGGTCCTCGAGGCGATCGATCAGGGAGCGATGCCACCCGATGGCGAACCGAGTCTCGACGAGCAAGACCGTAGGGATGCCGTGGTCATTCTCAAAGGGATGCTGCGTGAATCGAGCCAGCAATCTCCTGCGCTGAGCATCCCCATCCAACGCCTCAATCGTTTTCAGTACAACTACGTGGTCCGTGACCTATTCCAAATGAATCGGGACGTATTTGCATTGTCGGAAAAGCTCATGACGCGGTACGACGATTATCTGCCGAGGGCGTTGAGTGACCCGCACTCGGGACGCGTGCCCGATGTCGTTCATGTCGCCTCCGATTGGTTGTCTCCTCCAGCGGGTTTGCAAGATGTCAAACCATTTCCCAAGGATCTTCGCGCAGAACATGGCTTCGATAATCAGGCCAATCAGCTCAATCTCTCGCCCCTACTGCTCGATGCCTACCTCAGGTTGAGTGTGTCGATCGTTGAGAGCCCGGATTTCAACGACAAGACCGTCGGCATCTGGACTGATTTTTTCCAAGAGCCCTCCCAAGGAGTGGATCGGCATCTTGAGGTCCGCACTCGGCTGGAGAAATTCTTAAAGCGGGCGTTTCGTGGTTCCGTGGACGAGGATGTCCTGAGTCGATATGCGTCTTACGCCGAGAGCAAGATGCAACAAGGGTTGTCGTTTACCGACAGCATGAAGAAAGTCGCTTCGGCCGTTTTGTCGTCGCCATTGTTTTTGTATCGATTACCAGCCAGTGATAGCGGGTCAGATCCTCATACTCTCGCATCGCAATTGTCCTTTTTTCTCTGGAGCAGCGGCCCGGACGCCGAGCTGTTGGCGCTGGCCGAGGATGGCACGTTGAACGAACCAGCCGTGCTGAAACGAACGGTTGCACGGATGTTATCCGACCCAAAAATCGAACGTTTCTTGGACGCGTTCCCGACCCAGTGGATGCAGTTGGAAAACCTGATGGCTGCTACCCCGGACCCGAAGATCAACAAGTACTTCCGTTTGGATCCAGAGCGTCCGGCCGGTGTTCAGATGGTGCTCGAGCCTCTGTTGCTTTTCGATACGGTTTTTATCGAGGATCGTCCACTGTCGGACTTGCTAGCCCCGACGTTTTCTTATCAAAGCGACTTTTTGAAGACTTGGTACGCTGACGCATTGAAACCGCCGGCCGTGGATGCCGAGCCGATACGTATCCACAATCAAACCAGCGATCAGCGGCGTATGGAACTCAAAGCTGCGATGGTCGCGTCTCAGAGAGAGCTCAATGAACTGATCGAGCCTGTCCGTGCGCGATGGCTCAAGGAGCGCGGCGACAATCCAAATGCAGGCTCCCATGCGGATCTCAAACCTTTTGCCGCTTGGGATTTTGATACCGATTTATCGGACTCCGTTGGGGGATTGAGCCTGACGGCACACGGCAATGCCGAGTTGCGTGACGGCTCAGTGCTGATGAATCAGTCGTATCTACAAAGTCCTCCACTGCCGATCCCACTTAAGGCCAAGACACTTGAAGTCTGGTTTCGACTCAAGGACCTCGATCAGCGCGGTGGAGGTTTGATGGGCATTCAAGGACCCGGTGATTTGTTCGATACGATTGTGATCGGCGAACGCAAAAATCGGCATTGGATCTCGGGAAGCAACGGTTTTAGCCGCACCGAGGATTTCCCCGAGTCCTACGAAGAGACGGTTACCGGCGATCTGGTGCATTTGGTGATGGTTTATGCCGAGGACGGCACAACGACACTGTATCGTAACGGCCAACCGTACGGCAAACCCTTTCGAAAAGGGGAAGTAACGTTCCCTCGCGATGAATCCTCGGTCATTTTTGGACTGCGGCATCTACCACCGGGTGGCAATAGGTTCATGTCCGTTGCGATCGATCAAGCACGGCTCTACGATCGAGCACTCTCGACCTCGGAAATAGAGATGTTGGCCGATGGCAATCCAGCGTTCCTGTCAGACAAAGTGCTCACAGAGTGGCTCACTCCCGATCAACGCTTGAAGCAACAGAAAATGCTCGCGGATATCCAACGATCGAAATCGGAACTGGATCGAGTTCCTGCCAATCTCGACTTGGCCAAGATTGCACGGGATCTCGAGCGGACGTTTGAAGAGGGGTTGAAGAACCAGCTTCGATCAAGGGAATTCAAGAGAGTTGCCGCCGAGGATCCTCGTTTTGGAGGGATCATCACCAACGCGGCCATGCTGAGCATGACATCAGGACCACAGCGGACGCACCCCGTTGCGCGTGGCGTTTGGATCATCGAAGTCATCTTCAACGATCCCCCACCACCGCCACCTAACGATATCCCGCCGCTGGATGAAGAGACAGGTGCCAAGGAGTTAACCATCCGTGAACAGTTCGCAGCACATCGCAAGAACCCGTCGTGTGCTGGATGCCACACAAAAATCGATCCGCTGGGATTCGCACTTGAGAATTTTGATATCACCGGTCGCTGGCGTGAGCAATACGCAAACGGGCGCGCTATCGATTCGAGTGGAAGGTTACTACAGATGCATGCATTCGAGGATGTGGTAGCATTCAAGCAAGCGTTGATCAAAGAAAAAAGGCGTTTCGCCGAGGCGTTCGTCGAGCATCTACTTCGATATGCGCTGGTTCGAGAACTCACGGTACATGATTCTTTGACCGTCGAATCGATCTTGGAAAACTGCGAGCAAGACGGTTTTCGGATCCAATCCCTTATTCGAGAGATCGTGCTGAGCAAGCCCTTTCGAGCAAGCAGATAGCGTTGCGGTAGAGGTTCTTAGGCTATAATCGAGTCCCAACCATAGTATTCTCTACTCAAAGACCATCCCTATGCATCTGTCGAGACGATCGTTTTTGAAGGCCAAAGGCTCCGTGTTAACACTGCCTTTTTTGCCCTCGCTGGCCAGTGCTGCCGATGGACCACAGGTTTCGAATGAGGGGTATTCTGGCAACAAGCCAAGCAAAAAGCTAGTCATTGTCTACATGCCCAACGGGATCGTTCGGCGTTGTTTTTTTCCTGGCGAGGAGAATGCAGACATTCCTGATTTCATCGGTGGCTTTGACGCAGACAAAGTCAAAGAGCAACGTCGTCTGAAGAACAAGCCGGGCATTTACCCACTCGAATTGACCTCGACCATGCAACCCTTGGGGGCGCATGCCAGCGACATAACTCTGATCACCGGGTTGGATAGGACCTACAAAGACGGCCAAGACGTGCATGCCCAAGGAGCATCCTGCTACTTGACCAGTTTATCGCCCGAGCAAGCCAAACGGCAGGGAATCGCCCATCCCAACGGACGCAGTTTGGATCAAGTGATCGGCGATGCGGTGGGACAGACGTCGATCTTCAACACGCTTGAGATCAGTTGCAACGGATTTACAGCCCCCAAGGAGCCGATCGAATTCGACAACATATCCTGGTATGGTACTGGCAAGATTGCTCCTTCGATCCGCGAGCCAAAGAAGCTCTATGACCGATTGTTCCTGCGCGACAGTTATCGCAAGCATGTCGCCGATGTTTCTGATTTGGTTCTCGCAGATGCCAACGCATTGACGAAGAAACTCGGTCATGACGATCGCGCGACGATGGGTGAGTTCATAGAAATGATTCGAGGCATCGAATTGCGAATCCAGAGGATGGACAAGCTCCTCTCGGACGTCGACATCAAAGTACCGAGCAACGAGGTGTTACCGCGAGGCGAATACATTCGGCTCCAGATGGATTTGATGCTGTTAGCATTCCAGATGGGGATCACCAACATTTGCACCTTCATGCTCGGCCCTGAGCGATGGGATGCAACGCTCATGTATGAAGGCGTGTTCGACAATCCGGTCCAGCATCACAACATGACCCACAATCAGAAGGGAGATGGATACAAGGATTTGCAAAAAATCGATATTTTCCATATGCAGCAGTATGCTTATCTGATTCGGCGGATGAAAGAGATCCAGGAATTCGACGGCAGCACGATGCTCGATAATTCGCTCATTGCGTATGGTGCTGGGTTGGGAGATGGAGCGACGCATCAGTTTTTTGATCTTCCGATGATCGTAGCAGGCAAGGCCCAAGGGCAGATCAAGCAGGGACGATTTATCAAGATGCCCAGTGGAACGCTCAACTCGAATCTATGGCTAAGCATCGCTCAATTGATGGGTCTTGAAATCGACACGTTTGCCGATAGCACCGGGGCTATCTCTGAACTTTGGTCATGAGCAGTCCCACAGCATCCACACCACGCCGCAGGCGAGTCCCCGTGAGCCGCTGGGCGCCAGCCGCGGGCGTGGCCAGTACACGCCACCGCCTTATCGTGCACGTCGAACGGAACCAAACCACCTGAAAACAATCATTGTGCGTCCGTTGAATCGCAACACCGTGAGCCGCTAGGCGTTAGCCCAATACCGTTAAATCGGGCTATCAATCAATCGGAAAGCGTCCCAAACTCACCGCAAAGGCGCTAGGTTCGCCAAGTTGAAGAGCGAGGCAACCGGGGTGAACCATCTCTGCCCATAGTCCGTCTGCCGCTGGTTTTGGGCTTAGGCTACCCAGGGCAATTTTAGCTAAAGGTAAAGTAGAACGCTGATTAACCAGACGGATGAACCAAAACACTAAGGTCTTTGGACCACCCGCAACAACGCCAAGAAGACCTATCGCAACGAAGAGTCTGATGCGTATCTGCAATCGGCAACCTCGTGGGCGAACATCGACGCATTCTACCGCCAATACGAAGCCGACTCGTTCGCAGCGGCAGCCAGCACTTTGGCCTCGAGCACGGGCATCGCTAACGCACATCTTGGTTTCGCCCCGGCTCAATCGTTGATCTATTCGATAAGTTCAACAGAAAAATTCCGGGGACAGTCCCCACGTTTTCGTCCAAGACTCATAAGTATCGCAGTGGATCTTGCCAAGCTCGCTTGAATCTTAACACCTGTCTACCATAAGTTGGGTAGAGATAGTCATAAATTTTACTTGTGCCGGAAAGTCTAAAAGCTGCACAACGTAGGACTAAAACAGATAGATAAGCTGAAGGATGAACGAATTTGCATCCGCAGCGCCTTCGCTGCGGGCAAAGGTACTGTTGTAGCCGAATATAGCGGTGGATCCTTTAAACATGGGAGTGCCTGCAGTGAGTGCGTATCGACCAATTTGCTGCGTTGGTGTGGCCACCACGTCGTTTACCTCCACCCTACCACCGAACAAACCTACCACGCCTACCCCAGCCCACAAGCGATCATAAACCGTTCGGCTGTAATGAAGTTCAATGTCTGTCAAAGGGGACTGCTTGAGAACACTGGTTCCTAAATACTCGTCGTTCGCGGAGTAAAACGCGACGCTTGAATAAAAGTCGAGCCACGATTTGCCTTCGTCGCGTGTGATGCTGTAGTTCAAGAGCGGTCGGAACATAAACCGGTTTGCACCCAGATTCACAGCCGAGTTCGGATCGTACTGCCCTAGCGGCAGCCCGAACGTAAAATGCAGGCCGCAGTAATCTCCCGGGGTCCAGTCCTTGAATTCTTCACGCTGCAAAGCCGGCGCACCAAACAAATTTGCTTCAAAGGTGACCGAAGGATCCCCGATACCCGATTCCCTTGCGGTCACAACGTTTGACTCGGTGTTGAAACTCAAAAGATCTTGAATCGGCAGTACCGCCCCCAAGCCACCCGTTCGTCCGCCTACGTCGAGGATTCTCGAATAAATCAGCGACTGAGTTTGTAAACGGGTTTCCGTCAACGGGATGGGCAAATTTTCCACACCACCTGTATTGGAACGCACCCCGCTGTACGCGTACATCGCCAAGTTTCCCTGCGGTGCATTGAGGTATGACCTCGCAATCTGACTGTATGCGGTGCTAGAGAACGTCGCGCAACATCCAAGCACCATGGAGACCAGAGGTCGCAAAATGGGTTTTAGCATAAGCAGAACTTACCTGGTGGGTTTCGGCGTTTATTCATGTCGCATCGACTACAACGAGTGAATGGCTTGAAACGATTTTGTCGAAAGAGGCCGTTTGCAATTTCGTGAATTTTCAAGTTCCACGCCTGCGGCTGATTGTTCAACGCAATCAGGCATACAACTTGTTCTGGCAAGGAGCGAGCAAATCGTGCTCGTGCTCAGTCCGCCGCGGCGGACTGAGCACGAGCACGACGAAGATCTAGAACCAAACCATGCACCGAAGTGTCCGGCCGACGGCGCATGAAATCGTGACTTTTTTGGCGGCCACTCGGTGATGGTTACCGATCGGCATCGAGGAAAACGCTAAAGTTCAGAGCTCTTAAAACTTTTTTCACCCACGAATTCTGCGAGAGATGCGCTGATGCATTTCCTACCGAGGCGTGATTCCGGCTTTTGGCAACTCTCTAGCCAAATCCTGCTCGGGGCCTGTTCGCATAATCTTTGGGCCTCCACGCGGTTGAAAGTACTGCTCTACGTAAGCAGTGCCTGTACGCTCGCCAGCCGAATTGTCTTTATGGATCGACATCGGACCTTCCCAGAAGGTCATGCCGCTTTTGCTAACATACACCGAGTCATCTACCAACGATTTGAGGAAAAAGTTTCCGAACGGGGTTTCCATTAAACGTTCCGGATTCCACTGGGCGTCAACTCCTGGAACACTAAAGGTTCGGGTGGGCGTGAAGCGAAAGTCACGGTTTGGAAAGCCGTATTCGATTCTGCCATCCGGGTGAATCATGCAGTAGTGGTTTCGCTCATGAACCGGCATGTTGTCGGGCAATGTCACCCAGTGACGGAAGGCTAACATTCGTCCGTCATCAAAACGAAAACTGAACCAACGCCAGCGGCAGTTCTCCTGGTCCATTCCCTTGATGTTACCCCATTGGTGTTCAAGCCAAACGCTTCCAGTGAGTTCAACAACCCGTCCATCAAAACCAAACTTGCCAGTGAAAGGCATATTCGGTGCGATGTAGTAATAGGAGAGACCATGCATCGTCTGCGGATTGTAGCGCCCCTGGTCGTTGAAGCCCTCTTCTTCGATCCCTGTCGGCGTACGCGGAATGTAACCCGGTGCACCTAAACGGATATCAAGATCGCACCATGGATCTTTTGGATTCTTCGATTTCATCCGAAAGACCCAGCGTTCGTCGTTGGCATAATAACGCTCGTCGATGGACCAGCCGGCATCGTCATTCCGCAACACATATTGGAAATCGGCAGGTGAGGTACTGTCTGCAGGACGCTGCGGCTCGAACACCGGGAAGTTGCCAAAGTAAGCGTATTTCTTTCCTTCTTTGATTGGCGAGATGGAAATAATGGCGGGCAAGAATGCGTAACCGCCAGTCTCTGCGTTGTAGCCGACTGGGTCGGTGCCGAAGAACAGCGCGTAGTCGTTCCCCTCGTTGTCCTTGGCGAAGCCTGAGAAGTAGTGCCACTCCCAAAACTCATTGCAGGCGTAAAATCCGCCAGCGTGGAACTTGTGATCGCGCGGCAGCAGATAGACTGCCTGTGGTGTAGTGCAAACCAGTTCGTCGGAGAGTTGCAACGGCTTTATCGTCTCGCGTACCGGCGGGAGGTTTTTCGCTGGAAAGCCGGTTGGCTTGATGGCGTTGCCCGAGGAACCCTGGGGCTGTTGCCCTTGAGCCGTTTGGGACTCGGATGTAACTAACGCAGCAACACTCGCCGCAGCGGCTGACCCGACACCGGCTTTTAGTAAATCTCGACGTTGCATCTAAATTGTCTTTCTGTTCATCGAATATTAAACGTTTATCGAACTACTTATTGTCAAGCATCGTGCGGAAAAATGCTGTCTGTTTTTCAGCGTGGCATAGGCTTCCAGCGCTCCCAGCCTGTGAATTGAAGTCCACCTTCAGGAAGCCTATGCCACTTATCTTCGGTACGATACCGGCAATTTTGCCGACGTCTTGAGCAATGATGTACGGTGCCAGTTCGGCGGCCCAAGCGTGCGAACGACGAGGGCCGCCACCATAAGGTTTTTACCTACTACTTCGGCCTACTTCGACTTCGACCGTGTCGCTGGAACGGCACTTGGCCCTTTCGGAGTCCACGGGTCGTTCGGATTGTTCGGAAATGGGCGTGAGATCGCCGGGCCCATCGACGGGTCGGTGCCGTCAGGAAACGGCTCGGTCAACATGATCATTTCGGTGAAACCGGTGGCCACGATCGGCCCGGTCGGGGAGTCCTCTCGCAATTGAAGGACCCCCTCAATGTAGGCTCCCGCCAGCCCGTACCCTTCTTGCTCGGGATGGGTCGGCTCGTAGTAGAAAGTGCCTTTGGGCGTTTCGATTCGACCGTACCATGGATACGATTTGCCGGACTTGGGAGATACCCACATCTTCGATGGGATGACCTTGACCGCCGGACCGAATCCATAGGAGCGCTGGTGGGTCTTGCCGTCCATGAACAAATAGCGGTTGACGTTGTATTGAACGTCGTTGAAGCCCTCCCCTTGGTAATACTGGCGAAACGTCATCAGGTCGCCGTTACTCGAAGTCAAATCCTCACCTGCCCGCAGTGGATCTAAAAAGGCTCGGACTGTAAACTGGACTCCCTCACGTGGCGTCAAACACCCCATAACTCCAAGTGCAGTTGACTCCATCGTTTCCGGACAGGCCCATGACTTCATCGGACCAAATGCTGAGATTCGTCTTGCAGAAATGATCTTTGCAACCGTCTGCGATCGATCTCAAGCGTGTTCGGAACCGCTCAAGCATCTCAATCGTCGGGTTATCGTCCGCAAAGCAGAAGAGTTCATTCGCGCACATTTGAGTGACCCACCTTCTATCCTGGAGCTTTGTGAGTTCACTGGCGCTGGACGTCGCGCGCTGTTTTACGCATTCGATGAACTCCTTGGAATGTCCCCCAACGCTTACTTGAAAGCGGCTCGGCTCGAAGAAGCCCGCAGAAGAATCTTGGCGAATCACCGAGCCAGACCTGCAAGCGACGTCATGGAGCCAGATAAACAGATTTGCCTCGTCAGCAGAATTTGTGGGTCCGTTTTGGCTTGGTAAGCTCATGAAACCAATGGAATCGCTAGGCGAAACTGGTCCATCCCCCAGGATCGATCGCATTGTTGCCAGGCCGTCGAAGATGGCAATGAATCCCGTACGCCTGCGGCTGACTGTTAAACGCAATCAGTCCTACAACTTGTTCTGGCAAGGAGCGAGCAAATCGTGCTCGTGCTCAGTGAAACGGTGCTCGTGCTCGTAATCGAATCGATTACGAGCACGAGCACGAGCACCGTCCGCCGCGGCGGACTGAGCACGAGCACGACGAAGAGCCAGAACAAAACCATGCACCGAAGTGTCCAGCCGTCGGTGGGATGCTCTTCTGGATTTATCTCAGAGGCAGCCTGATGAGGACCCGCTGCCATTCCTCCGAGACCTCCGGCCCCCATAGACATCTCGGAGTCCAAACGACCGCCGTTTTCTTTATCGGCTCCTTCACCGCGACCACCGCCACTTGCCTTTCCGCTAGAAACCGTCGGTCTGAGCGGTCCCTGGTCTGGGATGTGCAGTTCGGCAGAGATTGGGTCTAGGTCCAGAGCATTGCGAATGAAGTTCCGCAGTGACACAATAAGCTCCGACAAATGAACTTTTTTGCCCGCGACCATCTCACGTGCAGCATGTGCAGCAAGGTTTACTTGCTCCTCGGTGCCCAACAAGATCACATCCGAGAGTGCGGCTTCGACGGCATCTCGGATACGCCGGCTTCGTTCGGACGAGGCGGCCTCCAGGGTCGATCCGATTTCGGTCGTCCCTTCGATGGGTTGCATTCCTAAGGACCCATTTTCGGTCATTTTTCGCAGCGCTCGAAGGTGGGCCGGATCGACGCTAAGCTCACCCGTGAAGGACCCGCCCAGGATCTTGTAAGCGGCGATGAGCGTTCGAAGACGCTCATTGATCTGACGATTCTCCCGCTCGCGTCGCCGCTGAATGGTCTGCATAAGCAGCAGGCGAATTCCCACAGCAACCGCAGACACGATGACCAACCCTAACAGAGTCGTCAGAGCTCCGTTCCAAGAACTAAAGTCGAGATTTCGCATAGTGGACCGATGACGTCGTGGAAGGTTGGGATCGATGTAGCCCCTTGAAGCCCTCAGATCCTACATCGCACAAGGCGACTTTAGCTCGCAAAGCCCCGAAAAATTCCGTCTTTGTGCACTGCCGTGCGAAAGTCTTCGAAATCCATATTCTCGATCGACAAATGGTTCTCGATGGACTGAATGGACGATGGGATCAAAGGAAACGTCTTGGTGTCTTCGCCCTTCGGCGAAAAATCGACGACTAGGAGCGCGTACACATTAGATTGATTGCTCTGGGTCTCAAAGATGAAGGCGACATAACCTGGGTAGTTCAGAGAGTGGAAAGTAGACCAGCGTAGACCGCCTCCCGTGGGATAGGCTTCCAGCCTGTCATGCACCCCATGACCTTGGTTTGGACATGCTCATGGTCACCGTCGCGTTTTTGTTGAAAGCGGACAGGCTAGAAGCCTATCCCACGTGCCTTACGTCCGTGGTATTGATCTACGCACTGAAATGACCCGACTACTGCGCAGCGCTGTTATTGGTTCGCAAGATCCCAGAAAAATCGATTCGACATAGCATATCCAAGTGAGTGAATGGATCATGAGCTTGCGAATTCAGTTTGTGGTGTTGTATGCTTGTCTTATGTTAGTATCGATCATGAGCATCATTCGTACCTGTCGCCGCAGCCACCTGTCGCCAGACGGTGGCGGCATTACTCGTACCGCCCAACACAGTCAACCTAGTCAACAATGTCCAAAACCCAATACCACCGCCGGTCGAAATTCTCAGTCGTTTTGGCTCTCTATTGGATTATTCTGTCCACGTCGGAGCGGCGACGATCATTCTTACTCGTTTTTTCCTACATCATTCCAAAGGGCATTCAATCCGGAGGGTAGAATCTACTCGAAGACAAAGAACGGTATACCAAATGACAAGGCGATGAGCGAGCACTTCGATCAAGTCCACGAGGAAGGATGTATCGAAACTGGGGTGCAACATCACGATTCGCGACGGGAAGGAATGCAGCGAGATTCGATACTATCTGAGTAGCCTACCGGTTAGCGTAAAGAAATTTGCAAGTGCCATACGAGCGCATTGGGGCATCGAGAACTCATTTCATTGGGTACTGGACATGGCCTTCAACGAAGACCAAAGCCGGATTCGCAAGGGCCACAGTCCGGACAATTTTGCATTGCTTCGACGCTTCGCGATGAACATGCTTAGCCTGGACACTTCGAAAGAAAGCACTCGGAAGAAGCGAAAACGAGCGGCGTGGGACGAAAACTATCTCCTAAACTGCCTAGCAGCAATCATTTAAGATGCGTTTGCCCTGCATAGCCAAAGCACCAGACGCGCGCATGGAGCTTTCGGAAGTCATGGCCATCCTTGAGAAGCTTGGCACCGAGCAGACCCGATCGACAATACGAAAAACTAACGCGCCGATCCGTAACCCTGGTTGGCCATCACTCCACTTGTCCCAGGGGTACTATAGGCCGACGGCTGCTCGACGATGCTGAACTCCGCCCAAATCGGATTGTGATCCGATACCATCAAAGCCTCCTCCATCGGGATACCAAAGAGCGTCGCCATGTCCAACACTCCCGCTCGCCCCACAAACTCGTTGGTCGGACCTCGGTCAAATAAGATATTGTCGTACAACTCCGTGCGACGCGTGTTGGTCGGCTGGTCTCGGATCACCCAATAAATCCCCGGCACCTGCGCCAAATTCCCAAACTTCGACGGCGCTGCATTCAAATCACCCATCATCATGACGTCGTCCTCCCGAGCCGTCGACCACTCGTACTCGCGGACCACTTGCAATACCGTATGCATCACCGGCAGCTCCTGCTTGACCTCGCCAGGATCGGTATGAATATTCATCAATGAAAAAGTAAACGGTGGATATCCCGCCGGTACCTGTGTTGCAAAACGTCCGACCAATGGCTCGCGATGCAATAAGTCCGCCGTGTCGTTGACCGTGTAACTGGCCGACGGACTCGATAAAATCCGCGTCGTGTCATACACGTAACAATACTGCTCTTTCGAGTCCGTTCGACCCAGTCGAGGCCCAAGTATGAAATCGTATCGGGCTCCCTGCGAATTGACCATCTGGAGCAACTGAGGCAAAACCGTTTGGTCCGTCGCGCGTACCTCCTGGATTGCAATGACGTCAAATAATCGCAATATCCTTACAATCCGATCCACAACCACCGGATCGGTTACCTTCTTGACCCCAAATGTCTGAATGTTGAAACTCGCGATCAAGATCGTTTGCTGGGTTCGCGTCGGTACCCCTACGGCACTGACACTATCGGACGGTCGCATCGAGGACATCGCTCGCGTGGGTTCTGTCCGCCCCGTCGATCCTGTAGGCCCCGTCGATCCCGTCAATCCAGTAGGCGGTAATACCATCCCACCGCTCGAATCCCCCACCCCTACGACTGCTGCGGGCGCACGGAAATCCTCGACCTCGTCGCATCCAAGGAATGCCATCGGCAAAGCCAGGGCCCATAGCCCGTGCAAGCCAGAGTTTCGGAACATCCCTAGCCTCCATGCTTGGGAAACCCTAGAACCATCGATTAAGCTATTTCGTAACGCGCAGGGCGGCCCACGCACCGAAAACTTCGGAATCGCCAAAAGATGTCTTTAGCTTGTCTAGAGGCTCAAGCACAACACGAGTTTGATCCCGATTCGTCCTCCCACGGCGGCTAAATGAAAATCGATCTGCTCATCACCGAACTCTTTACCGGCGGCGCCGAACGGTGCTGCACGGAGCTTGCCTGCTTTCTGAAACAAAATGGACACTGCGTCCGGGTCATCTCTATCGCGCCGGCTCCGACGACTCGCGTCGATTCGCTCCTCTACGAGCAACTGAAAGCTCTTGAAATCCAAACGGTTTTCTTAAACGCTAGCAAATCCTACCAACTCCCCTGGGCACGCTCGCGACTGGTGCAACGGATCCGAAGCGATCCACCCGATGTGGTCCAATCCTTCCTCTGGCATGCGAACCTCTTGGGCGCTTGGTGCTACTCCAAACACCAAATCCCTCAGGTCGCAGGGGTCCGAGTCGTCGAACCTCGGCGCTGGCGCAGCCGTTTGGCCTGGTTCTGGCGCTGCTATCCTAAAAAAGTCGTTTGCGTCAGCCAACAGGTCGCCCAATGGGCCTTGCAACACGAAGGCTTCGACCCCGAGCGCCTCGTGGTCATCCCCAACGGCATCGAACTGCCCTCGAAACCCACGAACGCGATTCGTGAAAAAATTCTCCTGTTCGTCGGGCGGCTCGAACCCCAAAAAGGGATCGATGTGCTCCTTGAGAAAACCCCTGCGATCCTCCAAGCACTCCCCGAACACCGCTTGGTCGTTATCGGCGATGGATCCTGGGCCAATGCGTGGTCCCAATGGGCCAAAGACTCGCCACTGGCCCGCCGTGTTGAACGGCTCGGACGACGCGCCGATGTGCTCGACTGGATGGAGCGATCGGAACTGTTGCTCTTACCCACCCGTTATGAAGGGATGCCCAACGTGGTGCTCGAAGCCATGTCGGTGGGCTTGCCCGTGGCTACCATGCGCGTCGAAGGGATCGAAGATTTGCTCGGGGATTCCCTCGCCGAACAATCCGTACCGAGAGACCATTGGGATGCCTGGGAAAACCTTCTGGTGGGACTTGTGAAAAACCCAGCAGCCCTCGAGCGGCTGGGGCAATTCAACCGAAAGCGGGTCGAAGAGGACTTCCAACTCAAAGCGCAGATGAGGAAATATGAACTCCTCTATTCAGAAATATTGAGTAAACTATCTATCGGCCAAGGACCTGTTTTGTAATCTGAACTGTTGAGGCTACCTAATCCGTGACGTTTACAAATATCCTTCGAATCGCGATAGCGGCTCTTGGCAAGAACAAGCTGCGGGCCGGCTTGACGATCCTCGGGGTTGTCATCGGAATCGCTGCAGTGACCGCGATGGTCTCGATCGGGACTAGCGCCAGCGAACTGGTCCAAGGTGAATTCAAAAACCTCGGTACCAATGTCATCGTCATCTCCCCAGGGAGCCGACAAGCCCGCGGGGCACGAACTGGACAAACGCCTTCGCTGACCGTCACCGACGTAATGGCTATCGCACGCGAGTGCCCCAGTGTGCTTGCCGCAAGCCCCTTGGTCGGCGCTGTCGGCCAAGTCATAAGCGGCAATAACAACTGGAGACCCCGCGATCTGGTCGGCGTCGGCGCAGACTACCTGCTGGTCCGAAACTGGCAGATCGATTCCGGTAGCTTCTTTACCGAAGGCGACATCAACAACGCCAATAAAGTATGCGTCGTGGGTGCGACCGTCGTGAAGAAACTCTTCCAAACGGCAAACCCCATCGGACAAAACGTCCGTATCAAAAACATCCCCTTCGAAATCGTCGGTGTCCTGGTCAGCAAAGGTGCCAACATCGTCGGGGACGACCAAGACGACGTCGTCCTGATGCCCTTTACCACCGTCCGGAAACGACTCCAAGGCTCGAACTTCAATAACGTCGATGTCGCCCTAGCCTCGGCGCGATCGACCGAATTGATGACCGTCGCCCAACAAGAAATCGAATCGTTGATGATGGATCGTCACCGCATCTCGATGGGACAACCCCCTGACTTCCAAGTCGCCAATACCACCGAGATCGCAAGTGCCTTTGGGATCGTCACCGGGACCCTCACGGCCATGCTCGCCTCGATCGCCGGCATTTCACTCGTCGTCGGCGGAGTTGGAATCATGAACATCATGCTCGTTTCGGTCACCGAACGGACCCGCGAAATCGGAATTCGAATGGCCGTCGGAGCGCGGCCCCAAGACATCCTCATGCAGTTTTTGGTCGAAGCGATGCTTCTGTCGGTCGTCGGAGGAATCGTCGGCGTGACCCTCGGTATCCTCGGCTCGGTAGGTCTGACCATGGCCATCAACGCCCTTTCAAGCGGTCGGGACTGGCCAATCATCGTCAACTACTGGGCTGCCCTCATCAGCTTGATCTTCTCGGCCTGCGTCGGAATCGGCTTCGGTTTCTACCCAGCTTGGCGAGCCAGCAAGCTCGATCCGATAGACGCCCTGCGGTACGAGTAGCTCAATTCCCCAAGGGATTCGGTTTTTCTAGGAAATACCCCCACTTTATGGGGAATTCCTCGCGACAATTCCCCAAATATAATTCATTATCTTGCAAGGCTCTGCCAAGACTTTGCGGCCTATCCTTTCCTTTCATCTCCTCCTTCTGTCCCTTAGATCCAAAGAGTGAACGACGAAGACGAACTGATTCAGTTGGCACTCGCCGGAAAAAGCACTGCCTTCGAAACCTTGGTGCTCCGCTACCAGGACCGACTCTATACGGCCATGATCAGCGTCGTTGGCAGCGCCGACGAAGCCGAAGACGTCGTCCAGGAATCGTTTATCCAAGCCTACCTCAAGCTCGATACGTTCCAGCGCAATAGCCGCTTTTTCACCTGGCTCTACCGAATCGCTTTCAACTTCGCCCTGGCACGACGGCGGCGGCGGAAAAATCACCAGTCCCTCGATGAGTCCCGTGAGAACTCCGGTGCCGAACCGGAATTCGACGGCGATGGACCCGACCTGCGCATGAGTCGCAACGAAGACATCCAACTCGTCCACCGAGCCCTTGCCCTGCTGTCCGAAGACCACCGCTCCATCCTCGTGCTTCGCGAAATGGAAGACCTCGCCTACGAAGACATCGCCGATGTGCTAAAAATCTCCATCGGCACAGTTCGATCCCGATTGAATCGAGCTCGGGCTGCCCTAAAACAACAACTCGAGAAATTCCCCGAGTGGAACCCCGAAAGCTAATAGTTCTTCTAGATCGGGTCCTTTCGATCGACTCCTAATGTGTCTCGGAGATCTCGATCCAATCAAAAATCACGGTGCCGGTACAAAATCACGGTGCTGGTGGTAGCCCAGGTGCTGCAGCGGCCGGCGCCGGACCGAACGGATTGCCAAATCCTGGGATCCCTAAGTTCGGTAGGCTCGGCAAACCCGGCAGACTCGGCATCGGGAACGCAGAGCCGCTCGGCGCGCCGCTCGTGCCACCCCCCAGAGGCTGCAAAGGACCGAGCGAGTTGGACAACGGACCGAGCAACTTGTTGAGACCCTTGTCGATTTGCTTTTGCGCCGCGCCGGTCAAAGCGCTGGTCGCCAGTTGCTGACTGAGTTGGATCATGCCGCTGCTGTCAAGCTGCGGTCGCGAGGCCGTTCCGCGTATCGGGATCTGAATCATCTGGCCAGCCAAAGGTTGCAATGCAGGGGTCTTGTCGACCCACTCCTTGAGGATCGGCACCCCGGCGATAAGCTCCAAACTTCCATCGAGCCCGACGGACCCCGAGGTCGTGATCAACACATCCCCAGCTTGAATCTTCATGTCCTTGTGCATCACGCGACCGCGATCGACGGCAAAGGCGATGTTCTGTTCGGGCAACTGCAGCCAACTCGTCGCCTGGCCACCTGCATCGGTCGCGCCGGCTCCTCGACGCAGATTTCGGATCTGGGTCACCAAAGCCAAAAGTTGATCGGCAAGCGGCCCAGGACCGACGTTGGCGCCATGGACATACAGCCGGCCCTCGACCGTCTGGCGAAACGACTCGGTAGGATAAACTTCCGCGCGATCGATATCGAGCGTCAGATTTCCTTGGACACTCGTCACATCGGCCAACAGGGGAGTGACGAACTTGAGCCAGCCTTGGCACATCTGCCGGGTGATCGCTACGTTCTCGATGACGCGCTGCTGCGTTTGGCGAAAAACCATCGGCTCGGCGGACAAATCGCCATCGAGATTCCATCGCAATACACCTTGGGATACGGGGAACTCGGCTTTGGATGCAAAGCGACCGTTCTCGATGACCAACGGGATGTCCGCGTTACCGATATCGATCCCGACCACATTGGCGCTGTCCCAGCCGATGCTCGAACGGGCCGTGAGCGACTCGGTCCATTTGCGATTCGGCGCGCTCACCCAGGTGACTTCCAAGGGTTGTGTTTTCTGGCCGCTCGCAGTGAGCATCCCTCCGGTATAGGGTCGAAGCCGCTCGGCGGCTCGGGCCGCATCGTAAGTCACGCTACCCTGGGTCTGGACGACCGTCGACCCGGCTTGTTGGGTCATCTGCGTAGCACCCCCATAGGCGAGCCATTCGGTCTGCAGAAGGATTTGCGGCAATTGCAGTTGGCCATCGGCGAATCGATACGAACCGTCGACGGTCATGATCGCTTGAGGTTCCTCCCAAAGAACGCTCTCGGAACCGGGGGGCGCTGCGGTACTGACGAGTTGATTCGGATTGCGGGGCTGGAGCGTCGACTGCAAAACGCGCAGGTCTTTGGCTTGCGTGACCAGATGCCATCGGATGTCATTCGGATCGAGCGTCCAGTCCATTTGACCGGTTAGGTCTCCAGTGATGCGAATCGGCGTCGAGGCCGCTCCGGTCGGTCCGGTCGGTCCAACGCCTCCAGCCGATTCGGTTTGCAACGACGCGATCAATCGGCTCGGGTCGACCCGAAATGCCGCTTGGCCCTTGCGGCTTGCGTTGCTCGCGTCGGCTTGGTCCTGCGCTTGGATGGCAAACGAATCGGCCCTGACCAGAAGATTATCGACCTGAAGATTCGCCAATTGGCTGCTGTCGAATTTCCCCTGAAACTTTCCCACCATGCGCGATTCTTGCAGGGTGGTCGCGCCGCTGGTTAACTGAAACGGTTCGGAAACCCAATCGACCATCGCAATCTCGACATGCTTCGCATCGATGGCGCCTTGGACATCCAAAGCGATTTTGCCAGCGACGGAAATCCCTGGATCGATTCCTGCGAACATTTGACCTCTTCGTTGCCATCGGGCCAAGTCCCCAGTGAGCTTGAGCGACATCGGGGCAGAATTCGGTCCTAGCCCCGAAGGTGCGCTCGAGATGGCCATCGGTTCAAGGACCTGGAACTGCAGCGACTCCTGCTCGGATTTCAAATTCGCTTGGATTCGATCCAACTGCAGGATCGTCATGCCATCGAGCTGTGCGACCGTGCTGAATTCGCCGTCCCAAGCTGGCTCGTCGAGCCGTCCGTTGGGATGCGCGATACGCATTTCGGTCGTCCTGAGCGAACCGTTGGTCGACAATCGATTCCCCTCGTTGAGTTTCCAAGCAACAGCGGCTTGCGCCGAGCCGGTCAGGCTCTCGAACGGCAAGACAAACCACTGCGATAACCTCTGCTCCATCTTGTCCAAATCGAGTTGTGCCGTCAGCCTCCCGTCGAGCAAATCCCCAGCTCCCTCGACTTGGCAAAACTCCGAATTGCAAAACAATCGCAAACTCGGAATCCCTTGTGCATTGCCCGACACCTCCAAGCCGGCCGATAAAGCTTCGTCCCACTCGATCCGCTTTCCCTGCATGTCCGCTAGGAGATTCCCAAGCTTGACTTGATAGCTGCTCGAAGGAATACCGCCCGCCTCAGGGCCCAAAGCACCGCGAGTTTGAGACAGACTCAGCGTCGCATTGCCCGAGAGCAAACGAACCTGATCCTGCGTCTTGAGGAGATCCGGTGCGACAGCCACGAGCCTGGGCAAATCAAACGTCCCTTGGACCTCAAATTCCGAGTCCTCAAGCCACGGACGATTCCAAACCGGTAGCTTCGACGGAATCGCCATGTTGGCCTTCGATACGACCGTCCCAAAGTCGCATTCGAGCTTCGAACTGTTGGTGCTGATCCGGTTTTGAAACAAACTGATATCGCCGCTGAGTCGGATCTGCTCAATCCCCGCTCCTCGCTGGCCTACCAAACTCGGCGCGACGATCCGAAGTCGATCCAATTGCGCTGTCTTGACAAACGCCGTCAAGGCCTGCGGTCCTGTGTACTCCACGTCGGCCTGGACCGTCGCTTGACCATCGAGCTGGTCGATCGGGAAATCAGGCAAGCGACGCTTGACCAAACTCATCCATTGCAAAGGCAACCCTTGCGTCGATACCGTCATGCGCAACGAGGGCATATTCGCACCCGCCAAACTCGTCATCCCAGGAGCGATCGGCTCGGTCCTTAACGTGAACTGACCGGTCGCCATCGTTTGCCCAGGAGCTAGCGATGTCTGCACCAAATCACCTACGAGCGTCATCGGTGGGATCGGCTGCTGGGCCGTCGGGATCGGAATGTCCGCCTCACTCACACGCAAGGCCCAAGCCGTCTGGTCGACCGTGTCGCGAACCTCTACCACCGCTCCAGCAATTCGAATCCTTCCAGTAAATCCTGCCGATGTCGATGCGCTAGCGGTTGGCTCTTTCGTGACCGTCCCTTGCAACAAAGGTTTAATCGCCTCCTCAAGACTAGTCGTACCCGGATGCACATCCACCGCGACATCCACCTGGTGCAACGTGATCGTTCCGAGCCGACGGTAATTGGCCATCAAAGAAAATAGCGTCAGCTCCGTGTCGATCGATCCGATCTTCACAAGCTCCGATCCCCGATCGTCGACCAACCGAAACCCCTGAACTCCGAACGATTCGACCCAGCCCCCCTTGAGTTGCCCAATATCCACCTGGATCGGCGCAAGTCCCGATCGCTGATTGATCTGCTCGAGCAACCATGCGCGTTGCCTTAACGCCACCGTCGGTGCCGCAGCGACTAAGCCCAGAGCCACGATCCCACCGATCGCAAGTCGCCATTTCCATTTCGAGCCTCTGCGAACCGATCGGCTCGATGCTCCGTTTGAGTGAATTTTCGCCAAGCTGTCATCCTGCTGCTGTTTGGATCGAACTCTTCGCATCGCTATACCAATCCTTGGTCTTGACTTTTGCTAGCATTTTTGGCCCTTCCTACCAACCCTTTCCCACGGGTTCGCAGATTTCGGGCGGTAGATCTATGTAGATCTATAGGCTCGGCTCGGAGGATAACCGTTTCGGGTAGGAAAGAGCCAGATCAATGCCCCATAGGTCCTAGATCGATCTTTGTTTACAACTGGAGAATTTGCTAGAGTCCTCCTCAGCGGTGTCTTAGAAGGCACGATGTCTTAGAGGGCACGGTGTCTTAGAGGGCACGGTGTCTTAGAGGGCATGGTGTATTAAAGGGTCGCTCGGTGTGACGCTTCGTGGTTCAACGGCAGGATGGGAGTCTTTCGCATGGATGCGCTATTTCACGTCTCGACAACTGAGCTTTCGGCTCGTCAGCTATCGGCTCGCCGAAGTTTTGTCGCTACGGCCATCGCTTTGGCCCTAGCAATCGGATCGGCAAGCACTTCGGCTCAAGCCTTCGCGCTGGACCAACCGGTTCCGAGCGACGCTTCGACCCGCAAAGGTGCCGCAGCGCAGGAACCTTGCCCATGCGAGGAAAACTCCGTCGAACAACCGACCAAAGCCCTGGCAACTGGCCCCAAAGCGAAAACACCCGAGGCCTCCAATGTCACCTTGGCTCAATGGGTTTCAGATTGGATGAAAAATCCGCGGCGGGTCACAGCCAAACTTGCAATCCATGGCGTGGTACCCGAGATCGAACTCGAAGCAGTCCTCCCGGCATCGCAGAACAAGAGTTGCGCCAACGGAACTTGCGATGCAAATCCAACCGGCACCGCACTCCGAACCGACATCACCGATCCACATCACGATGGAACTGCCGGTGAGAATCCGGGCCAAGAACAGATCAGCGAAGCTCCCGTCGCACCGCCGATACCACCGAGCTTCCCTTTTGCCATGCAGGATGCCAATCCGTTCGGACCTAATCAACTTCAACCTAATCAACTTCAACCTAATCCATACCAACCAGATCCATACCAACCAGATTACGTCATGCAAGAGTATCCACTGCAAGGATACCCCAGCCTGGAAAACCAAGATCAAAATATCTTCGGAACCCTAAGCGACGTGCAAGTCACGCTGCCGGCGAGCACGCTGGTGGCCTACATCGTGGCTCATGCGCAAAACTCGGTTCGCTTGGAAATGAGCCAGCAGTTGGCCGCCGAACGGGCGATGTACGCCCAACGCTACGAACTTTTGCTTCAACACAATCAGCAGTTGCAAACCCAACTTGCGATGATCGAAGCGCGTCAGGAGTCGGCCGAAGCCTTGGCCGTCCGGGCCTCGACGCCCCCTCAAAACGACTGGTCTAGAACCCCCTACGAATCGACCGAACAGAGACGCTGCCAGAGCCTGACTGCAAGCCGCGAGGACTTGGATGCCATCCAAGAAGATCTCTCGAACATTCGCAAGCAGATTGCGATCTTGAAGACCAACAGCCCGATCCCTTTTGCACCGAGTTATGTCGGGACCGAGGAACCCAACGGGCAAGCCAAGCAACCGCAGGCTTGGAGAACCGCTCGCACGGCCCCTTACACGCCAGTCTTTCCGGGGCCAGTCTTTCCGGGTCCTAGAAAATCCCCTGAGGTGACCAAGAAGTAGTCGACCTGCTGAAGTGTCGATGGCCAACAGGCGTTACAATAGAGAATTGAGCGAACGATCCCCTGGGGAATCCTCCAATCGTTCGTCTTTCTCTCGAGGACAATTCAAATGTGCGGCATCGCTGGAGGGGTGTGGTCGGCCCATGCGTCCGGCTTGTCGGTTCAACAGCTCCGGGCGATGACCGATGCGATCGCGCATCGGGGGCCAGACGATGAAGGCCTTTGGGTCTCTCCGGCCGATAACTCTCCGGCCGCCAAGCGATCGAACCATCTGGTCGAAACCTCCGCAAGCAGCCGGGTCGCGCTAGGATTCCGGCGACTCTCGATCATCGATCTGGATACTGGCCGACAGCCGATGACCAATGAAGACGCTTCGGTGCGATTGGTGTTCAACGGCGAGATCTACAACTACCGCCAACTGCGGCATCGGCTCGAAGGAGCCGGGCATCGATTCAGCTCGCAAAGCGACACCGAGACGATCGTCCATCTGTATGAAGATCTTGGAACGGATTGTTTCAAGCATTTCAATGGGATGTTCGCCATCGCCCTTTGGGATTCCAAGAAAAACCGGCTGGTATTGGCTCGGGATCGGCTTGGAAAAAAACCGCTTTTTTACTGGCACTCGGGGGATCGGCTATTCTTTGCAAGCGAACTCAAGGCCTTGCGAAGCGTGCCGGGCTTTCCGACCCAGATCGATCCGAGTGCGATCGATTCGTACTTGACTTACCAGTACATCCCTCATCCGATGACGATCTATCGGGGGGTAAACAAGCTACCCCCCGGTCATTTTTTGGTCTTTGAGAATGGCCGAATCGAGATACAGCGGTATTGGGACATCGATTGGTCCTATCAGGCCAGCATCAGCTTGAACCAAGCCAAGTCCGAGCTTCGAACCCAGTTGACCGCAGCCGTCGAGCGACGCCTGCGCAGCGACGTTCCGTTGGGGGCGTTCCTCTCGGGAGGAATCGATTCGTCGCTGGTATGTGCGATTGCACAAAAGCTGCTTTCGACCCCTTTGCGGACCTTCGCGATCGGGTTTTCCGAAGCCGACTTCGATGAAACGCAATACGCCGCCTCGGTGGCCAAGCATCTTGGGACCAAGCACGAGCGGTTTGAAGTCCAGCCCGACGCGGTCGGAATACTCGACGCGTTGGTCGATCATTACGACGAGCCGTTCAGCGATTCAAGCGCCGTGCCAACCTGGTATCTCTGTGAACTGACCCGCCAATCGGTGACCGTGGCCCTCAGCGGCGATGGGGGCGATGAGCTCTTTGGAGGATATGAACGTTATCGCGCCCTGCAATTGAGCGAGCAGCTCCAAAGCTGCTTGCCCGTCGGTTGGCTCTCGGGCTCTCGCTTGATCCGATCCTTGCCCGACTCCAACGCCCGGCGTTCGATCCTACGACGGATCCGGCGGTTCTGCGAGGCTCTTGGACAGTCATCACCTCGACGTTACATCAATTGGATACAGATCTTCGGTGAACAAGCCCGCATCAATCTTTACCAAGATGCATTCATCGAAGCGCTTCCGAATCAAGATCCCTTCGCCTTCCTCGATCAGGCTTGGACCAAGGCCAACCCCGCCAAGCGTGACCCGATGAGTTGCGCGATGGCCGCCGACCTGCAAACCTACATCCCCTGCGATCTGATGACTAAGGTCGATATGGCGTCGATGAGGCACTCGCTCGAAGCGCGCCAACCGTTCCTCGACTACACCCTGGTCGAGTGGGCGATGAGCTTGCCGCTGAAACTCAAAATGCATCGAGGGAAAGGCAAATGGCTGCTGCGGGAAACCTTCCGAGACGAACTTCCTGCCGAAATCTGGACAAGGCCCAAGATGGGCTTTGGCATACCGATCGCCAAATGGTTTCGCACGTCGCTTAAAGAGCGTACGAACGATGCTCTGCTGGGCAACGACGCTCGATGCCATCAGTTCTTTAGGCCCGAAGCGATCCGGCAATTGGTCGACGAGCACATGCAAGGACGAGCCAACCAAGGCTATCGTCTTTGGAATCTGCTAGTACTCGAACTATGGCTTCGTCGAAGAGAAGGTCTGTGAGCCCAAGGGCCATTGTCCGCCGTCGCGTGCGGCCACCGAACCGTTACCCCACAAGCCAGACTGCTTATTGGTCGACTCGGCGGTCTTCGACGCTGCCTTGGTGTTCGATCCACCCGGCGATCCAAAAATCGTTGAGCTACCGAAAGTGTCGAAATACTCCGAGCCTAGAAAATTCCCTGAAAGGGACCCTGCTGAGGGTGTTCGTTCCATAAAAGCTGTCCGGGGTTCTTGGTGCTCAATGAACATTAGGCAAGGAAGAGTAGGCATTATCGTTATCGTCGTTCCCTTCAGGCAACTTCAACAACAATCCGGTCTCAGTAGTACCTTTTTTCCGGGTTGAGGTTAACCTAAGAGACCTGCAGACCACGAAGTGCCTTTTCGGACTTGTTAGGCCCGAAGAGAATAAACGTTCCCCCAAAAAAAGCCAGATCAATGATCCTGTTGATCGACAATTACGATTCATTTACTTACAACCTCGTCCAACGACTCGGAGAAATCGATCCGAGCCTCGATGTACGCACGGTCCGAAACGATGAACTGACGGTCGAACAAATCCGACAAATGCGGCCCGATCGGATCCTACTCTCACCAGGCCCCTGCACTCCCAACGAAGCCGGAATCTGCGTCGAAGTCATCGAAAAACTTCATCGCGAATTCCCAATCCTGGGCGTTTGCCTGGGCCATCAATCGATCGGACAAGCCTTCGGCGGGAAAATCGTCCGAGCCCCCGAACTCATGCACGGCAAAACCGATCGAATTTGCCACGACGGCAAAGGAATGTTCTCCGAGCTGCCCAACCCATTCATCGCAACGCGATACCACTCCTTGGTCATCCTCCCCGAAAGCCTCCCTTCCTGCTTGCAGGTTTCCTCCTGGGTGCAAGACTCCCAAGGCAATCGAATTATCATGGGAGTCCGGCACCGGCAGTTCCCTGTCGAAGGCTGGCAGTTCCACCCCGAAAGTTTTTTGACCGAACCCGGACCGACGCTTCTGAAGCGATTTTTAAGCTGGTCGGGTCCGCCTTCCGAGTAAACCCCTTTTTCGACCAGCCTCCTCCACAGCATGCTTTGCGTCACCGTCGCCCGCACCCGTCATAAACACACTATCCAAGAACATCTCGATGTAGCGGCCCAAGGCGCCACGCTCGTCGAGCTGCGGATGGATTACATCGCCCGTAGCATCGAACTGGCCAGGATTCTAAAAAATCGACCCACGCCCGTCGTAGTGACCTGCCGCCGAAAAGAAGACGGAGGCCGCTGGGAAAAGTCCGAAGAGGACCGCTTGATGCTCCTTCGCCAATCGATCGCCACTGGGGTCGAATACATCGATCTTGAGGAAGACACCGCCGCGAAAATCCCTCGCTACGGAAAAACCAAACGAATCATCAGCTACCATAACTTCGAAGGCTTACCCGAAGACCTCGAAGCGATCCACGCTCGGCTAGCCAAACTCGATGCGGACATCGTCAAAATCGCCGTCCAAGCCAATTCGTTCGACGATACCGCTCGGGTTATCGATTTGATGCGCAACGCCAAAACACCCACCATCGGTATCGCGATGGGGGACTACGGCTCAATCACCCGAATCCTCGGTGCTCGCTATGACGCTCCGTTTACCTACTGCGTGTTCAACCTCGACCGACGTGTGGCTCCCGGCCAACTTTCCTACCACGACATGAAAAATGTCTACCGCGTCGAAACCATCACCGATAAAACCAAGATATTCGGCGTCGTCGCCGACCCCGTCGCGCAATCCTATAGCCCCATGCTCCACAACAGCGCGTTCGAAGCCAACAACCTAGACTACCGATACTTGCCGTTCCGCGTCGCGGCAGGAGATATCTCAACCTTCTTCCGATGGTGCCAACGCGAAGGTGTCGGTGGACTGAGCGTGACTATCCCCCACAAACAATCCGTTCTCCCCTTGCTGACCCAAGCCGAATCGGCCGCCCAAGGCATCGGAGCCTGCAATACCATCGTCCTGAGCGGCGAAGATCGCATCGGTTACAACACCGATTACCGCGCCGCAATGGAATGCATCGGTTACGGCCTGAGTAAACTTTTCGAAGAACCCAATCCCTTCGAAGGCCGCTCGGCACTGCTCCTGGGTTCCGGTGGTGTTGCTCGCGCCATCGGCTGGGGGCTAGCACAACGACGCGTCCGAGTCGCTTTCTCAAGCCGAAACTTCGAAGCCGCCAGCCAATTGGCAAAAGAATTTGGCGGACGCGCTGTGCCTTGGGAAGAACGTCACAGCGTCCAACCCAACATCATGGTCAACTGCACTCCCATCGGCATGTTCCCCGAAATGGATGCCTCTCCATTTAAAAAGGAAAACCTCGATGCGCGCACCCTGGTCTTCGATACCGTCTACAACCCCGAACAAACGCTCCTGATCCGAAACGCCAAGGCTGCCGGATGCCCCGTCATCACCGGCTTAAGCATGTTCGTTCGACAAGCCGCCTACCAGTACCGCCTTTTTACAGGCCTGGAACCCCCCATCGAAGCCATGACCAAAGCCCTACGAAGGGCCATCTCCCCTTTGAACTACAACAACTTCGAAGATGTCGACGAACAGGAAGCGCAAACCGACGAAGAGGATTGAACTCCTGGGCGCCGACCCAGATCGAAACCGCCACTACCGATGCCAAGGCGACCGAAAAAACCGGCCAATTCCGCCCATGCACTCAATTCATGATGCGCTTGTCCCGGGGAAGTTCAAAACCCTACTGCTAGGTCTAAACTTGCGTTTTGCTATGCTGCTGCGCCAGTCGCAATAACCCAAGCAGCGTTTCTTCCCCCGCGCACTGCCGAACAGGCAATTCAAAACGCTCTTCGATCAAGCGGACCAATCGGGGTAGGCGACTTGATAATCCACCCGATAAAACCACCGAATCCCATCGGCCGCTGGTCGATAACCTCTGTGCAGCTTGGGAATAATTCTTGGCCATGGCGTTGCAAGCTGCCAAGAACAGATGACCGACCGAGAGATTTTCGGTGGTCAAATGGCTCAAGGATCCAAAGCTTCCGACCGGACCTGCAAAAAAGGCAATATCCGACGTCATATCGGTCGATGCGACTTGGTCCATTTTATCCGAAATGTTCTCCCAAACCCGCTCAAGCGTCTGACCTTCGGCAAAAGCCAACTCAGTCAGCAGGTCCACCAACGCATTCAGTGACCTGCCCGCAGGCAAATGGGTGATCGTCTTGAGAAAGCGATCGCCAAAGTAAGCGCGCGTTTGATACGCCCCACTTTCAAACCGATCGCTAAGCAGGCTGACTTGCGATCCTGTCGAGATATTGATCGAAAGTTCGCCCAGGCCCAAGCCCGCTCCGAACAGCGCGCACTGCTGGTCTCCATACGAACCATGCACTTGGTAAAGATGCGAGCCGATTTTCCACCTAGCCATCGAACGCTCGTCGCATACCAATTCGGGCCACCAAAGATCTCCAAGCCCGATGCGCTCCATGGCCCCGTAGTGCCAATCGCGCTTGCCCAAGTCGATCAGTCCAATCGCATGCGTTGTGTGCATGGTACCGGGCTGCTTGGCAAAATGACTGATGCAAAAATCCGCGATCGACAATGGGAGGACGCCATCTCGCAGCTGGCGATGCTCCGAAAGCCAGTGCAAAAGAGTCGAGGTCGATCCGGCTTGCAACTCCCTTCCCAAACTCGCAAATATCGCCTCCGGCCAATCGAGTCGTAGCGTCTCGAGCGAAGTCCGCATGCCGGGCGAAGCTAGCAAGGCGCGCTGATCACGCCACGAAATGTAGTTCGACTCGGCTCGGCCACGCTCGTCAGCCAAAATCAGTCCACCCATCTGCCCGCAAATCCAAATCGAGCTTCGCGAACTGACTTGTTCGGCTAACTCATCGATCACTTGCCGAACCCGTGCGAGAATCGATGCCGGATCGATCTCGATATGGCCCTCAGGCAACCCCACGATCGGATCTGGAAACGGACAAGAGCAGACCGAAACCAATTCACCGGCTTCGAGGTCAAGCACGGCCCCCTTGATCGAGCTGCTGCCAATATCCAACCCAATCGAACTATGGCCCGGACGGATCATCGGATCACCCGAGCGGCTCGTCGAGCCAATGGTTCGTCAACGCGCCGATCCTCTCGATATCGCTCCAAACGGTATCTCCGTGCTTGAGACAAACCGGAAGCTTGCCCTCGGCATGCGCACTGTCAAAGCGGATCTGTCCTCGGGCATCTTGGTGGCGAATGATTTTCATATGTGGATCGATCGGTTCTACGTGGTACCCAAAACCACTATGGTCCGAAGCTTGTCGCCGAGACGACAAGCTTCGATGTACCAACCCCTTCTTGATCCACTAGCGCTGGCCGCTGGGGCATGCATCCAGGAACTTGCAAGGAGAATGGACCTCTCCATACCCAGGATGACCATCGATCAATCGATGTCGGCCGTTTCGGCCAAGTCCGCTTCGGATTCCGACATCTCCGCAGATGCGATCGCCTTGGACTTCGACTCGCGAAGTCCACGACTGAGTATATCCCGCAACAGGGGCGAGTAGTCCTCGAAACGTGCTTCGCTAGCAGGACCATCCGCATACTGGAAAATAGCGTCGCGGGGTTTAGGTCCAAGAGCGATCAGGGTGCTCGAGACCGTACCGTAATCGACCCCTTGGATAACCATGCTGGCGCGAGCCAACGGATTGGGCAACCTCGCGAAAACCTTGCTGGCGACAGCCAAGAATTTCACAGGAGAATCGAGGTTTTGAAGGGTAAGCAGTCGGCCTGCAAGTTGAACACGTTCGTCGCGCGGATCGTTCAGATTCCGACCGCCGATGATGCTCAGTCCAGGTTGCAAATCAACCACTTCATCCTCTTGGTCATGGTGAATCGCAAAACCGAAATCTCGGTCAGCAATCACCAAATTACAAGCTTCAAAACGGTGTTTGTGGGTCTCCTCGAGCGCTCGCTCGACGGCCTCACGACTATTGGGCGCCTTCAACACTTCTTTGACGAGCAATCCTCGGGAAAGATTCGAACCCAAAGGTTCGAAAACTCTGCGGTTGCAGATCCCTACGAAGACTCCGTGTTGGTTGACACCCAACCAAGTCCCTCCGCTACGTTGATCGAGGGGACACAGAACACGCGGTTTACCAGATTGAATACTCGGCGAATGACTCCGCCGATCGTAAAACTCCTCGCGATTGGTGGCCACGAGGATAGGACTCTCTGGAACCACGCGATATTGAATGGCGATCAAGCACATCGCAACATCAACACTTTCTATGGCTGGAGTGTGTGGGGGAAACGAGCCACGGCATAATGGCCACGATTCACGCGTACAAAGCGTGATAACAGACCCGCTGTAGCCGTAGAATCTAACCCCCCTACCTAGGCGTAGTCACCCCCCAAAACGGCGGAATCGTCAAAATTGTTGAAATCTTGTCAAAATCGTTGCGATCCCTTGGATTCACCCAAACCAGATCCTGCGTTAGCACTTCGCGCGCCGGCGAATCTGTCCAAAAAAGCCGTATTCAGCCACCCTCGCATTGCTATACTCTCGGACTCGCGAGGCAAGTGCCAAGCATGAACTACCTCCTCGTGTCGCCAAGATGAATGCTTCATTAGTCGAGAGTGGACGCAGCCGACTTGGCAAGCAGATCCCAGTGGTTATCGCCTCTACCGGAATGTTCACACCAACGCGTATCGTGACCAACGAAGACTTGGCACAACTGGGTTGCGATAGCCAGTGGATCATCCAACGCACCGGCATTCGAGAGCGAAGGTTCGCCAGTGAGGACCAAGCCTCCAGCGATCTGGGCTACCTAGCAGCCATGGATTGCTTGAACCGCGCTCAGGTCGACCCCAAAGAGGTCGATCTGGTCCTAGTGGCAACCATCACGCAGGACTTCATGACCCCCTCGACAGCCTGCATTTTGCAGCGCAAACTCGGGTGCATCGCGCCGGCCTTCGACATCAATGCGGCTTGCTCAGGTTTCATGTACGGACTGATCGTCGGCTCGCAATTTGTCGCCAACGGCCTAGCGCGAAACGCCTTGATCATCGGTAGCGAGGTCATGAGCCGGACGGTCAATCCGTCGGATATAAAGACCTATCCGCTCTTCGGCGACGGCGCCGGCGCGGCGCTGCTCCAACCGGTCGAACCCACCGCGTCGAGCGATCCAAAAACCATGACTGGGATCCTCTCGTTTACCTTGGGAGCCGAAGGCTCTCCTGAATCGCTTTGCACACCCGGAGGTGGGTCCAGAGAACCTCTGACCCCCGAGCGTTTAGCCCAAGGCCGACAGTACATGCAGATGGATGGCAAAGCGGTCTTCAAGTGGGCCGTGCGCTGCGTCGTCGACAGTTGCAAGGATGTCGTTGCAGCATCGGGATACTCCCTGGAGGATGTCGATCTTTTGGTCATGCATCAAGCCAACACGCGGATCATCGATGCGGCGGTCAGGGACTTGCAGATCGCGCCCGACAAGGTCATCATCAACCTCGACCGGTACGGAAACACCTCGGCGGCAAGCATCCCGCTGGCGCTTCACGAAGCGAACCTGCAAGGCAGGTTGAAAAAGGGAAAACTCGCTCTACTGTGCGGCTTCGGCGCCGGCTTGACCTGGGGCACTGCCCTACTGCGCCTCTGATCCGTCCGATCGCTTGCGACCTGCCCGGATGCTAGCAAACCCAGTGGCGTTAACTAGGTGCGGCGTTAACTAGGTGCCAGGCACCCATCGCGACTGCCAATCCGGTGCGACTGCCAATCCGGTGCCAGGCACGAATGGCACTGTACGCCTTGCGTAAACTGTTTCACTCAAACGAGTTATCTCCCTTGCTGAGCCTCTGTCGCAGTTTGTCTCGGGGTTCCATCATCAGCTTGTACTGGTCCCTCCGGCGCTTGACGCATCTGGGTTC
>JAPLNM010000099.1 GCA_026692845.1 Planctomycetota bacterium | reverse complement strand
TCCGGCTGTTTGGTAGTGGATCTCCCGTAGAGATCCGGCTGTTTGGTAGTGGATCTCCCGAAGAGATCCGGCTGTTCGGTAGTGGATCTCCCGTAGAGATCCGGCTGTTTGGTTTTAGCCCGGACGGCGACACTTCTCTGCCATTAGTGCGTAAGCCACCGGAACCGGGCAACAAAACAACCATTCTGTATTCTTCCGATGCGCCAGCATCGATTTCAGATACTTCGCAATTCAATATCTATCGTATTTAGCAAACACATGCTCAGCCTCTAAAAACACCTCTCATTTGATGTGTCGCCCTCCGGGATTCCAGCCTGTCACCTTCTTCATGACATCGCTTCGGAGATCCACGCAGGTACCACCCTTTCTCTCCTGAAAGCGGACAGGCTAGAAGCCTATCCCACGTTTGCGATGGTGGGTTTCGCGGCAAAGCCCGCTTCACCCACCCGACGAAAAACATGAATGCAAAGACCCACCCCTCACCTGCTGGAGCCCAAACGCAGCTTCCTGGCGGGCTTGGTCAAGTTCCTCGCCGTTGGCTGCGGGTTAAACGAATTGTCGCAATAAACTGCAAACGTACGCAATTAAAAAAATCCGCGTGCTTTCGCTCAAGCTACTAACACACGGACTTTGTCAATCTTCGCCATAGTGTTTCTCTATGGTCCCGATGGAGATCTGTTCTGCTCTAGCGTTCCCTATGCCATCCAACGGAACTCAAGCGGAATTCAGGAGGCGGAAGCCCAGGTTGTTGTTCCGATTGCCCGGGTCGTTCCTGTTCCGACAAGCCGAACGCAGATTCCGCGCGGGGTTGATCCAACTCCCACCGCGTATCACGCGCGTCGTGCCCTTCGATCCACACCGTCTTAGAAAGTCTCTCATATCATTAAGCCAATTGCAACCAGGCTTGTGAACCTAAAAAAAACCGATTTACTGCATCCAATCAGAGTTACCTCGATGCACGCTCTTCCTCCAACTCAAACTATCCGAATGAACCGTCAAAGCATAAGCTGACTGATACAACTGCTGGAGCGTATCGACCCCAATCCTACCCGATGCATAAGCCGCCTCGTATTTCCGATAATGTGCCATGTATCGGACCTTTCTTCGATGAGAAAGCAGCAATCGATCAGGCAAAACGCGGTATCCCCCAAAGGTGACTCCACGATAAGATCGCTGAATCTGCCTTCGCGAGTGAACTTCCAGTTTCAAGTGATCCCCCAAAAATTCACGGACACGTCGATGAATCCGCTTGCACGCTTCGGAATTTTCAGCCCAGCACAAAAAGTCATCCATGTAGCGGACATACCCAAGCGTTTCATCCAGGGCAATCACCATACGGTCTAAGACATTCAGATAGTAGTTAGCAAAATGCTGGGAGGTGAGTGCTCCGATGGGTAAACCAACTCGCTTTTCACCCTGATAACCCGCGATCAATTCCCCAATGAGCCTATGCAACCCGTCTCCCTTGAATCGACGTTGAAGTTGCCCTCGTAAAACATCATGATCGATAGAATGAAAGTAACTACGGATATCCAATTTGACATACCAAGGGTATTTACGGCAATAGGATTGCACCTTCCAAACGGCTCTCAATGGTCCTAATCCCCGTCGACATGCGAAGGTGTTGTCGATCAAAGCTTGATCCAAATATCCACCGATCTGCAGTATCAACGCATGATGAACGACACGGTCGACGAAAACCGGTGAGTCGATGATCCTCCGCTTTGGATCGTGGATCACAAACTGACGCATCGGCTTTGGACGATAGCTTTCATCGAGAATCTCTCGACCAATCCTATGAATGTTCTCTTGAAAGTGATGATGGAATTCTAGGATTTGAGGCCTGCTTCGCCTACCACGAGCAGCAAGATACGCTGCTTGGCACAGATTCGGATAACTAGCAATACTCTCTAACTCAACTCTCAGTCGCTTGGGCATTTGATTTTGGATCTTGAGTTGTAAGAATCGCCAAGAAGGCGGTACCATATCGTTCGATTTTCACCCCACCAAAGCCGGCAATTTTCCCTAACGATCCAAGCGACGGAGTTTCCATCTTGACCATTTCCGCAAGTTGATCGTTGGTGGCTACCGCATAGACAGGGATCCCGTCCTGTTCGGCCAACTCCTTGCGACGGTCTCGCAATAGCGAGTAAACATCAAATTGCTCTGCTGGCAATATTTTCTTGTAATCGACCTTGGAATTGATACGGCGGTCATTCGCCGGTGATTCGTTGGACTTCCAATGAACACAAAAGGACCAAAAGGCAGCGCCTTCCCGCTGGTAAAACTGTCGTTCTACATGCACGATGCAGTGGCTCGACAGAAATGCATTGAGTTTGATGGAATCCTCTTCAGGGGAATCCACAGGAACACAGAAAAAATCATAATGCATAGATCACCTCAAAATTTGCGCGCCTCGCGATCACTCGTCGCTCCCTCTCGGCCTCGTCACTCGGCCTCTTGTCGCGACCTCGCTCTGCGAGGCTTCCTCCCCCGACTCCGTCGCCCGATGAGCAGAACTCAGGAGGCGGAAGCCCAGGACGTTGTTCCGATAGCCCGGGTCGTACCCGTCCCGACACGCCGAACGCAGATACCGCGCGGGGGCGATCCAACCCCCCCCGCGTATCACGCGCGTCGTGCCCTCCGTAGGCCCAATAGGATTCTCCACACGCTCGACAGGTTCGAGTGGATACTCTCCATGCCAGTCCTGACACCACTCCCAAACATTCCCCAGCATATCGTACAACCCCCAAGCGTTCGGCAATTTTTGAGCCACTTTGCGAGTGCCTCCCCTCTTTTCCTCGGCTTTAAGATCTTCCAACCATGTCATTTCCATACTCTTCTCCAGATCGTATGCGTGCCCTGAATTCCCTCCGTACCAAGCGATCGAGTCAAGTACTTCAGCTTTGGTTTCATCTATAGATTTCAGATCCAAACCGCCCACATACGTATCACCCGTCGTTCCGGCCCTACACGCATACTCCCACTCGGCCTCCGTAGGCAAGCGAAACTGCAAACGCTCCCAGCCATCGATAAGCCCCTTAGCATTCGATGGATAATCGCTTGCTAATCGCTCATTGAGTTTCTGCGCAAATCCAACCGCATCCTCCCAAGGAACTTGCTCCACCGGTCGCTCGGGATCCGGAAAGTAACTCGGGTTGTCCCCCATCAGCGTCGTCCATAACCCTTGCGTACAAGGTGTATCGAACATCCAGTACCCATGGGTAATGATCACCTCATGCTGAGGTCCTTCATTACCCCGTTCATAATCCTTGCCCGCCGGTGATCCCATGAAAAATCGCCCAGGTGGGATCCAACGCATCCGCTGACGCACAGGCTTTATCTCAAACGTCGCATAGAGCCCATACGAATCGCTTCCAAAATCCACGGCCCAAGTCGGCTTTGAAAGCCGATCGAACTGGTACCCTTCCTGGTCGCTCACCACGCGGATGCTCGCATAAGCGTTGACATCCATCTCCGAAAACTCCTCTTCGGGCGTACGATCGCCCGTCGCATCCAAATCCACCGAGCGCAGGAACTCATAAGCAGGCTCGGCCGAGCCGATCCTCGCTCGCTCTGTGCCCTGCTCCGCAACGGGCAGCATCGCTCCCTCGCTCGGCTCGCTTGGCTCGGCCCCTAGAGCAGAACTCAGGAGGCGGAAGCCCAGGATGACGTTCCGAAAGCCCGGGGCGCGCCTGTTCCGACAAGCCGAACGCAGATACCGCGCGGGGTAGATCCAACTCCCACCGCGTATCACGCGCGTCGAGCCCTCCGCAGGACCGGTCGGATCCGCTTGAGCGGACGCAGGGTAATCGCCCCACCGATCGCTGCACCATTCCCATACGTTGCCATGCATGTCGTACAAGCCCCAGCCATTCGGCTGGAGTTGCTTCACTGGATGCGTTGAATCCTCCGAATTCTCACCGAACCAACCGTACTTTGGCAGTTCCTTCGGATCATCACCAAAGCAATACGAACCCGTTGAACCAGCTCGGCATGCATACTCCCACTGCGCCTCGGTCGGTAACGATAGTTGGCGGTAACGATAGTTGGAGAGACTCGTGATGCTCGCAAAGCTTTTCAAACCAAGCTTGGCAATCCTCCCAGGAAACATGCTCCACCGGATTGCTTTCACCCTTGAAGGCGCTCGGATTCTCACCTCTGCCGATTGCCATCCACA
Organism: Planctomycetota bacterium; assembly: GCA_026692845.1. Taxonomy (GTDB): domain Bacteria; phylum Planctomycetota; class Planctomycetia; order Pirellulales; family Pirellulaceae; genus JBKCUI01. Next base: position 63,503 of record JAPLNM010000099.1, on the reverse strand, counting down.
GCTCCTGAGTCACCTGCGTATCGGCCATCCAGTACCCTTGGGTTAGCGTGACGCGATGTAGCGTCTCATTTTTATTTCGATCTACCTCACTCTCTGGCGAGCCCATCATGAACTCCCCAGGCTTGATCCAGCGCATACGCTGCGTGACCATCCCGTCACCATTACGCCGGCGGACTTGGAGCTCGCACCAAAGGCCTGTCGGTTCGAACCGGTTCTTGGTCCTTCACTCGGACCTGCACTGGCCTCGCTGGCTCTGTGCCCTGCTCCGCGACGGGCAGCATCGCTCGCTCGCTCGGCTCGGCCCCTAGAGCAGAACTCAGGAGGCGGAAGCCCAGGTAGGCGTCCCGATCGCCCGGGTCGCTCCCGGACCGACAAGCCGAACGCAGATACCGCGCGGGGGCGATCCAACTCCCACCGCGTAACACGCGCGCCGGGCCCTCCGTAGGACCGGTAGGATCCGATTGAGCGGACGATGCATACTTACCATAACAATCGCTACACCATTCCCATACGTTGCCATGCATGTCGTACAAACCCCAGCCATTGGGCTGGAATTGCTTCACTGGATGCGGTCTAAGCTTCGAGTTCTTATCGAAGCAGCCGTACTTCGGCAGTTCCTTTGGATCATTTCCAAAGCAATACGCACTCGTTGAACCGGCGCGGCATGCATACTCCCACGGTAACGATAGTTGGAGAGACTCGTGATGCTCGCAAAGCTTTTCAAACCAAGCTTGGCAATCCTCCCAGGAAACATGCTCCACCGGATTGCTTTCACCCTTGAAGGCGCTCGGATTCTCACCTCTGCCGATTGCCATCCATAGTTCCTGCGTGACCTGCGTATCGGCCATCCAGTAACCTTGGGTCAGCTTCACTAAATGCGCAGGCGACTCATTCTCAAATGGTCCAACCTCACCCTCTGGCGAGCCCATCATGAACTCGCCAGGTTTGATCCAACGCATGCGCTGCGTGACCATCCCCTTGCCGTCATGCCGGGGGACCTGGAACTCGCACCAAGCCCCATACGGATCCGTCCCATAATCGCTCACCCAATCGGGTTTAACACCCGATTTCCAAAAGTCTCGCTCCCGCCGAGCAGCAGCATCCAACTGCGGTACTTGGACCTCAATCACCGGTGATGTCGATCGCATCGTCACCCAATCCGAGCCAGCCGAAGCGACCTCGCTGACACCTCGGATCACCCTCGCCTCAATCTTGTCGAAAAGCCCCATCAGCCCAACCGACCTTTGGATGCCATCGCTCCTAATCTCGTCGATCCGTGTCGCCGGATGGAGCCCCGGGCTCTCTTGAAAGGTTCGCTGAAGGCGACGTACCGAATCCCCAACCAAGTCATCACCCCGCGCCGCTTCGGTCGCCCGCCTGGAGTACCATGCGATCTGATCGTGCTTGTCATCAGGTATCGCATCCTTGAGCACGTACGCTTCGTACTCCCTGAGCGTCCTGCGCATGGCCTCGGTGTCCTGCTTGTACTCCTTAAGCAACTCTCGCGTACGAAGCGTCTGATTGAGAAACTCCAATTGCCACAGCGATAGATAACCAGCGCTTTGGCGGATTCGACGCTGCGTGCTCAAAACCAAGCGCCTCGTTTCATCTTCCAAAAGCTCAAACTCGTCCTGCAAACGCTCCTTGACATCGACCCGGTCGTTCCTGGCCCCACCGACATGGTTGCTGGCCAACCAATCGTGCTGCCATATGTCGGACTCAAGCGATGCGTCCATCGCATCGGGCACCATCGTTCGCAACTCGCGTAGCAACGCTGGCTCAAGCTGCATGGCCGGATATGCTCGCACGAATATCGCTCGCACGAGATCCTCCCTCCGCTGGTCGCTCGCGTACTCGACCCCGTTGCCTTGCCAAGCGATCGGCTCGACCAACTCGGCAAACTCTCGCGGCAACTGATCGGTCGCATAAGGAACAAGCGCATAGATCTTCACCCCCCGCTGTCGCCATCGGCGGCAACAATGCACCCAAGAGGCTCGCTCATGGGGTTTGTGCCGCTCGAGAACCGCAAGATCCCCTAGAATGAGAACCGTGCTTTGCGGATCTGGCTCTTCTCTGCTCAGATCTTCCTCGCTCTCGGTCCAGCCACGTCGAAATTGCGTTCGCAGCGTCGTATTGCTCTTGTCGAGCAAATGAGGGAGCCGACCGACGGAGAATCGGCACTGATCGCGCGCTAGCTCTCGACCGATCTGCTCCGCGACGAGCTGCTGATCGGCAAAAAAAGGAATGCACCGATCGCTCCGATCGGCGATGACATGGACCTGTTCGGGCGATCGCTTGCGCACTATCCTCGGTAACTTGGCGATCGATTCGCAGCGGCAAAGGCTCTGCACGAGTTTCTTCTCGTCGATCTTGCGGGTGACAACGCTACGGCTCAGCATGGGTTGGAGTCGGTTGCGAAGCTGCGGCCAAGTCGCCAGCGGACGAAGCGGCACGCGCTCCACCGGCACTCCGTTTTGATTCTCCGTTTTGCTTAGATCCTCAGGCTCCGGGTCCTGGCTGCGGGCTTTCCAAGGCGGGGATCGAAACTGCGTTGGAGTCCAGTTGTGTGTGGGAACGGCCGGTGTTTGCTCCAACTCGCTGCTTGGTCGTTCTTTTTTTAACCGATTGAACTCAACGAGATCTTGACGGAATTTCTCCATGCGCAGGCGACTGGTCTCCGGTGGCTCGACGGGCAATTCGGCGGTAAAGCCCAAGCTATCGATGAGCGGCAGGACGTCCGGGCGGTTGTCCGAATAAGCGGACTGAAAGAGGCGGGTTCGGACCAGATCACCTCGCCAAACCACCGACCGTTTCGAAGAGAGACGATGGGACTTCATCTAGCGACCTGAGACGTTCTTTTGGAGTGCGAAGCGTCGAAGGTTTTGGCACAGCTCCTTGTACTCTTTGTCGGAGCGTTTGGTACGGCGAGCTTTCGAGCGCGACGCAGGGGAGTCCTTGGTCACATCGATCTCCCCTTCCCATTCCTTCACGGCGCAGAGCAAGTCAACGTACTCGGCGGGCCCAGGTCTCCAGATGGCTTGGCTGCGTATCGCTTCGCAACGGTCTTCGAAAAGCATTTCGGCCGCTTCCGTGTAGAGCGTTTCGGGGAGTTCGGTGTCGAAGTGGGCTTTGCCCAGCGAGATGAAATAATCGATGAAGGCGTCTTTTTTACCATCGATGACTTTGTTGCCTTGGTTGTCGACGCACGGCAGGAGTTCGAGTTCCAGGACGAAGCAACGGCGGATGAAGGCCGTCGGGAGCATCCGTTCTTCGTTGGTGGTGATGATGACGAGTGGAGATTTGGTGTTGGGTTTCGAGACGATCGGATCGGGGTATCCGGGTGGTTGCAATTGCCGGGCACCGAAGATTTCGAGCAGGCCGTTTGGGACACTCGACTCGGCCTTATCGATTTCATCGATGAGGATGACGATCCCTTGTTCGGGTTTCCAGTCCTCGGCGGACTCGGACACTGAGGCAGGGGAGGGGGCCAGTCGTTCGTGGTTGGCGAGGTTGGCCGACTCCCAATCGATCGCCCACCAGAGGGGGCCTGGGAGCAGGAATTTTTTGACATCGATTTTTTCACGCAATCGATTTTCGGCATCGGCCCAGGGGTCTTGCGGTGCGGCCTTTACGGCTTTTGCAGCTTTGCCGCTCGCGGTTTCGGGATAGATCCTGAGCATCTGCGCGGCGACTTGGGATTCGGCCAGACGTTTGACGGCGTCGAAGGACCACAGGAGGTCTTGGGCCTCGGTGCTTGCCGAGATGGTGTAGGAAATGAGTTTTCGGCCCAGGAGGGAGGCGGCGGCGTAGGCCAGTTGGGATTTGCCCAGCCCTGGTTCACCGCGCACGAGCAGAGGACGGTTTGCGGCCGCGGCGCCTCGGATAGCTTGTTCGTGGACAGGATCGAGCAGGTGCTTGAATTCTGACCCACTCGGGAGCCGGATCGGTAGTGGTTTCATGGTGTGTCGTGGGGGGAAGTACTATGCTATCTTATCGGTTGGTCGGGGACCCTAACATTCGTTTTAGAAGGTTATCTGTATCGACTAAATCGATGTAGATTTGAGAATACCTAAGAGCGTTCTTTTCGGATAGTACGACGAGAAGCAGACGCGGAAAGGATTGCCTCAAGATTTTGATGGTTTCCAGCTTTTCGTAGGTGATGAACATCGCAACGACTGTATCCTCTTCGGCATTTTGGATAAGGACATCCTGGAATACGTCGACCGATGACGCGGGGGTGTCTGGATCGTACCCAAGGGAGACCAAACAGGATTTCGCGTACCATTCCGGTTTATTCGCTTTGTCGGGGGGGGCAGGTGGTTCAGGAACGACGAGAACTTTCTCCATCAGGATGCTAAAGTCCTTGCTCGCACTAAAATCATGGTTGAGGAGTTGCGGGATCTGGCAGTCGTCGAATGTGTTGCCCGAGAGTTTAATGCGTGTTGCAATGAGAAGTTTTTCGGCGTCTCTTTGGTTGTGGGCGTTGAGTTCAGCCGAATCCATGGAAGCCGAATCTTCGGCTAGTACCTGGATCATGGCATTCTCCATTCTTTGCATGTCTTCCTTGGGGAATGACGCCACGGTGAGAAGATCCTTGACGACCACTAGAGACGTGCGATGAAGCGACTCTGAAAACGTCGCTTTTTTATCACGCATCCGTTTGAGCAACTTACGAAATCGGCGAAGGGGAAAATCGCGATCATCCTGATCGGCGATATCAGTGAAATAACTGACGACGCTCTCAAGGTCATGACCATCGCCCCCATCGGATAATGCATGGGAGATCAATTGAAGCAAATCCTTGTTGTCGATCAGTGCGTTTTTCAGGCAATCCCTAACAAAGTTCTTTGGTTGCAGTCGTGAATAAGTTTGATTCTTGGTTGGAGTTTCCTGTTTTGAGGTCCCTTTAGCTTTGGAGTTAGTTGATTCCTTAGCGGCGGTGGACTTTTGTGACTCGGGGCTCTTCCTTGTTTCCCGCGTTCCGCGAACCGTTGATTTTCTCGCTTTCGGCTTCTTGGTCAAAAATGCATCCAGCCGCTTTTGCTGATCGACCAGCCATGCATGATCGGATTGATTATGGCAGGCTTCCGTCTGGGCGCGGATATAACTGATGAATAGATTGAAATCGTCGATGTCCTCGATCTTGGAATTAAGCGTCGTGAAGAATGAGCTTCTGGCTTCGATGTTTTTCAATGACGCCCAGGGTGGATCATTGGCTCGTTCGTAACCAACGGTCTTGACAACAAGAGTGGTACGCTCGATCTGTTCTGTTATCGGCAAACGTTTTTGTAATTGAGCAAGTGTATTCCAATCAAAACCGAATTCGCGAATTGACATCAATTACCTCTACCAAGAAATTGCTGATAAATGCTTAAGATGCAACAGAGGACTTAGATCAACGAGACTTGACATCGGCGCGAAGTTTCTGGAGTAGACTATGGGCTTTCTGATTCGCTTCGTGCAATAAACTGTAAACCTTTTGATCAAGAACAGGTCGAATAACGGATATGATTTCTTTATGCTTGTCTAAAAAACTATTCCAGATTTCGCGTTGATCCTCAGGAATTAGGATCGCCACTGTGTTTTTACGATGCTGGATTAATTCCGCAAACAAGTCATTGAGTTCGTATTTCTTTTCAAAGAATTGTTTCAGGTGTCGGTTTGAATTTGGGTAGTCGTTTTTCAGAACGCCTAGAACGTAAGCCTCTCTTTTTCTCAAATCCTTAAAATGGCTTGGACATTCCGTACAATCCAAGAGAATGAGCTTATCCTCAAACAGGTAGCTGCTATCATCCCCGTCGATAGAATGGTTATAATAAAAACTAAAATCACTCACGGCTTCATCACGTGATTTGAGCTCCGCATGAGCCCTTTGAAGTATATTCCTAATTTGGTCCAATCTCATCTTCGCCGGAAGCACCACTTTTCGACCACGATCAAGGATCGTCGTGGCGATGGAATCACTAAGAGACTCTGAGACAGTCGCAAGATCCTGATCTGGTAATGATTTGGTATAGGCCAAGTCCCTGATTATCCTCAGCGCCTCAATGTAGTCATGATCAATTAAGGGGTTTCGCTTAGAAATGTCCGCGAGAAATCCCGCTAGCTTTGCAATCGCTGAAGTCCTAGATCGTCTGTCGTCCAACAACTTAGTTGCAATTTCCCTCGCTGTCGCATCAGAGGGAAGCTTGAGAAATTTTGCTAAATCTTTCGCCAGGTTACGCTGTTTCTCCAAGGTTTTTATGCACAACTCTACGGTGACATCAAAAGACGGTTCGTTCTGCGAGCGGAAGAATATTTTAAGTCCGTAACTTTTAGGAATGTGTGCTTCTGCTGAATTGAAGGCACTATTGATTGCCATTTCCCCGTCGGTGATATCGCTTTTGAGATGCCTGAAAAATTCCGTAGCAAAAAGCTTACATGCCCTGTTGTTAGTGGTCGTTCCCCATCCGATCGTCGCTTTGGCCACTCCGAGCGTACTGATACGCCTTGCGATTTCGAGCGACTCACAGCAATTAAAAAGAACCAAATCCACCGTATTTTTCCTGTTTCTCCGCAATGCTTCGCGAATCAATTCAGCATTTAAGCGAGCGCTGTTATTGTCAAGTTCTTTTTGTTGCGGTTTACGATGCCGTATCTGCACACCATGAGAGTCAGCGTGGCCAGCGAAATAGATTACAGACAGTCCCTTTGCGGCTTTCACATTTTTTCTGATTCGCTCGTAACACGCATCGAAAAGCGGAGCTAGCAATGACAAGTCCGAGTCATGTAAGATATCCTGGATATCTGAGAACTCCTCCGCTACTTGTTTCTCAAGAATTCCATTGATAAACAGAACTGATTTTTTGGTGGGAGCTGCCATGGCGTTGATCATCCTATCCTTTCACAAACAAACCAGGGAGTCATCCAACCTGATGCTTCCAGTTTCTCTGTCGTATCTATTGCTTGACTGAGTACCTTGCGGGATGCACTATTCTTGGACAAATCGGTGGAACCTGTCTCGGTCGCGACTGAATCGCGCAGTTCTCGCCACGAAACGACCGGCTCTTTTCTGACCCCAAATCGACCTTCACGCTGATGGAGTAAGTTGTTGACTCCCGCCTCGATCGGGTCGTATCGTTCAACTCCGTCACCGTCATGATGATCGGAGAGTCGGTGAACGTCCATGGCATCCTGCGAACCTTGCCTTTTCGGTGTCCACAGACACAAATCCACGAGCAAATGGGGGTTCAGGAAACTGACATTCACTTGATCTTCTCTGAGTTGCTTAGCCCAGGCAACTAACCAGGGACTATAGTTCGCGCGACGAATGCGGTCGAAATCGACCGGACTGGTGGATAACAGCAACCATTGTACCTCGTCGCGATCGACGCATTCGCGGAGATCATGGATACCAGCAAGAGTTCTTGGAAATCCCAACGCATTGATCAGGATCTCCATATCGCGACTATGGAGCCACGCACAAACTAGCGATCTCCATAGATCCTTTTCGAAACGGCCATTCTCCTCCGCAGAGGATCCATTCCATGGTGCCGCCAATCCGAGGGCGGCCAGTTCCCTTGCCGTATGATATGCGTCACGAAGCGCGGTAAGCTCCTCCTGGGGAATCGTAGTTTCAAAGTGTTCGAGTGCCTGCTCCTCGGCTATCTTCCCGTCGATTTTTGCCAGCAGCGTGCCAAACGGGGGTTCGCCGTAAACTTTCAATTGGTCCTCGGGCTTCGGTAAGCAATAACCCAGCCCATTTTTCCCGAGCCCGGCGTATTCACCTCTCCAGACTTGCCCATACCCAAGCGTCGGATACCTAGTCCTCATCAATGGACGCTGTGGAGGAGAGTCTATCGTTTGGCAAAACTGCTCAAAGGTCGATATCCTTAGAGTTACGTTGATGCTGTTGGCATCGCAGGTAAATCCCGGGATCGCAATGGCGATGGAAAGCATCGGCGTTGGACTTTCCGATAGGACTGCATTCCTGTTGGTGATGCGATCGTCGATGATTGCTACCGGCGTTCCAAAACGTTTATGGATTTCCTTCTGCCGCCATGCCTTCACCGCCGAGTCCGAAAGAGCACTCTGGGGTGACGAGGCTTTGGTTTCGTGCCAAGGATTTCCGATAACGAGATTTGGGTGAGGTATCCCGGATCTTTTTAGCGATTCGAGCGACGGATCTACATGTTCGTTCTCCCACCGTCCCGAGAGAAAGACACAGCATGCACCAAGCGATTCTATGTGGTGAACGAACGAACCAAGCCCTGGGGTGGGTTCGTCCTCGGACATCCAGGCTGTCGTCCAGTAGAGTTGGTGAAAGCGACCAAACGGGGTGCCATGGCTGCGTGCTAGACGGCCATTCTCCCGCCACTTGAGTTCGGGATAGGTTCGCTCTAGATGAGTTCCACTCAGGAAAGCGTCCCATGCTTCGTCGGAGTAACCTGGAAGTATGCCAAGCAAATCTGGCTCCGTAAATTCAGCGATACGAAACTCATGTCCGACTTGCATCAAAGCTTGCCTCGTGCGGTAGACGGGCCGTAAGGCGCATAGATCCAAGTCGATTTCAATGACAGGACGAATCCCCTCGTTCACGGCGTTTCGGATTTGCGTTTCGATTGCCGTGAGGGTCCTCATTTGGCAGCTAACGCTGACCGAAGGATGAAGCTTGAAATCATCTTTATCCATGGGTACTTCTCTTTTTCGCCCTTTCCATTGAATGCCTCGCCAATCACTGGTATCCCATAAGGCACTTGAGACTTTCTGCATCCCTGCGTTCCAGATAGGCTTTCAATTCAGGATCGGTTTCCTTACCCTTGATTTCGTCCGCTTTCACTTGTGCTGCTGCGATCGCAAAAATCGGATCGAATTCATCACCAGGGCCTCTTATTTCGCCTTGTTTTAGCGTCTCCGCCCGTTGGTTCACGACGAGAGACAACTCGTCAATAAGTCGATTCAGTTTTCCGGTCAGACGTTCCTTGGTCTCTCGATCCGCTCCGCTGGATCGATGGTATTCCTTGAGCTGAACGAAAAGGTCATCTCTCCTTTCATCCTGTTCCTGAGTGATCGCCTCGCCCGATCGTAGCCAATCGAGCTTGGCAAGCAAGGCAGCTGCTTTTCCTGCCGCTTCAGTCCACGCCTCATCTCTTTTCCTTAGGACTTCAAGAGCATCTCTCTTGATGTGCGTTATCTCTTTGACTTGATTATCCTCATGAAGTCGAATACCCATGCCCACACCGCCGATACCTATCCGTACTGCGTCTCCGATGTTAGATGCATCCATGCCGGCTGAAATATAGGTTTCTAGTCCTTTCTCGTGCGCGCGATGCACGAAATCAATTAAAGCCTCGGGTTTCATTTGCTTCAAAAAAGGCACGCTTTTTCCGTCAATTGCGCCGTCAAGGGTCACCTTATCGAAATCACCACTGGAGGTAAGGTCGATCGCAAGGCAAGCGATCTCGGTGTGCCCGGTGACTTCCACCGCATTAGCGCGGTCTACCCCCCGGTCGTCCATTATCGGGGTGTTGATATTGAACGCCGCCGAGAGCCGCTGACGACTCCTGTCCCGGATAACATTGCCCGCAATCGCTTGCATGACCTCGATGGCTTGATTGGAAGTCAAACCATCCATGCCGATTTTGCACTCTGCAACTCCGAGATAGAACATCGAGGAGCATGCGGCTCCTACCGTGTGGGCGGCCTTAAGGAGGCTTTGGCGAAACAGGACAAAATCCTTCTCCCCTCGTTTCCAGCCTTCGAAGACCGGCCGACCGACAAAGACAGAACAAGGGGTCGTGCTTCCAACGTGTACTCGAATCCTTGCAACATCCCGAATCGATGGGATTCGGTAAGGTTCAACGGCTTGGCGGTCGTCGTTGCCCTGACGGTCAATCGTTTCAACGTGGACGATCGTTCCTTGAAGCATCTCCTTGCTGTACACGGTCGTTTGCAAATGGCCTTTACCAGGATCGGCAAGGGCCAGATAAGTTGGGTATTCCCTGAGGACATCCGTTCGAATCGGATGAATCCGTTGATTCGGAACCGTACCCCCCTCGACGATGCTGTAGGCGTAGAGCAGAGCCAACCGATCGCTTGGATCAAGCTGATCGACTCCATGTTCTCGATAATCTGCCAACATATCGGATACAACACCGACGACATCCGCAAAGTCGGCTTGGGGTATGAGTTGTTGGTTGACCAGAACGATAGCCTCATTCTCAACCGTCGTTTGAAACCAAATACCTAGATTTTTAGCTACGCTGCGTGGTTGACTTCGTTGGTTGATATCATCCAAACGAACTACGAATGCGTTCCATTGGTCTAACCATTGATTGACTAGAGCGGTTTTGGTGGAGTCCAATTCTCGATAGGATTTAAGAAGTAGTTGAACGCTTGTCTTCCTTTGCGGAGTACACCTTGAACAAATTTTCTCGGCCAGTATTTCGACGTTCAACTCACGGATTCGAATCGGCAGTCCTTTACGAATGGGTTCCGCTAAACCTGGATAATCCATGGCTAGATATTCGATGGCGTCCTCCACAGCCATCAGGGTCAAACTTCTGATCGTTACAGTGCTGAGTCTTATCTCACGCATGACGGGCTCCTAGGACTAGAGGCTTGGATTTGGGTTGTTCATCAGGCTACACTTGGACTCGCTGTCCGGTTCGATACAATCCCAGCACGTTCACGTAGGGGCTGTTTTCGAGGTTAAGCATACTGCATCCAGCGTTAAAGGCAGCTTGGAAATCTGTGTTCGCATTGTTCAGGGCGGTATAGAAACCAACTGAGAATTTCACGGCATCCGCGTTGCCAATCTTGTCGCTCATTCCGATCGCATAGGGAATGTGTTTTGAGATCTCTTTGGCTTGTTCGGACGAGTAACATGCGTTGAGTACGACGCACTGAAGGTATTGCTTGCACTGTGAAAAGAAATCTGCCAAGGCTTCGGGTTGAACGGTGTGGCTCCGGCCATCTTGGGATTCAAGTTTTAGTCCTCCAGACTGGTCACCATGCCCACTGAAATGCACGAGGCTGGGGCGAAAACCGAGGACCTTGTTGAGTAAATCCTTCGGTCGCGTGGCAAATTCGGGCATTTCCAGAACGAGAGCCGCATTGTCGCGATTGGCAACACCGATGATTTCTTGAATCTCGCGGAACTCTTTTCCTAGTCTCAAGGCACTGTCGTTGGTTGGTTCGGCTGCAAGAAATAGCACGGATACTTGATGTGTGTCGGTCGCTGACGTGCCGAAGTGAGCGGAAATGATCCGTCCCATTGCTAGTTTATCTTTTTCATTTTCCTTTGGGATCGCTTTTTCTATTGCTGTGAGAGTGAGCCGTTCTAGTTCCGTATCACAGATGGTTTGGACCGTGCTTCGAAGAAGTGTGATGAAGATATCTTTCGCTGCGACCTGCTGTAGCTTTGCCCACGGGGCATTCCACTGATTGCTCCCAGCAATTCGAAACAAGATCGCTTCGCGGAGTTCGGGCTGAAAACTGGGGATCCTATTGAAGAAGTCTTCGACTTGATTCCAGACTTGGTTCGGGAGGAGCATACGTCAGTACAATCTTTGGCAGGGGCGGAACGAAGATTGGGAATGGAGCATCGTAAGCGGCAGTCTTTGGCGAGGGTGGATGATTTGACCGATAGGGCACGGTTTTTACTGAAAAAATCCGCTTTTGCACTCTACTTTTTGATGATCCCTCCTGGAATTGTTGCCCACAGGATTTGAATGGTTCACGCAACAATCCGCTTTCTATCGTAGTGGTTTACTGACTTTTCAGATATCACCCGTGGGGCGTGTCTTGGGGGTTTGCATGGCTTGGTTTGCCGACGTTTTCTTTAAAAACCTACTTCTTAGATCCGATCCGAGACAAGTGACTACCGGGAGAAATTGGGCTTAGTATAGCGGTAATCGGCAGACGTCCCGCCTGTGATGTTCGCGACACGGCGGCCAATCATCGTCGTTGATTTCTTCGAAGTCAATGACGGCGCTTGAATTCGGTCAATCCTGCGAAGGCAAGGATTCATAAGGTCTGGGAAGTCCATGTCGTGAGGTAACGGGTGCTTGGGTTGTTCCCCATGCTCGATGGTGGGTTGCGCAGCAAAGCCCGCTCCACCCACCCTAGGGGAAACCGATCCACATTGGCCGCACGCCAAAATTTGCGCGCCTCGCGATCACTCGTCGCTCTCTATCGGCCTCGTCCCTCGGCCTCCTGTCGCGACCTCGCTTTGCGAGGCTACCTCTCCCGACTCCGTCGCTTGTCGAGCAGAACTCAGGAGGCGGAAGCCCAGGTAGCCGTTCCGATAGCCCGGGTCGAGCCTGCCCCGACAAGCCGAACGCAGATACCGCGCGGGGTAGAACCAACTCCCACCGCGTATCACGCGCGCCGTGCCCTTCGCCGGACCAGTAGGATCCACCACAAGTTCGGCTGGATACACTCCATGCCAGTCCTGACACCACTCCCAGACGTTACCCAACATGTCATACAAACCCCAAAGATTGGGCTTTTTTTTACCAACCTTACGAGTGCCACCCGATTTATTCGCGTACAGCCGCTCCGCAAGCGTATCCCCGTCTAACGAGTACGACTTGTCCAAGTCGTACTCGTGCCCTGAATTTCCGCAGTACCAAGCGATCGCATCAAGAATCGGGGCGTTGACGTCTCCGACGATCTCCAAATCACCCTCATAGGTCGCCGTAGTTGTCCCAGCTCGACATGCGTACTCCCACTCGGCTTCAGTGGGTAGTCGGAATGGCATTGGATTCCCATGCGACAACCGTGTATTGAGGGCATCCACAAATTCCTGCACCGCTGTCCACGAAACTTGCTCGATTGGCCGTTCGAGATCTATAAAATAACTTGGGTTTGACCCCATGACGACCGTCCAGAGCCTTTGCGTGCAGGGCATATCAAACATCCAATAGCCCTGGCTTATGACGACGGAATGACTCACTTCATCGTAGCTATGCCCTTGCTCACGCCCTGGAGAACCCATCACGAAGTCTCCTGCTGGGATCCAACGCATGCGCTGGCGCACTTGGTCGTCAGCATTCATCACCGCCACAATCATGTCGGCATACTGACCTACAGCATCCGTTCCATATTCAAAATCCAAATGAAAATGATTCTTACGCCGTTTGGTATACAGACTCGCCCGATAGACCTGACCCAGCACTGTCGTATCCGACTTGTCTGCGTTGCTTCGTAAAAACGTATCCCAACGTATCTTGTTTAAATCAAGAATTTCGGTCAATCGAATCATTCGCCCTATACCATCGGACGGGTCTCCCGCTCGGTCTTGCAATTCGCTCCATCGATCGAGCCATGCCTTACTCACCAACTCCGCTGTAGAGGCTCTTTCACCCGGCTTTGCAACACTCACACGATTCTCTTCGTCAATCATCGGCCAGCCAATCAATCTTAATAAAGTATTGTAATGGGATTCCATCTCCTGGGCCGTCATCGATTCAAAATCGAGTTGACCGTCTCGTACTGGCAAGGCAAGGAGCGATTCCCATTTCGCCATCGGTTCCTGCTCGCCTCGCTGTTTGCGACGCACCCAATCGTCCTCCTCGCGGTCCGCATCCAGTATCAGAAGCGTTGTTCTCCAATCTTGGCGAGCCTCACCCACACATATACGACGCGCCTTGTCGATCGACGCCCCACGAGTTGCGATCTCCTCGGCACGTTTCAGCGTCACTGCCAGTGCGGTTACCCCGGCTTGGTTCCATTCGTTCCACCATTTGCTTGCCTCTGCACTGAGTTTTGCAAATCCGATCTCCTGCAGAACGCGATCGAGCTGATTCTGGATCTGCTCGGGAGTCCACCCAAGCGTGTTCGTAAATTTGGATTTAGGCAACCGAAACAGTTTCTCGGGGGAATTTACCCACGCTCGGTAGATGGCCGTGAGTGTCTGATCCTGTGCGCCCATGGTTTCTAGCAAATGTAGGACATCCTTCAGGGCCGTTTTGAACTTTTTGGTTTGAGGAACCGGAGTGGTTTTCTCCCAAGGGAACCCGAGTGCATGGACCAAGTCGCAATACCACTGCCGGGCCGGCTGAGGTATCTCGTGCAATCGACGCCATACGTCCGATACCAACGCATCGTAGTGTGTAAAGGATCCATGGGTCTCAGCAACGATGTCCGTGGACTCTTGAATAACTCGATCCACCAAAACTGCAACGCGATCCTTAGGATTTTCGGTAAGCCATTCACAATACGCATCAACAAAATCCTTCTGACTCCAGCCGTGGCTCATGATGCAAGCTCCTTCAGCAATTCCTGGATCACTAGATCGAGTTCATTCGTATGGGAATTTTTTTGAATAGGGCTAAGACCTTTTGAGAGCTGTTGGATTTCTTCCCCAATGCCGTCTTTCAGTTTCTTATTGATCATGGCGATCATCGCTTGTGCTTTTTCGATTCCTAATCCAAAACCAAATTCCGGATCCGCACCTGCGGCGATACGATAAGCAGTACGGGCATGTTTGCGGGCCTCGGTCAGCAACTCCGCGTCTGTACCTCGGGACGCGATCCAAGTTGCCCGCGAAAGACCCAAATTGGCGATAGTCGCCGGGACCTGGAATCGACCTTCTTTGTCGCGCTGATGGTGGTATTTGCCGTGATGCTGTTTGGCTTGTTCGACCGCGTGGATCATGGCAAGCGCTTTGTTCTCTTTTGTCGCCTGCTGGGCAACCGCCGCCTCGAGCTCGACCATATAAGCCAATGCAAAGCTGTAGGTGACCGCATCGTTTTTCTTGATCGACACCTCTCGTCCTTGTTCCAAACAATGGCGGGCCGAAACGAGGTCCCCTTGCTCGATGTAACAGATTCCTTGCGTGAGTATTTCCCAGACGCGTTGGATGGGGTGCGTAGCGTGTGTTAGCGCATTCAAACCATCGATGATTTCGATCGGTCGGCGAAATTCTTCGGGCGTCTTGGCAAGATAGTACCAGCACTCGGCAAGAGTCTGAGCTTGCCAGCGACTCCATCCGTCTTTGCTTTTCTTGTAGAAAACTTCAAGCGATTCGAGGAGCTCGGTCGTTCTTGGAAAGCGGCGGACAGCCAATCCGATCGCAAGCCATAGAGGATCGGATTGCGGGTTCCAGAGATTGCGATCATTGCGGTAGCGTTGAACGAAGAACTTTTCGAAATCAAAGAGAGAACCGCCGTAGAGTTGTTGCCAAGTGCGAGCCTGCTTCGTTTCAATCGAGCTTTCCAGGTCGCCAGTAAGTTCGTATGCGATTTCGGCAACACGGTAGGCCTGCATCGACTCTTCCCACCTGCCCGTGACAGTGAATAGATGAGCAGACTGCATGGAAATATAAGCTTGGTTTTTGCGCAATCGGACCGCTGGCATACGCATCCGTGGATCTCCAGCAGCAGGATCCTGAGGATAGAACCGAGCGAAGTGGTCATTCCAAATCTGATCGTAATTGGCTGCTTGGTCAAACGGGAGGCCATCGGATCCGTAGCGTTCTTGGAGCTGAAGCAGTCTCTCTTCGTAGTTTCTCGGATCGATAAGCCCCAGAAATAAACCGCTATCCGATTCAGCTTGTTTGAGGACTTGATGGATCAATCGCTCGGAGTCGGTGTGGCGGATAGGATTCCGCTGATGAAGTGTCAGAGCGTATTGATACAGATGGCAGCGAACGACGGGGTGGATGTCAACGAATTGCTGCGGAGATTGCATCGCATCCGAAGACACTGGGGTATGTTGACCGATCCCCACGAGCCTTCGCGCCTTGAGTTCTTCTAGAATACCCTGGGTTTTCTGGAACGTCCAGGAGTAGTCGTCACCGGCGAGTTTTTTTGCCGTATCGTGCAAGGAGCGGATGGAGGATTCCCCGGGGTTGCAGGCGACTCGGCACAGGAGCCCCCAGAGCAACGTTTTATCCACTAGATCTTTGGTCGCCAGTGCCAGCCATGCGTGACGGCGATTGGTAACCCATGGCTCCTTGTCCAAATCGTGTAAAAACGCATGGAAGTTATCCTGGACGTTTTGCAACCAAGTCTGGAAGCTTTCTTGTCCAGACTTGTTGAAAGCGGCCGCAACGATCGAGACGATTTGAGGGTGGTTTCCGACCTGAGCGAGGAACCGTTTTGCTAATTGGTCGGGTTCTTCATAATCGGTAACCGACGACCATAGCTTGTGGGTGTCGAAGGGTCCGAGAGGAATATTTCGGAAACCGGATTGGAGCGGATTGTTTTTGGGGATATTGTTTGGGAAGAGACGCGATGTGGCGATCAATCGAAGAGATCGATTCGATCTGCTAACGACCTTGTTTAGGAACTCACAGAAGACAGCGCTTCGGATATCGTAATCAGGGTGGAAGCGATCTGCGGAATCTTGATCCTGTTCCTTCCGTGTGTCTTGGGCTTGGCTATCGTAGGGTTGGTTGGCAGGATCGGCGTACATACCCATTTCGCGCTCGAGGCCATCAATGACGATCAGCCAAGGCTGGTTTATGCTCGCGAGTCTGGAGAGGATCGAGTCGATGAGGGTCGACCAAGCCTGTCGGAAATCTGTGGGATGGTTTACATCGAGTCCACGAGGGGGAGTCCCGCTCGCATCGACTCCATCGATTTTGAGTTTAAGGGCAATCTTCCGGAGAAAGTCCAGCGAGTTGTAGTTACGTGCGTAGAACGTGGACCAGAACAGTTGGCATTTTTTCTCGAATCGCCAATGGAGCGAATCTTTTGAGTTGAGCCATTTCCAAACCAAAGCGGTTTTTCCGGCACCGCCGAAATCGGTGATGCATAGGAAGCGGTCGTCTGGATCGTCACTTCCCACGAGCCAATCGCCGAGCATCTTTTCTTCCTCGCGGAGCAGGAGACCTTCATCGATCAGGTAGGGGTTAAGAATCAGGTCATTTTCGCGGAACAGCTCGATAGCTTCGTCTGAAAAACCATCTAGCTTGGTTTTCAACCAAGCCTTGTCGTCAGGGTTGTTTGCGGCATTGAGCGTTGCGCGGTAGCAACCTTCGTAGGTTAAGGGGTGGTCGACGATTTCAACGTCTCCGACAATTAGCGTTGCAAATTCATTTTTTCCGGCATGAATCAGATCATTCAATCGCGATGAATCTGAGGTCTGGAAAACCTCGATGCAGAACTTCTCTTTCGCCGAGGATTCTTTAAGGCTAGCACAGCGTTCGAGGCATTTTATAAGTCGGTTCTTATCTTCAGGCGTCAAAGACATTGGGGGTACGGGTTCGATAGGTACTAGCCGGGGGATGATTGTGGAGTAAGTAAAGGATATCTGTAAATGCAAGCCGATTCAACCTAATTCATACGTGGTGAAAAACGGTCCGTCTGACATTTTACTGGAAGTCTTTCTCGGGTAAAGAAAATCCTTGATCGCCACGATTCTTGCCTGTGCACTGCCAATGTCCCCGCCGGCATGAAGGCGAATGGCGTTGAATTAAAACCAGAACGGCGCAATCCGTCCGGTGAACAACATTGCGATATCGAGGACATTCCATCACTCACCGGAGTGCTTGCGCACTTCCGCTTACACTAATTCAACGCCATTCGGCATGAAGGCGGGCTCTCCCAGGGAAGCAGAAAAGGTGTTAGGACCCTTTTTGATTGCCCATGAAAAAGGCGTGGCCGTGTACTGGCCACGCCCGCGGCTTGCGCCCATGCGGCTCACGGCAGGTGCGCCTGCGGCTTGTTTGCGCTCTGGGCGGCTCGAGTCGCTACCTCGGCTGCTAACTCGTAGTCTATCTTCGCACGGCGAATCCCCAACGTCTCGATCCGTGACTGCTCCTTGGCTCCAGGCCATATCGGGAAATGCGCCGAGGAACTCATCGCTAAACGTGACTCGGTCTTCTCACTGATCAAGTAATCCGCCAACCGTCCAGCCAACACCGGATGCGGGGACCTGCGAATCACCGCAACAGTATTGGGGATAAACACCGCCCCAAATCCACCCTCGGACTGGTCTGGGAAGATCATCTCGATAGGCATCCCCTTTTCCTTCTCAATCAACGCATCGTCGGTGTCGGTCAATCCCCACGATAACTCGCCACTGGAAACGGCTAACGCCACCTGCTTGTTCCCCGCAAGCATCACCGCATTGGTCTTGATCGACGCCTGCCATTGCGACCACTCCATGCCCTCCAACGCTCTAGAATGCGATGCCAATACCGCAAAATGTGTCGCCGTGGTTCCATACATCGCATTGGCATAACCGCACTGGCCCTTCCACCTCGGATCGGCTAACTCCTGGACCCGCATAGGCCACTGCTCGCGCTGCGCTAATTTCTGCGTGTTGACGATCAACACCCGCGCTCGTGCGGCAAATCCCACCCACGATCGATCCGATGCGACAAATCCCTCCGGCCAATTGTCCGGAATCGACCACCGCCGTGGCTCCAACAACCCGGCTTTCTGCAAACGGATCGTGTGCAAAATCTCATTGTTCCAAAACACATCGCACTTCGGCTGAGCTGACTCCTGCTCGATGCGCGTGACCAACCCAAGCGTCTTTGAGGCCTCGACGTCAAAAACCCGAACAATCTGCTGGCCATCGTTCTGCTGGCCATCGCTTGGTCCGAACGATGCCGGGTTTTTCCCAGGCACGGCTCCAGCTATGGGCCCAGGGACAGCTCCAGGGACAGCCCGGGCCGACGGTGGTTTCGACCCCTGTTTTGCTGCCGGATCGTTGTGGGCCGGATCGCTCTGGGTACGCTCAAACGCATCGAGGATCGGGGCCGCAAACTCCCGATCCGTCGCGCAGTAAATCGTCGCCGTCTGCTCGCTGCGCTGGATGCAACCGGATTGAAATAATCCGCACAACAAAAGCAACATCGCGCGACACCCAACGTGCCATCGCCCCAAATCGTTCGACATCTTCGTTCGCTTCATCAAAGGCCTATCTAAGGCTTAACGCCTGTTACCGATCGGATGAACTCGACTTCGCTTGCCCGATACGCGGTCCCGTCTTTTCGGAAAATATCGTGGAACCACAACTCGGGCTCGTTGCTATAGGGCTTCTGCCAGGAGTCCCAAGGATATATCGTCTGGCTCTTGCCATCGACAAAGCCCCAATTGTGGGCTCCGACATTCTGCTCTTTGAGGATCTTGAGGCTCGGATCAAAATGGCTGTTGTTGCCCCTGGCCATGTACTCGGTGCATACGATCGGACGCTCATAGCGCTTCAACGATTCGATCGCACGACGCAATGAGGGTCCATCCCCGTAGTTGTGGAAGGTGATGATGTCGGAATTTTCTAAACAGAGCTTATCGACCGCACTGAGCTTCGACTCGTCCTCCCAAAGCCCAATCCACACGCCGCAAGTCAACGGCTGCGAGGGATGGATCTCTCGCGCCCATTCAAAGCACCGTTGTGCGAAAAGCAAACCCATCTGGGCTTTGTTGGCCAACTCGGTTTTCGTTCCGTTGCGGCCATAGGAATTGGCGTTGTCGTTGTCGAGCTCATTGACCAAATCCCAAGCCTGGATGCGAGGATCGTCCTTGAATCGCTTCAGAATGCCTTGCAAATAAGGCTTCACCAGTTGGTGCTTGTTCGGATCGCTAAGGATCGCTGCGCCTGGGCTCTGGACCCATCCGCTGTTGTGGACCCCTTGCTTGGGCGCCCGCTGACGACCGGCCACGGGCTGCGGATCCCAAACCGAATCAAACGGCACAAAGACAATCCCGATCTTGTGCTTCTGGGCAATGCTCAGGAACTGCTCCATGCGATCCAATAGGTCTTTTCCTTCTCCAGTCCAAAGCAGATCGTGCAGGAAGACCCGCATCGAGTTGAACCCCAAGCTGCGTGCCCAACTGAGCTCCAGGTCGATGCGATCGAGATCAAAGGTCCCGATCTGCCACATCTCAAGCTGATTGATCGCATAGGCGGGCATGTAGTTCGAACCGACCAACCACCCTTGCTTGTCCTGCCAAGCTTTCGCTTGCTCGAGGCTCCATCGCTCCTGCGCCGAAGTCTTCGAGGCCGTGCCAAAAACCGCCACGCACAGGACCATCCATGCACAGATACACTGAGATCGCCAAGATTGCCAGGAATGCGAACGCCAAGAAGAGGAACGTTTAAACATCATCGCCTAAGGATTGCAATAAGGATTGAAACAAGGACGCTCGATTCAAAAGAACGGCACCTTTGGATTATATTTGGATTGTATCAGAACCGGCTGAACTTGCGCATCGCGTTGAACTGGCTTAATTGCTGGTCGGAATCGCAAGCATGTCCTCGTGCGGATCGATGTCGGCCTGATGCTCGCGCATCTTGATCATCAGGCGCTCGACGACCTCAGGATACTTGTCTGCCACATTGAACTTTTCGGATACGTCGCGCTCCAAATGGTACAGCTCGGGCTTGGGCAAGACGGCTTCTTTCCCATAGTTGACGGGCTCTCGGGCTTTGACATGCAACTTCCAAGGCCCGAGTCGGACCGCGTGCAATGCCGCCTCGGTCCAAAAGAACATCTCCTGACGCGGACTGCTGTGACCCTTGAGCAACGCTCCGGACAAATCGTAGCTGTCGAGCTTGCGATCTTTTGGCAGTTCTCCGCCGGCAATCGCAGCGAATGTCGCCATCAGATCCAAAGTCGATCCAATCTCATGCTTGGTGCCTGGCTGAATTTCCCCCGGCCACCAAAACAGAGTCGGCACACGTTGGCCTCCCTCGTACGTCGTCCCTTTGCCGGCTCGCAACGGACCTGCCGATCCTCCATGGGTCTCGAACGACAGCCACGGTCCGTTGTCCGACGAGAAGACCACCAACGTCTTGCTATTGAGCTTGAGCCCGCGCAGCGTATCGAGGATCCGGCCGACGCTCCCATCGAGCTCCTCGACGACGTCTCCGTAGAGCCCACGGCGCGACTTGCCCCGGTACGATTCCGAGGCAAACAACGGGATGTGCGGCATCGAGTGCGGGAGATATAAAAAGAAAGGACGCTCCTGGTTCTCTTCGATAAATCGTACGGCCTGGTCGGTATAGCGTTGGGTCAATGTGTTCTGATCGGCCGGCCTTTCGATGATTTGCGTGCCCTGCATCAACGGCACGTTGTAGTGCTCGACCTGAGGGTAATACGAAGCATCCTTGCGCACCTCGGCCATATAGCCCGGACCCGCGATTTTATCCATGTCGTTCGAGTAGGGGATTCCGAAATAACTGTCGAAGCCCTGTTCGGTAGGAAGGTACTTGGGCAGATGTCCCAAGTGCCACTTGCCGATGATCCCGGTGGTGTATCCGACCTGCTTGAGCATCTCGGCAAGCGTGATCTCTTCGGACCCAAGCCCACCGCCGGAGTCGGGGAACAGCACCGCACGTTTGGCACTGGTCATCCCGTTTCGAATCGGATAGCGTCCGGTCATCAGCGCCGCGCGACTCGGAGTGCACACCGGGGCGGCCACATAAAACTGCGTCCATTTCTGTCCCTCGGCTGCCATCCGGTCCAAATTCGGTGTGCGGATCGTCGGATTTCCGAAACAGCCCAAATCCCCCCATCCTAAATCGTCGCAAAAAATCACGATGAAATTCGGCTTGGTGATGCTCGGCTTGGTGATATTCGGCTTGGATTCCCCCTGGCCCGTATAAGCTGCTTGAGTCTCATGAGCTTGAGCCTCATGGGTCGTATAAGTCCCATGGGTCGTATAAGCCCCATAGGTCGTATAAGCCCCATAGGCCGTATAAGACCCATGGGTCGTATAAGCCCCATAGGCCGTATAAGCCCCATAGGCCGCGCAAGCTAGGGCAAAGCCCCGTAAAAGGACACCAGCAAGCATCGTTCGCATTTCAGGCCTCTATTTTCTTGCAGCGGTTTCTTGCAGCGATCGCAGATGTGGGCTCTGAGTGTATCACAAACGCAAAACGCTCTGCGATCGGCATGGGGTTCTTCGCAGAGGGCTCTTGGCTGATGGCTCTTGGCAGAGGGCATTTCAAGCGGCCGATTGCGAATGGAAAAAAACCAAGATTCGAATTATGATATTCTTTAACGCCCATCCCCCCCACCGACCCTCTCTTCGGAGCCGATCGAACCTATGCCTCGATTTGAACCTGTCCGACGCAATTGGCCTGTGCGTCTCTCTGTACTCACCCGCTCCATACCGCTGGTGCTCGCGTTCTTGGGATGCTGCAGCCTTGCGGCCCTCTGGGCCACCACGAGCGTCTCGTCGCCAAACCGTACGGATTTGCCCCCGAGCGTCCTGCCGCTTGAGTTTGTCAGCGGTGAGAAAATCGCCCTCGTCGGAAACTCCCTTGCCGAACGGATGAACCTGTTCGGGAACCTGGAAACCTACCTGCACCTGCTCAAGCCCGAAGGCAATCTGGTCGTGCGAAATTTCGCTCGACCTGCCGAAGCGGTCAACAACCAGCAGCGATCGGCCGACTACACGGTTATCGATGATCCGATGAAGGTCTTCACCGCCGATACGTACTTGTGCTTCTTCGGCTTCAACGAATCCTACTTAGGTGCCGACGCCGTCGAGGACTTCAAGAAGCAGTATCATCAGTACCTCGATCAGCTTGCCAGCCAATACCCCCGAAGCGCAGCCTCGCCGGCCCCTCGCATGGTTCTAGTCTCTCCGACGGCTTTCGAACCGACCGATTCGCGATTCCTGCCCGAAGGAACCCAAGAGAACCAACGCTTGGCCGTCTACTCCACTGCGGTTGCCCAAGTCGCCAAAGAACGGAACTTGGCATTCATCGATCTGTTTACTCCGACGCTCAAGCTCTTTTGCAAAGAGCCTGCCTTGCAATACACGATCAACGGTTGCCACCTGAACGAATCGGGCGATGCGGCGATCGCCAAACTGACGATCGAACAGTTGTTCCAAATCGATCCTTCGAAACTTTCCCATGATCAACCCCAGCTCGAAAAGAATCGCTTCGAAAAACTCCGATCGCTTGTCAACGATAAAAGCTGGGTGCATCTTCAGGACTACCGGATGCTCAACGGCTGGTATGTCTACGGCGGTCGTCGTACTTGGGATAAAGAAACCTTTCCCCTCGAGTACGCCAAGATCCGACGCATGGCCCAGCTCCGCGACCAATACTGCTGGGATATCGCCCAAGGCAAATCGGTTCCTACGACCCCGATCGACGACCAAACCGGCGAGCTATTCGTTCCGCAAACCCGATTTGGCGACCCAAGGCAAAAGTACTCCGAAGCCGAAGAGCTTCGCTATCTTTCCCCCGACGAATTCATCGCGCAGACGCACGTCCCCCCGGGTTTCAAAATCGAGCTATTTGCCGACGAGACCAAGTTCCCGGACATCGCCAAACCTGTCCAACTCAATTTTGACAACCGAGGCCGCGCTTGGTTGGCTTGCATGCCCACCTACCCTCAGTGGAAACCAGGGGACGCCAGACCCGGTGACAAGCTCGTGATCCTCGAAGATACCGACAACGACGGCAAAGCCGACGTGTCGAAGGTCTTCTATGACAAACTCCATTGCCCGACCGGCTTTGAGTTCTTCGACGGAGGAGTGCTGGTCGTCGATCAACCTCGCTTGCTGTTCCTCAAGGACACCGATGGGGACGACAAAGCCGATCAAGTCATCCATTTGATGGACGGTTGGGCGACCGATGACACCCACCACACCTGCGGCGCCTTCGAATGGAACAACGGCGGATTGCTCCACATGCTCGAAGGGATCGCCACGAGCACCACGCTAGAAACTCCGTGGGGACCGCACCGAAGCAAAGGGGACGGTGGGGCTTATGTCATGGATCCACGCACCCTGAAGATCCGTCAGTTCGCGTTGCCAGGTCAATACAACATGTGGTGCTACGTCTTCAACCAATGGGGACAAGGGATCGTCGGAGACGGTACGACTGCCAATCATGCTTGGGATACTCCCCTATCCGGAACCCAGTTCCGAGGCCGTCAAGGCTTGAACTTTGTGTTCAATAACGAAGGGATGCGGCCGGCCCTCGGATGCGAGTTCCTCGTGAGCCGTAACTTCCCGGAGAGCGTCCAAGGCCAGTTTACTTACGCATGCGTCATCAACATGAACGGGATGCCTCGCTTTACGCTCAACGACGACGGCGGAGGATACAGCGGCGGGAGAATCAAGAACGCCGACGGCTCACCCGACGATTTGATCCGTTCGACCGATAAGCACTTCCGCCCTGCGGACCCTCAGATCGGACCTGACGGCGCCCTTTGGTTCGGCGACTGGGCGAATGCTCTGGTCGGACACATGCAGTACAGCCAGCGAGACCCCAATCGCGACCACGTTCGCGGTCGACTCTATCGCTTGGTCTACGCCGATCGACCGTTGGTCGAACCTGCGATTCAGCATGGCAAGTCCGTTTCGGAATTGCTCGATCAACTCAGCCAATACGAATGGCGCACCCGATACCGAGTCCGACGCGAATTGCGCGATCGACCCGAGGCCGAGGTCATCGCAGCCATCCCAACTTGGTTGGCCAGCAAAGACCCCACTTCGGCCGACTACGACCGCTACTGCTGCGAAGCTTTATGGATCCAGCAGTCGCACCATCGGGTCGACCTGGATCTGTTGGCCAAAGTGCTCACGTCGGCCAAAGCTCCTGAAGCCCGCGCAGCGGCCGTGAGGATCCTGGCCGACACCCGAGATGAGGTCCCCCAAGCCGAGGAGATGCTCATTGCTGCCGCAGCCGATAGCCACCCCCGCGTCCAAACCGAGGCCGCTCGTGGCTTGAGCTTCTTCCCGACCAAGTCGGCGATGAAGGCGTTGTTTGCCATGACCAATGCACCTGCCGACTACTGGCGCGATTACACCATCCAACACGCCCTAGGACCCAACGAACGGGCTTGGATCGGTGACTTCGTCGCAGGTCATATCCCCGAAGCCTCCGAGCGAGGCAAGCAGATGGTCGCACAGCTCATGGCGTCAAACGCCACGGGAGTCGCTGCGCTTCCCCACCTGCAGGTCCTGATGTCCCAGGAACCCAAGCCAGCCGAAGAACGCAACAAAGCGATGACCGCCTTGACACAAATCCCAGGGGATGTGAACCGAGGCCGCGAAGTCTTCGTCCGAAACTGCACCGCCTGCCACAAGGTCGGTAACGGAGACGGTCGAGAGTTCGGCCCGAATCTGGCCGGGGTCGCCAAACGGATGATCCGCGCCAAACTCGTCGAATCGATCGTCGATCCAAACGCCGAGGTCGCCGAGAAGTACCGATCGACCGCAATCGTTACCGATGACGGAAGCGTCGTGACCGGTTTGCTCGTCTCGGATACCGACGAAGGGGTCGAAATCTTCGATGGCAAAGAGACCCGCAAGATTGCCAAGGACGAAATCGAGCAACGAAGAACACTCCAGCAAAGCTCGATGCCCGAGGGAGCCGCCGCAACCGTGGCCCCGTCGGAGTTCATCGATTTGATCGAGTACCTCTCGGCTCAAAACCAAGATGTCAAGCCTCAGTAACCCACCGAGGCGCTCATGACAGACCGTCCGTTGAAACTTGTGCTCATGGGGACAGGCCCGTTTGCCTTCCCCAGCTTCCAGCAAATCGCCCGCTCGCACCACACGATCCTGGCCGTCGTGACGAAGCCACCGGTGGAAAACCCGTCTCGCGATAAGGCTCCCCCCGAGAGTCCGATCCTGACCTGGGCACGCCAAGCCGACTTGCCCGTCTTTACCCCGGCTTCGATCAACGACACCAGCGCGATCCAGTGGCTCGGCCAACTCGAAGCCGATCTGCTGATCGTCTGCGACTACGGCCAGATCCTATCGAAAGAAGCGCTCGCTACGGCTAGCCTCGGTGGAATCAATCTGCACGGATCGCTTCTGCCTCGCCACCGCGGGGCTGCACCCGTCCAATGGTCGATCCTGGCCGGTGATTCCAAGGCCGGCATCAGCGTCATCCACATGACCACCAAGCTCGATGCAGGTCCGGTTATGGTGCAACGCGAGACGCCGATCCGACCCGACGAATCGGCCGATGGCCTCGAAGCTCGCTTGAGCCAACTCGGGGTCGAACCGACCTTGTTGGCGATCGAGACCCTCGCCCGTGGCGATGCGCAAGCGGGGATCGAACAGGCCCCCGAGCAGACGACCAAAGCTCCTCGCTTGAAGAAGAGCGACGGCCAGCTCGACTTCCGCTATCCCATCGCATGGATCGATCGCCAAATCCGTGGCCTACAACCTTGGCCAGGTGTCTTTGGCAATCTGGTCTTCCCCCAAGACAAACCTGCAAAAGATAAATCGACAACGGCGCAATCGGTCCCGTCTAGATCGGTAAGGGCCGTGATCCATCGGGCCAAACCCATGGCGATCGATCCGGCGAAGATCGCCGAACTTGGTTGGACCCCTGGCCAAGTCCTCTGGAGCGATTCGGCTCTCGAAGCATCTTTGGTCATCGATCATCCCAAGCAATGGGTAGCGGTCGTTGCCCAGGATGGATTGTTGGTCTTGGAGACTGTCCAAATGGCCGGCAAGTTGCCGATGCAAGCGGCCAGTTTCGTCAGCGGTTATGGCAAGCAGACCGACCTGCGGTTTGAAACGCCTTGCGATTCGCATGGTCTGCTCGATCGGATGATGGCCTTGGGCGCGGCCTTTACGGGTGAGTCTACTGGCCAGACGACGGGTGAGTCTACTGGCCAGAGTTCATCGCAATAAGGAACCGTTCGACCGTGCAATCCACCCCAGCGAATCGCTCGATCGGCATGGTCTCCTTGGTCTGCATGGTGATTGGAAACATGATCGGCGCGGGGGTTTATGTTTCGACATCCTATGCGCTCGGAGCCCTGGGCGATGCCCGCTTGGTGCTCGTCGCTTGGGCGATAGGTGGAGTGCATGCGATCTGCGGCGCGATCGCTTATGCGGCCCTTGCCAAGCGAGCAGCGCTCAACGGGGGCGAGTATGTCTTTTTGAGTCGGTTCGTCCATCCATCGGTCGGGTTCATGGCCGGTTGGATTTCGATCATCGCGGGGTTTACCGCCCCGATTGCTGCGGCGGGTTTGATTTTTGGCGAAACGATCTTAGGCTCTCCGCAGTCGACGGTCCAAGCTCGCTTGTTGGCCACATTGTGGATCGTGATATGCGCGGTTTTCCACAGCGTCAATTTGCGCACGGGTGCTTGGCTCAACAATGCCGTCGTGGCGATGAAGTTCATCGGCTTTACGATCTTTGCGGTCGCTTGCGCGATCTTCCTCGTGCGGCTGGGTCCTGCCGATAGCTTTACACCTGTTGGCTTTACCCCGGCCTTGAACCAACCTTGGATCGCTTCGGATTACTGGGGAAGGTTTCGCGAGCCTGGGTTCTTGACGGTCCTGCTGATTCAATTGTTTTTCATCGCGCTTTCGTACACCGGATTCAATGCGAGTATATACATTGCAGGAGAAGTCCCCTCGCGATCTGTACCTCGGTCGATGGTCCTTTCGTGCATCCTCGTGACTGCGACTTATCTGGTGCTGAACACCTTGTTTTTGATGTGCGACACCCAGGAGTCGATCGTGGCGGGCAAGGACACCTTTGTATCGGGGGTGGCCATGAATGTCGGAGGAGTTGGATTGCAGTGGGTCATGCGAATCACGATCGCACTCTCCTCGGCCACGAGCGTCTTGGCCATGCTCGCGATCGGTCCACGGGTGATCGCACAAATGTCCAAAGACAGGCTCTTGCCGAGTCTCCTTGCCGGCCATTTGGACCCCGTCGACTCTACCCCCGGCACGCCTCGACTAGCGATCGGCCTGCAGGCATTGGCAAGCTGCATGATTGTTTGGAGCGCGAGTGTTTTGCAGATGATCAGCTATTTGGGGCTGACCCTGACGCTTTGCGGAGCGATTGCCACGGCGACTCTTTGGATCGCGTATTCTGAAATGCACCGCCGCGAACCGATCGCATGGTGGGAGCACCTTGCTTTGGCAGTGTATATTGGAGGGGCGTTGCTGCTGATTGCAGGGGCGTGGATCGTCAAGCGAGAGCAGTTTTACATGTGCATCGGGACGTTTCTGAGCGGGTTGGTGGTGTACGGTATAGCCAAGGGCTTTCAGCGGGATCCGAAGGAATGACACACAAGTCCGAAACACCAAGGGGTTTGCTCGGGCAATCGAGCGTCATCCCATCAGGCATGCTGTTGGCACTCTGCCTGATGCTTGCGAATTCCAGGGCCGATGATCCGTTGCCCGCAAGCGGCCCGGATTCCAAGACGGTCCAAGGCTGGATCAAACAACTCAATGCACCGAACCAATCGGAGCGCAGGCAAGCGTTTTTGAATCTTTGCGATCCTGCGGTCGATCTGGTCAGCGACGATCCGCAATTGGAAGCGACGTTGATTTGGCTCCGACGCATCCGAGCCTTGCCCGGTCCGCTCGATGCGAGACTCGATGCGGTTTGCGATTATCCGGCGTTGGCCCAAGGCTCCTTGAGTGTCGTCGAACGCTATGCTCAGGAGGGCAAACTCGATCTGCTCTTGGAGTTGATGCGATCGCTGCCCAGAAACAGTCTCGATACGATCCTTCAGAATAGTTTTAAACGCGGCGAAAACGGTCTGGAGAATGTGTTTGATCAAGCCTGGGCGTTGCGAAGGCCCGAGCTGATTCCAAAATTCCTCGATGCGTTGCTCCCCTCGCACCCTGTGCGAATTGGGCTCAATCGCCGATGGAGCTCGCTCGGTCTGGGCGAATCCTGGAAAGTCTCCGTGCCACTCGAATCGACCGATATGCAGATGGTCGCTTTAGAGACCGAAGGTCAGATCGAGCAAGCCGCTGCGTTGGCCAAGCAGTCGGGTCGGCCAGAGACTCTTGAAAAACTGCTCCTGCGAAATCTTCGCTGGAACGACTGGCTGGCCTTGGACCCATCGCGATTGACCCTCGTTTCGGCGGCTTGGTCGGAAATCCCCCGAACTTTAATCCTCGAGGCCCTGGATCGGCACGAGGAGGCACAAGCGTTTTACGAGATTCGCAAGGCGTCGTCCAAAGACATCGCGGCGCAAGTGCTTGCGACCCAATTGGCATTGCTTACCGGTGATACCGAGGCGGTCTTTGCTCAGCTCAAGAACAACGCGCCGGTTGAGCTGATGAACATGTACTTCCTCCATAACCGGCTCGATGCGTTGTTCGAGTCCGAGCAACTCGAAGTGCGAACCGAGAAAACCGTCTCCGACTGGCTCGATCGCAACGTCGCCGAGGGCAAAGGCTTTACCAAGGTCGTTCGGTTCCAGGCGCTGTTCCGTAGGATCGGTGAGTTGCCTTGGTCCAAAGCGACCCAGCAGCGCGTCTTCAGGTTCATCGAAAGCCAGCCTTCGGACCAGCAGATCCTGCTTTGGAAAGACTACGTACAGCAGACGTTTCGCTACGGACTCGACGAACTGCGCGCCGGGGTGCTTGCAAGGGCCATGTCGAAAATCGACTCCGAGCCGCAACCTAGCAAGCGTAAGAACAGTCCCGTCGCAGGCAACCCCGTCGCAGGTTTCCCTGAGGCCCAGGCCGAACGGGTCATGACCTACGAGGACCTCTTCCGAGAGAGCTTCCCTTACATGAAGGAAGCCTCGTACCCTCTATTCCAAGCCCTCAAAAAGGACCATCCGGAAAAAACCTACCTCCAACTCCTCGAGTGGCTGCAACAGCTGCATCAAGGCGTACGACCTGAGGGCTGGTCGCTCGGCGAAGTTCGAACGCTGTTTGAATCGGCTGTTTCGATTCGGATGAGCGAGGGGATCGCGCCGGCTGGGACCGTGCTCGATTTGGCCGAGGCGCTCGATGCGATGGGAGCCACCAACGATGCGATCGATCTGCTCAGTAGCCTTCGCGAATCCCTGAAAGCTGATCTGATGCGATCGAAATTCCTAGGGCGCCTGGGCAAGTACACCGAAGCCAGGAGCTTGGTGCTAGACTGCATGCAGCGATCTCCTGGGAGCCTTGAAGTTTACCAATGGGCTTGGGAGTTGCTCGCTGAATTGAACGATGAAAATTCGCTCAAGTGGCTCGACCAAAGGTTTTTGACACGCACCAGCGGGATGGAAGCATTCGCTTTGTATTCGCAAGAGATGCGGCGCACGGAACGCTTCGAACTTGCCGAACCGATCGGACGCTTCCTGCAGATGCAATTCGATTCCTTTCCATCGAGCTTAGGCAACCTGTGGTTGGAGGACATCTATTGGGTATGGAATCTTTCGCTCCTGGCCAATCAGTACCATCAGTCCGTATCGGATCATCCCGAGCGAATCGATCGGACGTTCGAACTGACATTGACGAGTTGCCTTTTCGATATCTTTTCGGAATTCGATTCCCAATCCGGAATGAACTTGCAAATGGCCCGTGGTCGCCTCGCGATCGGTTGGGATATCGATTGGACCCGGTGGTGCTGGCGGTACGAGCGCGTACTGGCGGCAGGGTTCTGGCAAGCCGTCGGCAAGGGGGATCGGGCCAAGGCAGATCGGTTCCTCAGGGCCGCTCAACGCATGAACCCCGAGCAGATCAACACGCTGATCGACGCGGTCCCCTGGGTGCTCGAAAAATTCGACCGCCAGACCCTCCAAGAGTGGTTCGAGGTCTACTACGAACCGATGCAGGAACAACTCAAAAAGTACCCCGACGATGTCTTGATCGCCAACAATTCCGCATGGCTTGCCGTCAAGTGCGGATTCCAGATCGACCGAGCCATGGAACTCTCGAAGATGGTCACGGATCGTTACCCGAGCGACACGTATCTAGACACCTTGGCCGAGGTGCATTTCGTCCAAGGCCAGGTGGATCGCGCGATCGAAATCTCGTTGCAATGCCACAAACTCAACCCGCGCGACCCGCATCATCGACGGCAACTCCAGCGCTACCGCGCGTCGCATTCGGCACCCAAGTAGCGAACGATTCGCCGATAGGCGGTTCGTGCATCAGCGTACCCAGGGTGGCGCTGCGCTCTACCCTGGGCTATCTCATTAAACAAGAAACCGGGGACTGTCCCCGAGTTTTTCCAACCGTAGCATGGCCCTCCGAGGCCGTGCGGGTACGTGACGATTCGATCAAGTTCATCCACAAACGGGTCGCAGACCTATTTTACGCGAAGAGAGGCATTCCTGGTCTGATCAAAGCCCAAACGCAGCGTCCTGGGGGGCTTGGTTAAATCGCCCAACCGCTGGCGCTGGTTGGCTCACGGATTAAACAAGAAACCGGGGACTGTCCACGGGTTTTTCCAACCGTAGCATGGCCCTCCGAGGCCGTGCGTGAGAACATTGAAGTATTGCGATTAACGCTCGGGCAACCCTTGGGGGCCATCCTGTTCGTTTTTTGCTTGGAAAGCCACGAAGCGGTTGAACCAGTTTTGGATCATCAGTTTCTGTTGCTGCGTCGAGGCGAGGTTCATCGCGATATCGACCTCTTTGCGTCCAGCCGATTTCTCGCCAGAGCCGTACAAACACATGCCTGAGATCAACCGAGCCGTCGGTTGGAGCGGATTGATTCGAATCAGCTCTTGGCTCTCGGCTTGCGCTTGATAAAAGTCTCCGTTGGCTACCTGCATGACCATCCTTTTGATCCGATAGTCGATCGATCCGGGGTTGATGGCGACCAAGTCATTGAGAGCTGCGATCGACAGATCGAGCCGTCCGGCGAGCTCTGCGACATAAGCGACCTGCGCGAGGACTTCTTCGCTCTTGGGAGCAGCCCGCATCGCCGACTGCATGGCTGCAAGGGCCGCATCGGGCTTGCCGCTGGCGATCTCTGCGGTGCTCAAGGCGATCCAAGCATCGATGTCATCGGGGGCGCGTTCAAGAGCCTCTTTGAGCATCGCCCGGGCTTGTTCGACCGTCGGTCGCTTGATCGGCAGGTTCATTGGCATCTTTTCGGTAAAGCCGATCAAAGCGATGCCCAGATCCCGGCGTTGCTCGTCGGCACTGAGCACCTCGCTTTGGAAATAGGGGACCAGTAGGGACTGGTCCTTCGGGCCGTCGTTCGACGCGGGAGGCTCGCTCGGTCGACGCATGATGCGATGGTCGGTCAGACTGGTATGAGCGATATTGGTGTTGGAATTCGTTGGCATGTGGCACGCGATGCAGTTGTCCTGCTGCTTGTCGCGAGCCTCTTGCACTTCGGTGCAAACCTGTGTTTGATGGCAGGATTTGCAATCATCGATGAATCGGCGTTGGGCCTCCTGCGGCTCGAACGACGCATGCGGATCGTGGCACGAGGTGCAGAGCAATTTGCCACCCGATGCGGTACGGCACTTGGCTTGGAGCATCTGGTCAAAATGCCCGACGGCCTTGTTCTTGAACTTCGCTTCGGGGTGTGCCAAGAACGCATTGATGAACAGTTCCAGAGGCATTCCGGGGCGGAATTCGTTTGCCAAGCGGTCTTTGCGTGTCACTCGGGCCTTACCGCTCAAATGGCATTGGGCACAGATGGACAACTGCAGGTCATCGCTCAAATGCTTCGGATTGACGATCGAGGTATCGATTCGACCTGCTGATGCCCCGAGCGACTCGTCGAGCGGCTTGCCTTCGGTCCGCTCCTTTGAGTGCAATTCGCCGGGTCCGTGGCATCGCTCGCAACCGATGGACAACTGCAAGGGGCTCAGAGGAAGCTTGTACCGATTGATCGAATCGGGGATCTTCTCGTGCTGGTTGATATGGCAATAAAGGCATTCGGTAACGGTGGGCCGCTGGGTTGCTGTCCCAAGATCAAAGCCCGGGGAAACATCCCAACGTTTCTTGGTCGAAAACCAACTGACGGGTGACTGCCAAACCGAATCGGCGTCGTAGACCAAATAGGAGCGACCCCGGGTTCCCGATCCGATCGCGATGGTCGTAGGAAAATCCAGGGTACCAATCGCTTGGCCATCGACGGTTTTAGAGCCGAGTGTATGGACCATCGTGCCGTTTTCGATCCGGACGCTCATCTGATACGGTCCAACTTGGCAAGGGTTCATCGCATCGACTTCGAGCGATTCGAATCCGTCGGTACCGGCGGCGATTGCCGAGCGACCCATGGGGTGCTGGTGGAACGAGGTGCAAAGTTCCTGGTGGCACTGCGCGCAGTTGCTATCTCCGACATAAGCGACATCGGGCTTGATATTCCGAAACTTGGTTGGATAAGTCCAACGCGGATCGGAGCTTGCACCTCGCGAGTTTTCCGTTGGTGTCGCGTCTGCAACTTGCGCAGCGGATTTGGGCCTAGCCGAGTCCGATTCGGCGATGAGCTGATCGACTTGCGTGACGCTCAGTCCATCGGGCCTGCGGGTCAACCACCAGACCGATCCGGTGAGAATCGCAAACGCCAGTAAACCTAGGAGCAGTGACTTGTTCATGGTGGGATGGGCTACTTGGTATACTGCATGGTTTTGGTCGACTCGGTGTTTTCAAGCAGCTCATCGACATTCCACCATGTCGGCTTCATGGTTCGAATCGAATACAACGCGGCGGCTTGGTCGACGTAATGGGGAGACTCGACGTGTCCGGATTGCCCCCATGGCGTGCATGTAAAAGATCTCACGCCATGCTCTTGGTCGAAGAACATCAAGATCATGGCCATCGAACCGCTGTTGGCGACCTGGACTCCTGGAAACTCTTTAAGATCGGTGCTGCGCACATCGAGCAGGGTTTCTGAGAAGTTCGCTTCTTTGTCGCCGGAGCTGTAGTCCGCACCGGGAGCGGGAAAATAGGCTCCTCCGCGACCTACGACGTGGATTTGCCCCCAGGGCACGTTCCATCCCCCGTATTTGGTGGTCATCTCATCGATGGTTTGTGCCAGTAGCTCGAGCATCTGCTGGCGGGCTTGCTCCGAAAGAGGTTGGGACTGACCCAGGGGTCCGAGGTCGAGCTTCTCACCGCACTTGAGCCTCCAAAACTTAAACAGAGCCGAGGCGGTCGCATCGATCGTGTAGTTGCCATCCCAAGCCAGGATGCCTTCGACAGCCTCGGCAAAGGTTTGGTTGTCCTGATACTTCTTGCCGTACAAGTTGTAGGCTTCGCGAAGCTCGGCCTGCCATCTCGGAGCCAAGTTGTCGTAGATGTCCAGCACCACATTCATCGCGTCTTGCATCGTGACGGAACGGTCCGATTCGAGCATCTCGATCGTGCGGCGTCCGCGAGGATTGTTTTGGTCCCAGCTCACGTTGTAAACATAGGGTGGATACTTGTCTGGAGTCAGTGGCGAATCGACGATCATGTTCGCTGGGCTGATGTTGCAATTCTGCATGTAGCCCTTGGCGGGATTGATCAAACAGACCAAGTCCGATTGAGGATGGATGCCCTTCCAAGCCGTCTTGCTGGTCGTGCCGTCGACAGGTCGGGTCCAGTCGTAGCCGTCGGGTCGAATCGGGGTGGCTCCGTTTCGAACGTAGGAGATGTTGCCTTGAACGTCCGCCGACATCACATTCTGCTCGTTGTATTGATGTCGACCGAGCGCTTCGTTGAATTCGTAGACGTCCTTGGCATGGGCCATCGCGTCGAACTGTTCGTACAGTCCGGTTTGCTCGAGGTAGGGCGAGGCGCCGACGTAAGCGATCCCGTTGGCTAGATCGGGTTCGGAGATGACCGGTCCGAGGTGCGTGTACAGCGCGGTCTTTTCGATCGGCTCGCTATCCTTGACTCCGATGCGAAACTTCTCGATTCGCATCGGGCGCCATTGGCCATCGTACTGGTACTCAGGCAGCGGATTGGCTCGGAATTTGATCTCGTAGACATCGGAGGTATCCGGACCGCCGGTGGTCAACGCCCAGCCGACGCGTTGGTTGTGTCCGATCGCCAACATGGGCGATCCGATCAAGTAGTAGCCATTCATGTGCAGATCACCGCCGTGGAAGCGAGCCTCGTAGAGGACCGCGAGTCCTTCCCATGTCAGGTGCGGATCGGAGAGCAAGATCGCCGACTTGTCCGCAGAGCGTTTCGGCGAAACGGCCCATTGGTTCGATCCTGCGGCAGGTTTAGGCCGAACCGGTGCTTTGCCCAGATCATCGCGCATCGTACCGAGTGGCCAGCGCAAGATCATTGCGCGGCCGACGGCCAACGGATGCCATGGCTCGATGTCGATGGACACTGCGGCGGCTTCCTGGGGATGCTCGGCGATGTAAGCTCGGATGCCTGCGGTGAAGGCTTCGAGATTCCTCCGGGTATCCTCGGGGGCCTTCTTGAGATAATCCGCATGCTGCGAATCGTTGTGAGCCAACCGCATCATGTAGTCTTGTTCGAGGGCCGATGGACCTTGGATCTCGGCCATGCGACCGACTCCGGTCCGGATCGCCAAATAGATATCCTCGAGGCGGTCTTGAGCCTGGGCATATCCAAAAGCGTACATCGCAGCCGCTTCGTCATCGGAGACCAAGTGGGGTACGCCCCAGGTATCACGAATGAGCTTGGCCTCCTGGGCAATCCCCTGGAGCATCAGGCACGATGCGAGGATCGACGCGAGCGCAAGTTGGCAAATCTGGCAAATCTGGCGAGATTGGCGAGATTGGCGAGATTGGCGAGAAACGAACGGTGCATGCATGGGAGGTTCAAGGTCAAGAGAGCCACAGGAATCGACGGCGGGAATCGAGCTTCATTTATAATCGAACCGTTAGGATTGTGGCATGAGCCAGCTACGCAATTCCTCAATCTTTGCTTGGCGATCGAGCCACGGAACGTATCCCAAGCGTTCCTTGGCCGCCGAGATATCAAAGTAGTGATCTACACCCAGTTGCAGAGCGACGAACCGAGTCATCGGCGGTTCCTCGGTACGGCCCGTCCAACGATAGAGCTTCTCGAGAACTCCACCGATGCTGTAGGCTGCCGAAACCGAGATCGAGCTGCTCGGAGCTCGAAGCCCTGCACATTGCAGAATCGTGGAAATCCATTCCCAGCACGCGATCGGTTGCCCGTCGGTGATGAAGTACGCACGGCCGGCGGCCCGAGGATCCCCGGCGAGCATCTTTTGGAGCGCCAGGACGTGGGCTCCGGCCGCATGATCGACATGGACCGTGTCGATGAGATTTTGGCCCGTGCCGACGCGCCTCAATCGACCTTGGCGACATCGTTCGATCACCCGAGGAATCAGGTGGGGATCACCCACCCCCCAAATCAGATGCGGACGCAACGCGCAGGTCGCCAAATGCCCAGGCTGGTTTGCACCTAAGACTCGCTGTTCTGCGATGGCTTTGGTGCGTGGGTAATCGCACAACCAACGGGTGGGGTAAGGGACTTGCTCATCGATCTGGGATTGAGGGGAACCATCGAAGGTCACCGACGG
This sequence comes from Planctomycetota bacterium, assembly GCA_026692845.1. Taxonomy (GTDB): domain Bacteria; phylum Planctomycetota; class Planctomycetia; order Pirellulales; family Pirellulaceae; genus JBKCUI01. The sequence continues at coordinate 27,406 of JAPLNM010000099.1, read as the reverse complement.
CGAACTGGTGTAGACAAAAGCTCCAACGCGATGCGCCTGAGCGGACTTCAGTAGCAGGTCCGTCGCGGCGATGTTCGTCGATTCGTAGTCGGATCGTTTGCCCCAGACACCGGCGATCGCAGCCGTATGGATGACCGCATCGACATGCTGCATCGAGTGCTCAACGATTTGAGGGTCATGGATCGAGCCTTGGAGGCATTCGACTCCCGCATCGGCCAGTGCCCGATACGTACCACGAGCAAGTCCCCGGACTCGGTAGCCTTGCTGGATCAATTGCCGGCAAATGGCCGCCCCGAGGAAACCTCCGTAGCCGGTAACAAGGATGCGTTGGGACAAGATAGGATCGCTCGGTGCGTTGGTGTTTAAGGAACTTGGCTAGAACGAGGTGCATTCATGCGAGTTGCAAACGGATTGGGAACGTACGTTTTACTCGGCGGGACGTTTTACTCGGAGGGATGTTTTACTCGGCGGGATACCGACGAGGCAAGGACGCCACTAGTCATCCCCAGCATCTAGCTCCTCGAAGATCACCTCATCCTGAGGCGAGCTTGCAGCAGGTGCCGAACCGAGTCCCCACTGCTGCATGCGTCGCAGGAGTCTTGCGCGGGAGATCCCAAGCGACTTGGCCGCTGCCGTGTTGTTTCGAGGATGGCTGGCTAAGGCTTGCTCGATGAGCATTCGCTCGACCCGCTCGAGGACTTCATCCAAAACGATCGGCTCGTTGGCTTCGGCACGTTCGATATGCGATGGATAGGTTCGCAAGGAGATCGGCAAATGGGACTCATCGAGAATCTGCTCGTTGCCTAAGCCAATGGCATGCTCGAGGGCTCGGTCCATTTCATCGATGTCATCGGGCCAAGAATAAGCCAGCAGGGCATCGAGAAACGCTGGGCTCCAGCGAGCCTGCGGGGCTTTGCGCATCCAAGCGACAAGCAAGCTTTCGATCTCGCCGGTACGCGACGCGAGTGCGGGTATCGGGATAATCTGTACCGATGCCCTGGCGATCATCGATTCCCATAGATCGCCACCCTGGACCAGCCTTGGCTCGCTGGCATGCCCGACAGTCACGAGGTAATTCCAATTTTGCTCTTGGCATCGTCTAGCCAACGGTTCACGCAGCTCCAAGGGGAGTTGTTCCATGCGATGCAATATGACCTCGGGAAGGCTAGGGCTCTGCCGAGTGTCATCGATCCAATCCAGGGTGCTCTGCAAAAGATCCTTGTCCATCAGCGAGCCATCGATGATGAAGGGGGCGACCCGAGCCGGTCGCTCGGCCCGTTGAGCCCGGCGCTCCTTGAACAAAACGATAGCCAAAGCCAACAGATAATTGCCGCAGTGAGCGACGAATCGAAGCGGATGCTCACTGGCGATCGCCAATTGCAACTGCTTGCGCAGCGTCTGAGTACCTACCGATGCACCTTGCAAGTACCAGATCCCATCGAGCTTCGCATCGCTGAGCAACAAGGACAATGCCGGAACCTCGATGCGCTGATGAAAGCCCGCATCGAGCATCGCCTGGGTATCCCCAGAATCAAGCTTCAGTACGCACAGATGGCATGGACTGGCCGAATCGTCCAAGGGCAAGATCCACCGCAACAACGATCGGTTCGACGTTGCATCCGGCTTGCGGATCCAGTGGCTCGGGCCCGATCCTAGCCCGTCGGGGATCGAGTCATTCACACAGCGGACCGAGTCGAGCGAACCGTTGGCCGGCAAAGCTAGCCAACGGGCAAAAAGCGTTTGATCCGGAAGTGTTCCTTGCGCATCGACCGTGCAGACCAGCCCCAAGCTATCTTGGATCCGGTCCGCAAAGAGTTCATCGAAGGCTTCGTTGGTAAAGACCAACTGGGAGTCCTCGGATAGAACCCACATCGGATAGACCGACGAGCCAATCAATCGCGCGATCTGGCGCTTCGTTACGTTGCGTTGCGACGGAGTATCCGACATATTGAAACTCGGAACGATGAACGGAACAACGAGCGAATGGAAAATAAAAACACCGCAGGCTGCCGACGGCAACCCACGGTGTGCGGGAAATGGAATGCGTTTTCCGATCGCTCAATTCGCATCTAGCGAACTAGAACACGTCGAGGATGTAATGATGACCCCAGTGGTACCGGCGGTTGGTCGGGTACTCATTGTACCAATGACGGTTGTAAACGGGAATCTGAGCCTCAGGAGCATAGCGATGGTACAGGCTGTCGCTGCTCTTGTAGTAGTCGGCCCCATAGAAATTCTGGGGGTAGTAGACGTAGGGATAGTGGTTGAATCGAGCGTAATCGCGATTGCTCGCCGCTCCACCCCAACTCCTACCGTACGCTTGTTGCGACTCCTGTGCATGAGAAACACTGGCAGTCGAGATAGTGGCAACCAAGGCCAGGGCGACAAACAACAGCGCCTTACGAATCATAATTCCCCCCCGAGAACACGGCTTATTTGACGTCATCGGTACGACTCCGACCGAGCGACTAATAGGAGTTTTCGGCTTATCCGATTCCTAAAGTTGAATCAATCTATTCGGAGTGTCCGGCAAATTCCCACCCCTCTGGGCGACCTGAAAGTGGATCGGCTCGATGCCAAACGGTAGAATTAGCCCGACCCAGACGACTTTTCCCGAGACCGTCGACTTTTCCCGAGACCCATTCCCAGGCCGACCATGTCCGTGCGAATCCAAAAAGGCAAAGCGCTCGAGGCCCTGAACCTCACGCCCCTGATCGATGTGGTCTTCCTGCTGCTGATTTTCTTCCTCGTTGCCACCCAGTTCTCCCAAGACGACCAGCAATTGCCCATCCAGCTCCCCTCGGCCAAAAACGCCGTGCCGATGACCGTCGCTCCTGAGGAACTCGTCGTGAGCATCGGCCAAGATGGCACCTACATGCTCCGCGGCCAACGCCTAGACATCGACCAACTCGAATCGATCTTAGGCCAAGCGATCGTCGATAACCCGATCCAGCAAACGGTGATTCTCCGTGGCGATAAACGGGTCGAGTTCCAATCGGTCGTTTCGCTTATCGATCTTTGCAATCGTTTGAAGGTCCCCTCGTATCGCATCACCACCCAGGAGGATTCGCAAGAGTCCACGGTTCGCGATCCCGGGAGCTCGCCATGAAGCGACCGTCGTCGAGCGTCTGGCTCGTAGATCTTGCGATCGGATTGCTTGGATTCCTCGTGATGATGATGGTCCTGCGCGTCTTTCGTTTCGATGACCCTCGTGTCCTGTACAACGCTTGGACCTACTGCTTGGCAATCCCAACGGTGATCGTCGGATCGACCATGCTCGCCCACGTCTTGATCCCTCAAAGCGCTGAGCGATCGATTCAGGCCGGATTCCTCCTGAGCGTCCTGATGCATTTAGGACTGACCGTCGCGGCGATCAACACCGTCCTTTTTTCCGGGATTTGGAAGGATGGCACCCAAGAGGTCCAAGTCCAACTCAAGAACATGTCGCAGGGGTCCTCGTTCCTGACCGCACCAACGTCCCCCGAGCGATCTGCGTCCGATTACCTAAAGCCCGATTATCTCAGACCCGTGCCGAGCGCCATCGATCCGGCGAGCCAAGTCGAACTGCGGCCTGAAACCCCACCCCAACAAGCCCTCGAACTGATCGACTCCGAACCACCGCCGAGCCTCGATTCGAAAAAACAGATACTCGATCAACAACTGGCCCAGCAAGAACTCGCCGAACCGCAGTTGACCTTAGAGCAAGCCGAGGTGATGGAGCGACCCTTGTCCACAAGCTCCGAATCGCCCCGCCAAGCGATCCAGATCGAAAACGTAATCCCAACGGCTTTGGCCCAAGCCGAATTGCCGCAAATGCAAGAATCCAAAGCGATGTCGCTCGAGCGTCCGACGGCTGTGCAAAGACCGAGCTTTGAGCGTGCGACCATGGCACCTGTAGCTCTCCCGCTGGAAGCTCTACCGCAGGGGGATGCGACCCGTCTGCAGATAGCTCCGTTGACCGCTCCGTCGAGCAATCAGCTTATCGCCAAAACGCGCGAGCTGGCCGAGCAAAACCGTCTGGAACGCGAGCTTGATACGGCTTTGAACTCGCCCCGAGCACCTGCGAGCGAGCAAGCGTTATCTTTGGCATTATCCAAGGTGCGGGCAGAACAAGTTCGCCCGGACCGGCTAAATAATCTGCCTGGCGCAAAGAGCCCGATCCCGATCGACTCGCAGACCAGCGAGACTGCGGCCACCGCCGAACCGAGCCCCTTGCCTAGCATCGGCGATTTGATCGGCGACCGCGCCCAGGTAGCGCGTCGCGATAGCCCATCCTCAGGCGTTCAATTGCGCGAGTCGATGACCGCCGATGCCAACGGCTCACTCGACGTGAAACCTTGGAAAGACTCAATCGTCGGTCGGATCGCATCTGCAGCTCCTAGCCCGACGGCCAACGCAGATTCAACGACGGCTCGACTCCCTAGCCTCAGCGACCCGGGTGGTGCTCTACCGGGCTTGGACCAGTTTCGCCCAGCGAACCAAGCGATGAAGGGGACATCCAAGGGACTCGTACCAATCCCGGCGGCTGCCTTCGAGCAGCGGATGCGGCGAATGGATGAATCGAGCAACCTAGAGACCCAAGCCATGGGTCCACTTGGCCCCAAGACCGAAGAGGCCATCGAGAAAGGCTTAGCGTTTCTCGCCAAATATCAGCGGGCCGACGGTTCATGGAAACTCGAGGACTTCGGCCAAAGGACCGTCATTCGCAGCGACACGGCTGCCACGGCCCTATCGCTCCTATCGTTTCAAGGGGCCGGTTATAGCCATGTGCAATACAAGTACCAGCAAGAGTGTCGCAAGGCACTCGCCTTCCTCATCGCTGGCCAGCAGTCCAACGGGGACCTGTACCGTCCGATGGAGGAAGCCTCCGATCGCAACGGATGGCTCTACAGCCATGCCATCGCAACCTTGGCCCTATGCGAAGCCTACGGGATGACCCAAGACGAGAACCTTCGAAGCGCTGCCCAACGGGCCGTCGATTTTCTGGTTTATAGCCAGGACCGCCAGGAAGGTGGATGGCGATACATCCCGCGCGTCGGAAGCGATACGAGCGTCACCGGATGGGGAATGATGGCCCTCAAAAGCGCCGAACTATCGGGCCTGTATGTACCCAAACAGACCTTCGAGGGCATCGAAAAATGGCTTGAGCATTCCCAAGTCTCCCTGCGAGAGCAGTATCTATACCGTTACAACTGGCTAGCCAATACCCCGGAGACCAAACACGGAGCGCTACCCACACCTGTCATGACCAGCGTTGGGTTGCTCATGCGGCTCTACATGGGCTGGAAACGCGACAACATCGCCATGGCCCAAGGGGCCGACTGGCTGCTCCAACGCCCCCCGGCGATGGGGACCGAGCAGGCCCCTAAACGCGATACGTATTACTGGTACTACGCCACCCAGGTTCTGTTCCATATGGGGGAAGATCGCTGGAAAAATTGGTACCAAGCCCTCTATCCGTTGCTTATCGAGTCCCAAGTCACCCAAGGCCCCTACGCCGGGTCGTGGGAGCCCAACGGGCCGATCCCCGACGCCTGGGGGGAATATGCCGGCCGACTCTACGTGACGAGCATGAATTTGCTATCCTTGGAAGTCACCTACAGGCATCTTCCGATTTACGAAGCGACCTCCCGTTAGTTTCTCTGTCCGTTTCGCTACTTGACATTTCGTACAAGCGATGAAAGATATACCGAGGTTGAAATAAGCAGTCGGACATGATGCGACCTTTTGGCTCGAATTGAGCCGAAGAAGGTCGCATCTTTTTTTCTGTCGAAACAGGAGTTTGCAATGAGCGATTACGTACCTATGACCCGAGAAGGGTACAATCGAATCAAGGCTGAAATCGAACGCCTGGAAAACGATGAAATGCCCCGTATCGCCGAAAAGATCGCCGAGGCCCGAGCCGAAGGGGACCTCAAGGAAAACGCGGAATACCATGCCCAGCGAGAAAACCAAGGGCTCATGCAGGCCAAAATCAACTCGCTGAAATTCAAACTCTCCAGCGCCCATATCGTCGATGTCGCCTCGATGCCCAAGGACCGAGTCGCCTTCGGTGCGACCGTCAAACTCAAGGACCTGAAATTCAACGACGAAGAAGAGTACACCCTAGTCGGCGCAGGGGACGAGAACTACGAAACCGGTAAGATATTGACCACAAGCCCCTTTGCCGCCGCGATGATGGGCAAAAAGGTTGGCGAAACTGTCGAGGTCAAAGCCCCCGCAGGGACTCTGCGTTACGAAGTCCTTGAAATTCACTTCGACGAAACCTAACCTGGAAAATCTCAGTTGAGCTCCTCTAGCAACCCTCCATCGGACGACACGCTTAACGGCGATCCTAACGCCAATCTTAGTGGCGGACCCCAAAAAGATGTCTCGCTCGGACCGGCTTGCATGGTCGTGGCCGTCGTCGCGCTGATGTTCCTGTGCATCGCTGTTGCCTACATGTCCTTCATGCTCACGGGCAACCAAGGCCCCCGCGCAGCGCGTGCACTTCGCGAACAACTCATCCCCTGGGTCGATGACTCCGCCTTGAGCAAAACCGACCAAACCGCCATCATCGACGAACTCAATGATCTCTCGTCCAAAATGGAACGAGGTGAACTGACCACCCGGCAATTAAGTCGCTTGGGAATCCGACTGACCGATTCGACCATCCTGCAATGGGGCGTCGTCGAAGATATCCTTCGCTACGTAAGAGCCTCCCAAGGCTTCAACGACGAAGAAAAAGAAGATGTCCAAAAGACCTGCGACCGCTGGTTGCGATGCGCCTCAGAAGGGCGTTTGTCGATGACCGAAATGGAATTCGCATTCCAAAGCGCTGGACTCAAAGAACCACGCTCCGGCCGATTGAGCCTCCGCGAGGACGTCACCGATGATCAAGTTCGCGAATTCCACCGAAGAGTCCTCGGCATCTGCGAGAAGTACAAAGCCTCGACCGAACCCTTCAACAAAAGTGTCTCCCAGGTCTTCCATATGATGATGGAAGACGGACTGGCCGAAAAGTAAAAGACTCAACGGTTTGTGTCCAAGCTTTTCGTCCAAGCTTATTGTTCAAGCGTGAGCAATTCGACCCGCCAACGATGAAGAATCTCCGGAGTAAGCGCCCCATAGTCGCTCCACGTGGCAGGCTCCGCATAATCACCCTCGGCCCGATCCTCAGACTTCAATTGCAGCGACTTGCGAAGCCTCTGGCCAAATCGATAGCGGTCCTGACCAGACGCTTTGGCTAACTGATTCAAAAGCTCCACATCCTGCTGCCCGTAACAATAGGCTTTCAACCGTATCGACGGCATCGGGCCAGCCAACTTCGGATCCACCGAAGGGTAAAACAACGACAACTCGTCAGCTTGCTTCCAGGAATTTTCCGTACCAATGGTTTGCCAAGGCAAAATCCCATCGGCACCCGAACTCCAGGCATCCCAACTCCAAGCGACCGCCGTCGCATTGCTCTTGCCGATCGGATTATTCCCACCATAGACAACCACCTCGTGGCCAAAGCGAAACTTGCGATCAAGCACCAGCGACTTAAACTCCTTGAACGCACCGCTGGCGACCACATTGAACTTGAGCATCTCATCGAGCGTGTCTCGCTGCCATTGCGGTCGCGAAATGTCCGCGCGAAACACAACCCTCGGGAAATCGACCTTGGTGTCCGACCCGGCGGCTTTCGAAATTCCGGCGGCTTTCGAAACTCCGGACGCTTCGAGGCCATCGCGGAAGGCAAACCCGAAATAACGCAAGGCAATGAAATCCTGGAAGTTTGCCGGTTCGTCGAGCAACCATGGCGAGGAACCCCGCGACCAACCCTTGGCCTTGAAATTATTCTTGTTGTTCAAATAGACATGAAAGCGAGTCTCCATCCATCGCTTATCGGCGCAATGATCGACGCTCTGGGAAACCGATGAAACCCAAGCCTGACGGTACGATTCGGGAAACGCTTGGTCAGCCCAGTAACTCCCGTTGTAATTCGGATCGATCGGCAACGGCCAATTTTCATGCATCGCAAGATAAAAGCACTCGATGGGAATCTTGCCCCGGGGCAGATCCTCGAAGGCCTCTCCTGTAAAGAGCCTTCCGAAGCGCCGATCAAACGCGCCCCAATCCAACACCCCGTCTTTCCAATCCGGGGCGCAGCCATCGGCGAGCTTACCCCCCTGGCCGTAGGGAACTCGATTGACGACCGTTCGATGCCTTTGAGCCAACCGGTAGTAATCGATGTCGTTGCTCGGAAGCCCATAACAGTTCATCTCCGGCAGAAAACTCAAGGTCCTGGGAATCACCTTGTCATGAACCTTCAAGACCACCGGCAACTCGATCGATTGATCCTGCTGCTCGATTCTCAAACTCGCCTTGTATTCTCCCGCTGGAACTTCGGGCGGAACATAGGCCTCGACCAACCAATTCGATCCTCTTGCCTGCGGCGAGTCTCGCGTGGTCCACTTAGGATAACTTCCCTCGCAAAGAAGCGCAAGCAACGGATCGGGAATCGATTGATCACCGCTTGGTACCTCCCGATACGCGTAAAACTCGAGTTGGCACGATTCGAGAAGACTCTTTTGCGCTTCGGCGTTTTGCCAAGTCCATGTCATTCTCGGCGCACCGGGCTGCTTGGATATGACCTGAAAACCAGCCCAAGCACCTCGCGCCATATCGAGCGTCACGGTGCGTGTCTGCGCATCGAAAAGATGGTTGGACTTCAAATAGCTCTCGCGCTGCGAGGGGATCAAGCTCTTGGACTTAGCAACATACGTATCGAGCGGATCGATCACACTCCATTGCGTCCTAGCACCTTCAATTGTTCCCACCCAGTAGGTGTCGTTCGTGAAGTTCGCGCTCTTTTTGTCGCTGACGTTTGCGATCGGCTTGAGCGCCAATTCCGATTCGTCTTGACGCAAAATTGGAACTTGGACAATCAGCTCTCCTCCAAATTGCCCGTGCTTATTTATAGTCTGAACGCTAATTTTCGCTGGAGTTGAATCCTTGTTCACCAGTTTCGAATTCGGCGAGAGGATCCGATCCAAAGGCATCGTGAAGCGATGCTGTACATGGCTTCGAATCGACGGCACCCAAAACGGAGCGAGCAACTCGCCGTCGAGCATCGCACGAAATCCGATCAACTCCTTGGTTCGACTAGGATCGATCTTCCAGGTGAGCCTCGGACGGGGATCTTGTTCGTCAGGAGGCAAGAACGTCAATTCGTCCACCGAAGCGATCGCGCTGTTGTTCTGCTTGGGTGCCTCGGGACCGACTTGGACTAGCAAGTAAGGAGCGCTCGAGCGGTTCGAGTCCTTGCTCGCGACGAATCGATTGGGGAATATCTCCTGCTTGAATTCCTCCCCCTTGCGTGTCCATGTGCTTCCCGTGTCATCCATCAAGACAATTCCGTAGCTCAAGCCATGGATCCTAGCGAGCAAAATCTCAGGAGGAACCTCCAACTCGACCCAGCCCTTGATCGACGAAGGCTTCGCATCGACCGAGGCATAGAGCGTATTGCCTTGGCCAATACTCACCGCAGTCAAATCGGAGTCGTACCACCGCTCCGTCGGATACACACGGTGGGTAAAGCTAGATGCCCCCTGAACTTTCTGATACCCACTCCCGTTCCCCTCAATCCAATCGGCGCTGAGCGTACTGAGTGTCACTCGCTCAATAGGTCGGTCCCCCTCGACCTTCAGCAGCAATTTCGCTCCCTGGATCTGCTTGCCCTTGAGCACTCCCGGCTGAAAATCGATGATCGAAAGCTCGATGATCGACTTGAGCTTGAGCCTCGGCGCCCCACCATTCGAACCGCTCTGCTCGGCTGGGTAATTCGATACCCATGTGTCTCTGGCGATATCCACCCGGACCGAGCCCTCGGCCGTCTGGCCAAAAACCTTCGCCCCAAAATTTCCGACCGAGCAGATTGCTAGCGAAAAAAAACCAGCAATGAATAACGCATAGGACTTGGTCATGAACGCCTCCTGTCGGTAACAATAAACGATTATTCGGGTGACTTACGCTTCTTGCCCACACGAGGCTTCGGCATTGGCTCAGTGGTTGGTTTCGACTCTCGGACCAACCCGGGCTGTCCGGTTCGAACGCTCTCCCAATGGGCCAACGCCTCGCCAGTATAACTCCGATGCCGACCCTTCGGGACACCTTCCGCCATGGTGCTTCGCGCATAATCGATGAGCATATGCGGACTGCCCTCGAAGACGATCTGACCTCCAGCTTGGCCAGCTTCGGGCCCAAGATCGATCACCCAGTCGACCACACGGATGACCTCGAGGTTGTGCTCGATGATTATCACCGAGTTGCCTTGGTCGACCAGTCGATTCAAGAGATTCATGAGTTTGTTGATGTCGTCAAAGTGCAAGCCGGTAGTCGGTTCATCGAGCACAAAGAGCGTTTTGCCCGTCGCTGGACGGACCAGTTCGGCGGCCAACTTAACCCTCTGTGCCTCGCCTCCCGAAAGGGTCGGTGCGCTCTGCCCTAGCTTCACATAGTCGAGCCCCACATCGCACATAACCTTCAGCATCTTGGCGATCCGCGGCTGCTCGCTAAAGAGATCCAAGGCTTCGGCGGTTGTCGACTCGAGCACGTCGTTGATGTTTTTACCACGGTACTTGATCGCCAAGACGCGTTCCTGGTAGCGCTTGCCCTGACAAGCTTCGCACTCGATCCAAACATCCGGCAAGAAATGCATCTCGATTCGTCGTTTTCCAACCCCATCGCAAGCCGTGCATCGCCCCTGGCCCGCGTTGAAACTGAAGTGGTTCGACAGAATGAATCCCGCGTTGGGCAACGAGGCGTAGAATTGCCGTATCGGATCGAAAACCCCGGTATAAGTCACTGGCGTGCTTGAGGGACTATTGCCCAGCGGAGACTGATCGACCTGAAGGACTTTATCGAGCTGCTCGACCCCTTCGATCCCAGCATGCGCACCAGGAGCGGTATTGGTCCGATAGAATTTTTGCGCTAACGCTGGGTACAAAATCCCCTGGACCAATGAACTCTTTCCGCTTCCGCTCGGCCCGGTGACTGCAATCAATCGCTCCAACGGAAACGCAACATCGATCAGCTTGAGCGTATTGTGTGCCGCCCGGCGCACCGTCAACCACTTGCAACCTGGCCGTTCGACTCGCGTCTGCGGATCGATGATCGAGGCGCGGCGTTGATCGATCTGAATCGATTTGATCCCATTGAGGTAAGGGCCCGTGACCGAAGCGGGGTTTTGCAAAACTTCATCGACGCTCCCCTGAGCGACGATCTTGCCACCCAAAGGACCTGCCCCAGGTCCAAAATCCCGAATCGCATCGGAACTACGTATCACATCGCGATCATGCTCGACAATCAGCAACGTATTGCCCAAATCCCTTAACTGATGCATCGCACGGATCAGCTTTTCATTGTCCCTCGGGTGAAGCCCAATCGTAGGCTCGTCCAACACATACAACACCCCGCATAACCCTGTACCGAGTTGGCTTGCAAGTCGAATCCGTTGCGACTCGCCACCCGAAAGCGTGTTCGCAGTCCGCCCAAGCGTCAGATAATCCAATCCCACATCCACCAAAAATCGCAGTCGATGGAGAACCTCACGGCGAAGCTCTGCACCTACTTGAGCCTGATGCGACGAGAAATCAAGCGATTGAATCCATACCAGCAGATCCTCCAAAGGCAGGCGCATCAAGTCGCCTATCCGCTTGTCAAACCAACGCATGGCAGACGCTTGCGGATTGATCTTGGATCCTCCGCAAACCCGACAAGGCACATCGGCCAATTGCCCTTGCAGATTCGATTTGATGGACCCGTCGCTCTTGGCCATAAACTCCAACGTCGGTATGACCCCCTGATAACGGAATTCAAACTTCGGCTGCTCACCGACTGGCTTTCTACCCCCCGATCGACCTGCTCCCGAAGGCGACGTGTCGATCCCCTCGAGCTCGCTAGGGTATATCGGGATCAACACCTCTTCGGCCCCATGGAACAGCTTGTGCAAATGGCTACTGCTCCAGGCCCTAAAGGGCTCCTCGACCGGCAAATCCAGGTGCCTTCCCATGGCTCGTACCATCGCCATAGCCATGGGGTTGCCAACGGGATTCCATAAGTGCAACCCACCCTCGAGCAAGCTCAAACCGCCGTCGATGAATCGCATCGGATCGGCCCCCGATTCGGTCCCGATCCCAGAACAAGCTTCACACCAACCGATCGCAGAATTGAACGAAAAGGAATGTGGGGTCAGGGGTTCAAAGGAAATGCCGCAAGCATGACACGCCGAATGCAACGAATAGGTTTCGATATTCCATCGATTTTCCGGCCGATCGTCAACCATCGCCAATTGCACAATACCCGAGCCGAGAGCTAAGGCTGTCGCCGCACTATCGGACAACCGCTTGCGATCGATTTGATCGAACTGAATCCGATCGACGACGACCTGCAATTGCGTGATTTGCTTTGCAGGTAGACTCAAATCTTGGTCGATTTCGTGCGTCTTGCCATTGACCCGAATCCGTGTGTAACCCGATCGCAACAGGTCCTGCAAGAAGCCTTCGAGATTCTGATTCGCATGGGGGGTCACAGGAGCCAGTAGCAAACATCGCTGTGGCAACTTCTTGTTGCGGCTGGCTTCTTCCTTCTTCTGCATCCAGCGATCGAGGATCTGATCGACCGTCTGGGATTCGACCGGCGCATCGCACTGCGTGCAATGCTGCTTGCCCATCCGCGCATAGAGCACTCGAAAATAATCGTAGATCTCGGTGACCGTTCCAACGGTCGAACGGGGCGTATGCGAAAGCCCCTTTTGTTCGATCGCGATCGCCGGGGCGAGTCCCTCGATCTTCTCGACCGGAGGCTTGGGCATCTGCCCGACGAATTGGCGAACATAAGGGCTCAAGCTCTCGACGAACCGTCGCTGGCCCTCGGCATAAATCGTTTCCATGGCCAAGGAGGTCTTGCCGCTTCCGCTGTGCCCACAAAAGACGGTCATGGCCTGCTTGGGTATCGTCACATCGACGCTTTTGAGATTGTGCTGCGTTGCACCACGAACGCGGATGTCTTGCAGCGCCGGACTACTCAGTGCCGATGCTTTGGTATCCAACTTTGCTTTGATACTCTTGCGGCTAGCCGACTTCTTAGGCTTGGCGGAACCAACCCCATGGGTCTGAAAATACTGCTTGAGTGCTACGCCGGTATAGGAATCCGGGTTCTGAGCGACCTCCTCAGGGGTACCCTGGCATAGCAGAATTCCACCCCCAGCACCTCCCTCGGGACCTAAGTCGATGACCCAATCGGCCGACTGGATCAAATCGAGGTTGTGCTCAACGACGACCACCGTGTTTCCTTTGTCCACCAAACTGTGTAGGACTTGGAGCAACAGGTCGATATCATGGAAGTGCAAACCGGTCGTCGGCTCGTCCAAAACAAACATCGTTTGTCCCGTCCCACGCTTGCTCAATTCGCGTGAGAGTTTGATCCGCTGCGCTTCTCCCCCGGAGAGACTTGGCGATGGCTGACCGAGCTTGATGTAATCGAGCCCGACGTCGGCCAAAGTCCTGAGCTTGCTGACGATCTTTGGGAACGCATCGAACAGCTCAATGGCCTGCTGGACATCCAATTCAAGACAATCGGCGATCGATTTGCCTTTGAAGAGGACTTGCAAAGTCGCTCGCGAATAACGCTTGCCTTCGCACACCGCACATGGAACCCAGATGTCAGCCAGGAATTCCATGTCCAAACGGAGGGCTCCATGCCCCTCGCACAACGAGCATCGCCCGACCTCGGTATTGAAACTGAAGGTGCCAGGCAAAAAGCCTCGACGCTTGCTCTCGGGTAGCTCGGCAAACAAATCCCTAATCTCGTCGAAGAGCTTGGTATACGTTGCAGGATTGCTCCGAGGAGTCCGACCGATCGGACTCTGATCGATCTCGATGAGCTTATCCAAAAGCTCGATCCCCTGGATCTGGCGGTGGGCACCTGGTGAGTCCTCGGCGCGATTCAACGCATTGCGCAAGGCTGGCGATAAGATATCCGTGACCAGTGAGCTTTTGCCCGAACCACTAACACCGGTTACTGCGATCAACCGCCCCAAAGGGAAATCGACATCGATGTTGCGCAGATTGTTGTGCTTGGCCCCCAAGACCCGTAAAGTTTTTCCCGATCCGACGCGACGCGTCGCAGGCCGTCGGATCCAACGCGTGCGGCTGAGAAACTGTCCGGTCAAACTCTGTGCGTTGCTCGAGATCTCGTCGATGGAACCGACCGAGATCAACTCGCCTCCTTTGACTCCCGGCCCTGGCCCAAAGTCGACCAACAAATCGGCCGCTCGCATGGTGTCCTCGTCGTGCTCAACAACGATAAGACTATTGCCGATGTCTCGCAGTTTCTTGAGCGATCGCAATAGCTTCTCATTATCGCGTGCATGCAGACCGATCGAAGGCTCATCCAAAACATACAGCACACCGGTCAACCCGGCGCCAATCTGACTTGCGAGCCGAATGCGCTGCGACTCACCCCCTGACAAGGTGGGAGCACCTCGATCGAGCGACAGATACCCGAGCCCAACGTCCTGAAGAAAACTCAATCGGTTACGAACCTCTTTAAGTACTTCCGTGGCGATCAATTCCTGCGTCGCGGTCAACTCCAAGCTTGAAAAGAACTCGACAGCTTCGTCGATCGGCATCGAGGAGCACTGACCGATCGACCTCCACGGATCGAGATTGTCAAACCCCTTGGTAAGCGTCTTAAGCTTGATCGACCGCCCCAGAGGATTGATCCGTTGCCCCTGGCAACTCGGACACTCGACCTGCTGGGTATAGCGCTCGTAGCGCGATCGTGTCGATTCGCTGGTCGCGGCGCGGTAGATCAACATCAGATCCATCGCGATTCCCGTGTAGCGTCGATGTCCTGCCGTCGGCTGATGGCAATACGCGAAAACTTGTCCATCACCAGCCAAGAGCACCCTGCGAATTGCCTCAGAGAGGCTCTGCCATGGAACCTTCGATGGGTCCTTGGGTAACTTGTATACCCGCTGGACCTCTTCGCAGAACTCTCCCAAGCCATCACGTAGCCAATTGGCCATCGTCCCCCATTTCCCCAAAAGCTCGATCGCTCCGTCACGGATCGATAGCGACGGACGCGGAACCAACTTCTCCTCGGTGAAGAACTTCGTGACGCCAAGCCCCTCGCAGGTCTGACAAGCACCTTGGGGCGAATTGAAGCTCAGCATCTGCGGTGTCGGAGTCGGATACGACGCCCCGCATTTTGAACAAGCATACAGCAACGAGTAAACGACGTCGTTGGCCGTATCGCATCCCCAGTCGACATCCGACTTCGAGGCATTCCCGCCCAACGGTATAGCCCGGCTGAGAATCATCTGACCTTCGCTCAAGTCCAAGGCCTTATCGATCGCTCCGATCAATATCTCAAGGTTCGGAGACTCAAATAGCTCCGGCCGCACACCGATGCGATCGACTACGACGTCCACATCGTGCTTGTAATGCCGATCCAACTCTGGCGGATCGCTCAATGCATACAGGTTGCCATCGGCCCGGACCCGATTGAATCCTAGACGTTGCAATTGCGAGAACAGATCCTTCTGGGTTCCCTTCTGATTGCGAACCAATGGAGCAAGTATGGCATACGATGCCACCGAATCCTTCTTGGATGGCTTCTTAGGTATCAACGCGCGGATCTTCTCAAGCATCTGATCGCGGGTCTGATTCGAGATCGGAATTGCGCACTCAGGACAAAATCCTGTGCCGCACCGAGCAAACAAAACCCGCAAAAAATCGCTCAACTCGGTGATCGTCCCTACGGTAGAACGGGGATTGTAACCCGTCGACTTTTGGCTGATCGAAATCGATGGCGCAAGGCCCGAGAGCAGGTCCACATCGGGCTTGGGCATCTGCCCGAGAAACTGCCTCGCATAGGTCGAAAGACTCTCGAGGTAACGCCGCTGCCCCTCAGCAAAAAGCGTATCGAACGCCAGCGAACTTTTACCGCTCCCACTCACACCCGTAAAACAAACCAACTGATTGCGAGGTAACTCGAGATTCACGTTCCGAAGATTGTGCTCCCGAGCGCCGCGAACAACGATCGGAAGAACTCCCGTACGTTGCTCATCCTTCGATTTGCTAGTGCCCTTGGGATTCACAGACTAAAGTCCTTCCTCGGCGAACCAAACGGCTTGTCAATCACTTTGTTATAGAGTCTCGCGAATCGTTGTACGGAAGCCAACGATGCACAAGAACCGATCAATGAACTCCCGCATGCGATAGATATCGCTCGGCGTCCAAGGCGGCCATGCAACCGGTGCCTGCCGATGTGATCGCTTGGCGATAGTAATCGTCGGCGACATCGCCAGCAGCAAAAACGCCTTCGGCGCTGGTGATGGTCCTATAAGGCTGCTTCCAGGCGATGTAGCCGTTTTCATGAATCTCGACTTGCCCGCCGAGAAACTTGGTGTTGGGCGTATGGCCAATCGCAAGAAACATTCCGGTCGCTTCGAGCGTCGTCGTCTGATCGGTTTGCACATTTCGAATCCGAACACCCGTCAGACCGATGCGAGGATCTTCATCTCCAAGGACCTCGTCGACCACCGAGAACTTGACCAACTCGATCTTCGGATTGGAAAACGCTCGCTCCTGCATGATCTTGCTTGCCCGCATTTCGCCCCGTCGCAATAGCAAGTAAACCTTCGATGCGTACTTGCTCAGGTAACTGGCCTCTTCGACGGCCGAGTCCCCACCGCCGACGACCACCAGTGGCTTGTTGCGGAATCGAGGAAGTGCTCCGTCGCATACCGCACAAGCACTTACCCCACGATTGCGAAATTTCTCTTCGCTCGGTATCCCTAAATAATTCGCACTGGCCCCCGTCGCGAGGATCACCGTGTGAGCTTGAAAGGATCCGTTCTCGCTAGAGTTCAAAACCAGCGGCTTTTTGGAAAAGTCGACGCTGACGATATCGTCGGTCATGATGCGAGTGCCAAAGTTCGTGGCCTGCTGACGCATCAATTCCATCAACTCCGGTCCGGTAACCGCATGAGGATGCTCTTCGACAGGTGGGTACATGTACTGACGGCTCGGTTCGATGGCCGAGTCGATGAACTCCTTGAGCCTGCCCGATGGAAATCCAGCATAGTTTTCGACCTCGGTCGTCTGAGCAAGTTGGCCCATCGGGAAGCGACCCATGACCCGGTTCTCCTCGGTCATGGCCCCCTCGAAAAGCAGCGGACGCAGGTTCGCTCGCGCCGCATAGATTGCAGCCGACCAGCCTGCCGGACCACTTCCGATGATGATGCAATTTTCAACGTCGCTCATGGATGATGCTTCTTTCAAAACGAAATGAATAAGGACGAATCCTGCTGGCGATCAACCGCCCTTGGAATATCCAGTTTTTTACCATAGTTGCTACGAATCCACCAGGACGAACTCCAACCGCCCACCCAGGACTTTTCGACTCTCGGCGGTTGGCCCTTTGGGTTTGCTACCCTGAATTCGATTTTCCACAGCGACCCGAGAAATCATGTAGACTTCTACAAGACTTTTGGGTCGGCAAATCGCATAGCGGTGCGTCGGGGAATACCACCCAAGCCAACGCGGGTGCGATCGAAGCGATCCTCCGGCGGAAAAAACAAATTGAAGAACCATCCATGAACAACCATTTCAACCGACGCGGATTTCAATCCAGCCTCGTAGCCACAGGGCTACTTGCCAGCCTCCAACCGACTCGATCTGCCCTCGGCCAATTGGCGTTCAACCCAGCCCAGAACGAACTGGCCCAGAACGAACTGGCCCAGAAAGAACAAACCCGAAAGTACCGTGTCGGCATTATCGGTGCGACGGGGCGTGGTGACTACGGCCATGCGGTCGATGTCCCATTTACCAAATTGCCCAACGTCGAAATCGTCGCCTGCGCCGATGCAAACCCCCAAGGACTTGCGAAAGCCACCGAACGCCTTGGTCCAAAAAAATCCTATGCGGACTACAAAGAGATGCTCGGCAAAGAGACTCTCGATCTGGTCGCGATTTGCCCAAGATGGATCGATCAGCACTTCGAGATGCTCGCTGCAGCAGCCCAAGCCAATTGCCATGTCTACATGGAAAAACCCTTCTGCCGTTCCCTGCTCGAATGCGACCAGATCCGCAAAGACTTCGAAGCCAAAAATCTAAAACTAGCCATCGCCCATACCGGTCTGTACTCCCCTGTCCTGGACACTTCGCTCAAGTTGATTCGTCAAGGTGCGATCGGAGAGGTGCTCGAACTTCGTGCAAGAGGCAAAGAAGATCATCGCGGTGGGGCCGAAGACCTATGGGTACTAGGCTCGCATATCTTCGCGTTGATGCGATCGTTCGCCCAAGGAGATCCCATCCGTTGTTCAGCCAAAATCAGCCACCAAGGACAACCGATCCGAAAAGAGCATGTTGTTGATGGGAACGAAGGCCTCGGACCACTCGCCGGGGACGATGTCCAAGCCCTTTATACTTTTCCCAATGGGATTCGTGGAAGTTTTGGCTCACGCAAATCGATGGCAGCAAACCCTAGCCGTTTTGCACTCCAAGTCTTCGGATCCAAGGGAGTCCTGGAAATCGAAAGCGGGTACCTTGCCCCAGCTTACATCCTCCAAGACGGGAGCTGGTCGCCGGGTCGCTCTGGCAAAAAATGGGAAAAAGTCACTTCGGCAGGCATCGGCTTGGAAGAACCTATCAAAGAGGGCACCTACGAAGCCGGTCACTTGGCCGCCATCGGTGACCTCATGCTCGCGATCGAAAACCAACGAGAGCCAAAATGCTCGCTTCGAGACGCTCTTGGAATCACCGAAATGATCCTCGCAACGTTCGAGTCCCAACGCGCCGGCCAGGAAATCGCTCTACCTTTGGAATCGCGGATCCACCCGCTGACACTCCTTGGCTAATTCAACTCATGATGCCAAACTTTTTCCGCGCACAAGCGTTAACGCAAAGGCAGCTAGGGTCGGATCGCTGATCGGATGAGAGTCGATGAGAGTCTTTGTGATTTCCAATCCGGTGGCGGGCAAGCGGTTCAAGCAAGGGTTGCGCTTGCCCGATTGGATCACCTCGGATGCTCACCGGGTTGTGCATCGAGAGACGGCGCACCAAGGCCATGGCGAATCGTTGGCCAAGGAAGCTTGCCAGCAGGGTTTCGACACCATCATCGCTGCCGGTGGAGATGGAACGATCCATGAAATTCTCAATGGTGTCCTCAGGAGCCAATCCCATGGGGTAAGGATGGCCATTTTGCCTATGGGGACAGCCAACGATTATGCCTATTCGCTCGCAAAGCGACCAAGGGTTCAAGAGCGTTTTACCCAGCGGGTTGACGTCGGCGCGATGACTTACAATGGCCAACAAAGGTACTTTGCCAACGTAGCTGGAGTTGGATTTCCAGGCCGTGCTGCAGAACTCGCAAGGGGGATGAAGCGACTGCCGGCAAGGTTGCGATACACGCTGGCGATTTTGCGATGCATGGGAGCTTCGTACCGTACCGATCCGGTCCGGATCGATGCCCAAGAGCCAAGTTCTTACTTGATGATCAGCGCTGCGATCGGGATGCGGGAAGGGAGTTATCCGCTGACACCCGATGCGAAGCTCGACGATGGGCTTTTCGACTTGTTGCTCGTCGGCGCGCTGCGACGGCGGGATATAGTCAGGTACTTCCCTCGAATGATCCGCGGCGATATACCCACGAGCGATCCACGGATCACGACCGACCGAAAGTCCAAATTGGTAATACGCAGTGCAGCACCGATCCCGTTGCACTTAGACGGCGAGGATCCTTGGAGAGTTCTAGGGCCCCCGACCGCTAGCCCCGAGTTCCGATTCGAGTTGAGCGTGTTGCCCAAAGCCATCGCAATGGAGTTGTGTGCAGATCGGTCTTGAGCGATGATTCCAGCGATCCATCCGCAGTGCGAGAGAAAAAGGGGAGCAAAAGGCATGCGATTAAAGGCAACCCGATGAAACCTCCGAAGAGTCCACAGGCCACGAAAGGTATTGCAATGGCATCGAATCGATATCGGATCGTTTGGGTAGGACTGATGGTTCTTTTATTGGAGTCTCTGGCGGGGGTTAGCCGAGCCGAAGAGTTTTGGAAAATCGTGGCGACTGGAACCGAGGCATCGCTTCGGGGTTTGTCCCCCGTCAACCGATCGACGGCTTGGGCCTGCGGTAGCCAATCGACGTTGGTAAGGACCATCGACGGTGGCCAGACATGGACGCGGCATACCATCGAGGGATTAAAAGGAACAGAGTTGCGCTCCATCCATGCATGGTCGGCCGATGAGCTCGTGGTGGCCACTGCCGGATCACCTTGCCGAATCTATAAGACGGCCAATGCGGGTCAATCCTGGGACCTAGTTTACGAGAATCAAAATCCGCAAGCGTTTATTGATGGGTTGCGCTTTGGCGATGACGAACAAGGGTTCGCATTTGGTGATCCGATCGACTCGAAGCTCATGGCGCTGCGTAGTGACGACCGAGGTCGCACATGGGCTCGGCCTGCCGCGGAAGACTTTCGCTTGAAGGAAGGCGAGGCAGGCTTTGCCGCAAGCAACAGCAGCCTACTGGTGTTCCGACCGAAGACAGATCGAAGCAAGACCCGTGGGAGTTTATCGGTATGGATAGGCCTTGGAGGGGCAAGTGGTCCGGCGCAGATCTTGATCAGTAGCGATGCTGGAGCGAGTTGGACCCGAAGTGGGATTGCGATGATTCCAAGCGGTAAGTCTGCAGGGATTTTTTCGATCGCGATGAGTCCAGAAGGTCGGGCCGTTGCCGTCGGGGGAGACTACATGGAGCCCGATTCGAATCGGGGAAACATTGCGATCTATGATTCCGACACAGGGGTCTGGCAAGCCGCCGAGGGCCAAGTCCCCCGAGGTTTCCGTTCGAGTGTGGTTTTTCTACCCGAGGCGCTGAGCATAGATCACCCACGAGCGTCATGGATAAGGTGGATATGTGCGGGTCCCAGCGGGTGTGATTTCAGTGAGGATGGTAAAACTTGGTATGCATTGAGCGAACAACCATTTCATAGTCTCGCGGTGGCCAGCGACAAGAGCCTTTGGGCATGCGGCCCAGAGGGTCGAGTCGGCATGCGGAAAGAGGCGCCCTAGCGAGAAAATACCCGGGACAAAGTCCGGGGACAGAACCGTAGGGTGGGTCTTTGACCCGCCTGAGAAGTCGCAGCCATCGGCGCGCACGGGCCAGTGCTTCAAGCAGCACCCGGCCTAGCACCGATTTGGCTCTCGAAGCTCAGCACGAATGGCC
Organism: Planctomycetota bacterium; assembly: GCA_026692845.1. Classification (GTDB taxonomy): domain Bacteria; phylum Planctomycetota; class Planctomycetia; order Pirellulales; family Pirellulaceae; genus JBKCUI01. The sequence goes on along the minus strand of JAPLNM010000099.1, from coordinate 6,149 downwards.
TGAATCTTTCGATCAAAACAGCAACAAGGCTAATCGAACTTAAAATACGCTAACGCGTTCGTAACTTAAATGGCCCGCTGAAGCCAGAAAGGAGTAGTCTTTAAATGAAGCATGAGATCACTAACAGCATCGGAATGAAACTGGTGCTGATACCCAAAGGGACCTTTATGATGGGCTCGCCCGAAAGCGAGGATGAAAGAGGTGAAGGTGAGTTCCAACACGAAGTCACCATCAGCAGCGACTACTACCTTGGAGTGTATGTGGTCACACAGTCCCAGTACGAAATGGTGATGGCTGATAACCCGAGTTACTACCAAGGGAATATAGTCGGTAACCAGAATACAGATCTACCCGTAGAGAATGTTTCGTGGAACGATGCAATGGGATTCTGCAAGAAGCTATCGGAATTGCCGGAGGAGAAGAAGGCCGGTCTTGTGTATCGCTTACCGACCGAGGCCCAGTGGGAATACGCTTGTCGCGCTGGCAGTAAGACCGCGTACAGCTTTGGTGAAAGTTCACAGTCACTCGGTGACTACGCTTGGTTTTTTGAAAACAGCAACTATCGGACACAACCGGTCGGCCAGAAGAAGCCAAACGCCTGGGGCCTATATGACATGCACGGGAACGTATGGGAATGGTGCAGCGACTGGTACAGTGAATATCTCAAGGGTGCTATCAGCGATCCTGCAGGCCCAAAAGAATGCTCGTTCCGGGTCTACCGTGGCGGCAGTTGGATCAACAACGCTTCGGTTTGTCGGTCGGCGAACCGGTACGGGATCTTCCCGTCGAACCGATTTCCCAACTTCGGCTTCCGAATTGCGTTGAGTTCGCCGGAAACCCCCGAGTAGACCAAGCGTTCGGTAGGCAAGTCCAGCCCAGCGGGTGGTCGCAGGACTCGAGGGAGCACGGAGCGCCAAACCTCGATGCCGTAGACCACTGGCGAAACCGCCTTAGACAAGTTCGAACTGGTGTTGTTCTAGCAGAAAAGCTTTCTTCTCAGGTGGCGATACCATGGCTTGTCCACTTGGCATGATCACTGCATCGAGGATTGCACCAGCGGAGCAATTTGAGTCGGGCAATTCAGCAGTGACCCGAATGGCTCTTGGCTTAGCGATGTGCCTGGCACCGATTTGGGCAGCCTGTTTGCTAGCATCCGACCTGGCGTTGTACCTGGTGCCTGGCACCGACTTGGCCGCGAGGCTGACACGGCCGTTATGCAAGTTGCAAGACGGCGCGTCCGCGCCGAGCTACGCAAAGACAAATAGCAAAGCGAAAGGGTCATGTTCGCAGGGCAATAGCCGTGGGCTCCTTGAGCCCTACAGTCAGAGCGGCCTATGGGGACGGTGCGCCTCTGTGGGGCATGGCTTGCTACCAACGCGATGGCCCGCTGGGCCACGAACCTCTCCGGTGGTGGCGCTGCGCTTAGCACCGGCTAATTGCTTCGATCCCTCCGGGATCAGGTACCCCGGACGGCCATAGCGGGAGACCCCTCTAAGCTCAATTTGCAAGCCCCACGACCCCAAAAAACTGACTTGGCCGCTGTACGCTCACATTTCTTCGTGCTTCTTCTGGTAAAATTGAGGCATGAATACGAACGTCCTCAATCAGCTTATTGAACAACTTGCAGAGTGTTTAACGGCAGAAGCGGCACAGAAAATTGTCGCAATGGAGGCCAAAGACGATTTGCAATGTCGAGTCAATTCGCTAGCCAGTACGGCCAACGCTGGCAAGCTCACCCAGGACGAGCAATCCGAATACGATCGAATCTTGGCTGCGTTCCACTTTGTGACTATTTTCCAGGCCCGGGTTCGTCTGCTACTCAAAGCCTAGATTTTCTGTCCATCACTTGCAGCTAAACCGAATTCTCTAGGGTATGCAGAATGTTGAATGAAAAGGCGATCAAGGGCTGTATTTTAGGAACCGCTGTCGGCGATGCCCTTGGTTTGCCGTATGAAGGCCTGTCGCCCAATAGGGCTCGGAAACTGCTTGGACCGCCTGATCGCCATCGATTCTTCCTGCGGCGAGGAATGATCTCCGACGATACCGAACACACCTGCATGGTAGCTCAATCGCTAATCGAATCCGGTGACAACGTCGAGGTTTTCGCACGACGATTTGCAGCGAGGTTGCGATGGTGGATGTTGGCCCTTCCAGCCGGCGTTGGAAAAGCCACCGCTCGCTGTTGTGTAAAGCTTTGGCTCGGCATCAGCCCATCGAAGTCAGGTGTCTTTTCTGCTGGTAATGGGCCGGCCATGCGAGCCGCAATTTTTGGTGCAACGATTGAAGATGTTTCGAAGTTGCTGGAGTTCGTCCGATCGTCTTCTCAATTGACGCATACGGATCCAAAAGCCGAATTCGGTGCAGCAGCGATAGCACTTGCCGCTCGCGAAGCTTCACGCAATGACGCTGTCGATGCCAATCGATGGCTTGAGGTTGTTTCAGAGTCCATGCCTGGCGATGCTACCGAACTGCTTGAGTTGCTCCGAACGGCTGTGACCAGTGTCCAGAAGGGACAATCAACTTCTGACTTCGCACGATCGCTTGGGTTGGAGCGTGGTGTCACTGGATACACCTACCATACGGTACCGATTGCTGTTCACAGTTGGCTGTCATATCCAAACGACTTTCGCAAGTCGGTTATTGCAGTCATTGAATGTGGTGGAGACGCGGATACAACCGCTGCGATTGTCGGCGGCATCGTGGGAGCAAGAGTTGGCATGGAGGGAATTTCTGCCGAGTGGATAGAAGGCATCTGGGAATGGCCACGAAGTGTTTCATGGATGCAATCACTTGGAATACAATTGTCACAGGCCTGGCCAAATTCCTCGAGTGCACCGAGGGTGAACCCGATCGCTGTAATAATGCGTAACGTCCTATTCCTGGCGGTTGTGCTTCGCCATGGATTCCGTCGACTCGGTCCACCCTATTCATGAAACCTGATAAAAACCAAATTGAATCGAATCTGCGACTTCACGTCGATCGCTTGGCAGGTTTGATTGGGCCACGGTACCTGGCTCCGCACCAGGTGCCTGGCACCTGTTTGAGGGGCCGCCGGGCTGAGTTTTGCTGGCATCCGACCTGGCGCTACACCGGGTGCCTGGCACCTGTTTGAGGGGCCGCCGGGCTGAGTTTTGCTAGCATCCGACCTGCCGCCGCGCCGGGTGCCTGGCACCGATTTGGGCAGCACCGTGTGCCTGGCACCGATTTGGGCACGAAGACTTCATTCCACCGACCCAGAAGAATCAAGATGCAACGGCGCCGTACCTAGTGCCTGGCACCGATTTGAGCTGCAAGCGCCGCACGACGCCATGCACCGAGCCAGCATGGGCGCTACAGACGGCCAAAGCAATTGGCCAAAAACGGGAAAAACCCTGGGAAAACCTTTGGTTTTGCAGCACGGGCTTCAGAAAGCTAACGGAGAGGACAGGAACCGAACTAGCGAAATCCCTGGGAAAATCTAAGTTTCGAAACGAGGCGGCGCAAAATCCGACGCGCACCGCAAAACAGACAACGCACAGGCTGCGTACGAGCGACGGATCCAGAATTCCAGTGACCGCGTTCGGCACTCGGACGACCAAGGATTGGCCTCACCCGCACGGGCGATGTATATTGGTACTACTAATGAAAAATAACTTGGAGATCGGCACATGAATACGATTCAAGCGGTAGTGAGCAACGGAAAAATCGAGATCACGGTCCCTTCAGAAATTCGGGACGGTGAAACGGTTTCCGTTCTGGTCATTGGACATTCTGCAGCCGAAGTAGCGATGTCGGACGAAGAGGTTGCGCGGACGCTCAAAGCAATGGATGAGTTCAACGCAGCCTTTCCTGTCCAAGAATCTGGTGAAGATCTTAGCCAAGCAGCGCGAACTGCAGGCGATCTCGAGAAGAAGGCGTTCGCTGAAACCGCAGACAAACTCAAGAGGATGTTCGATTGAAGAGAATACTGCTCGATTCGGGAGTATTGAGCGACCATGTGAATCGAAGGAGAGACATCCCAGATAAGCTTCGGGAACATACTTCGAGAGGAATACGTGTAGGAACGTGTGTCCCTGTGCTTGCCGAGATCGTGGCTGGGATTGAATGCAGCCAAAGCCGCGATCGCAATATGAGGGACCTCACCGCGGCAATGAAAACGATCACGATTTGGCCCTTCGATGAAGTCGCTGCGTTCAAGTATGGGGAGTTGTTCTCTCAGCTCCGAAAGGCAGGACGGCCAATGCAGACCATCGATATCATGGTAGCCTCGATCGCGTTTTGTTTGGGCGACTGCTATGTGATCACGACCGATTCAGATCTTCTCGAGATCGAAAATCTGAATGTCCAGATTTGGTGATGTGGCTCGGTAAGGCAAGAGCACCGGGTGCCTGGCACCGATTTGGGTCCCTGCTTCGCTTTGCCCTGGGTGTTGCATGCTTGCGATTGCACCATGTTTACCCACCGGACGGCTTGCGCCGTTCCGCTGAAAACGCGGGGACGGTCCCCAGGGTTTTTGTCTTTTTAACCACAGAACACACCGAACACACGGAAATAAATACTCCCGCCGTTATGTCATGCTTCCGTGTGTTCGCGTGTGTTCCGTGGTTCCATTCTGGTTACTGAGGATGATTTTGCCAAGTTGGCCTGCGTGGCGAAGGTGATGGTGTCGACATGAACAACGGCGAAAACATCGACTGCGTGCCCCTTGGTCAAAAACGTCCGCAATGAATAACGTCAACACAGTCAATACTGACAACACCGTCAATCCATTCAACACTGTCCAAAACCCAAGGACACGCCGCTAGGACGATCGCAAAGTCTTGGGTGTCGCCTTCTGGGTTTTGCCCCAAACGCAGCATCCTGGCGGGCTTATTTAAGTTCCTCGCCGTTGGCTGCGGGTTAAACGAAATTACGCCTTTGGTAAAGCTTCCACCGTCTGGCGACAGGTGGCTACGGCGACAGGTCCTACTTGGAGCGTGAGCCCAAGCTTCTCACGCTACTCGAAACCATGCAATGTTCTGAAAGCCAAAGTGACACTTTCGACCAGCGGGTCGGCTTTCAATCCTAAGTCATTAAGCCCGAATTCTGCCATCCCAGCGATTTGACCTTTCTGATTGATGGCTTGGACTGCCCCATAAGCGAACCCCGACTTGGCAATCCGCGTGGCCTTACGGTCCTTGCCCCAAATGCACGGTTCAGGCCCCCCCGTTCCCCCGTTTGGATCGTCGGAGAACCCGACGATCGTCGATGCGTTGTTGATCCCCTTGGCCTCCCCAGATACGTCGTTCGGCAACAAGGGCAGCAGTACGAATTCCCCTTTCGCAGAAACGAAGCAAGGCTGCCGCAACCCGGTCGGGCCTCGAACCGAACCGGCCATTTCAGCTTGGTCGTTGATGCCTCGCAGGTACAACTGCTCGCGTGACAAAAGCGATCGCTCCCATGCACCTGAGTCGCTCTGTGCCCATCGATACAAGGCACTATCGACACTGCCATCAGGCAGCGTCCCCTCGGTACAGCAGCCGGCAATCGATTTGCCGTCCGGAGATATCATCAAACCACCTGACATCAAATAAGGATTGTTCTCGTATTGAGTCGGCAGCACGGTGATCGACCATTGCTGCTGGCTCGGATCGTACTCCCACAATGCAGGTCGCAGTCGATTCGGTCCGGTGCTGTAACCTGTTATTCGCTTTCCGTCTGCCGAGATGGCTTGGGGATGGTTGACGTTGTCTCCCTGGGCTTTGGGTAACAAGGTAAACGCGTCTTGCTTTGGGTCCCATACGGCTCCGATAAGGGATCCGTCCTTACTCCCCGAGGGTCTCGTGGCATACCCAATGACCAGTTCGGTATCGCTGATACCGATGGGCTCAAAATTCGTATAAGCATTGGGTGTTGGGATATCTTTCGTGCCGTAGGTCCCGCTGTAGAACGGACGAGGAATCCACATAGCCCCTGCCTTGTCCGGAACCTCGCGGGTCCCGATGACCGATCCTTGATCGTTGATCGCTAGGGCCTGTGACAATGTCCCGGAATTGTCGAACCACTCGATTTCTCCTCGCTCGTTGGTTTGCTTGCGGATCGTCGGTTCTTGCCCATAGAGATGCAAGGCAAAGAAAAGGGGTGATGCAATCACCAGGAGTCGGGAAATGAAAAGGCTTGATTTCATGATC
>JAPLNM010000098.1 GCA_026692845.1 Planctomycetota bacterium | reverse complement strand
TCCGACGACCGCATTGCGCTTTTCGATTTCACCTTTCCAGTACGGGGATGAGCCGATCCCCTGGAGGACCAGGTTTTCCCGCAGTCGACCGACCATGTCGAGGTTCACGCATGCGGCGACCGTCGGGTAAAGCTTGTTCCCCTCGGGCTTTTTCAGGTTCGGGTAGATTTCATGGAAATGGTCGGCAAAATAAGCCGAACCGAGGAGTCCCATCTCTTCGCCGGACCAAGCGGCAAACAGGATATCGTGTTTGAGGGCAAGTTTTCCGGCTTTCTTTTGGCTAGCAAGCGACTGGGCGATTTCGAGCATGGCTGCGACCCCCGAGGCATTGTCGTCGGCCCCACGGTGGATACCGCTTCGTTCCTCATCGCGTGCGAGGCTTGAACTGTTGCCGCCTGCCCCGAGGTGATCGATGTGGGCTCCGACGATGATGACCGATTCGGCCGATTGGTTCGGATCGTCGGAGGCTCTGAGAATTCCCAGGACGTTCGAGCCGGTGCGTTTGATCGGCTGAACTTGAATCGAGCTTGCGACCTGGACATCGGGGAGTTCGAAGCCCATCATCATTTCGCCTTTGTCCAACTCGGTTTGAAGGTCTTCGAGTTTATCTTCGCTTTTGGCGAACCATTCCAAGGCGAGCGCATCGGTGATGCTCATCGCAGCGATGCTGGTGCCAGAGAGTGAGCCATCGTTTTGAAGAGGGACCAATTGCTGGCGGACACCGCTCTTGGGTCCACTCACAACGCACCCACTTGTTCTCGACATCCAAATGGACGTACGAATCGTACTCTTTTTGATTTTCGTCGGCGGGAGCCACGATGCCGTAACCGGCGAAGACCACGCCTGTGGGCTCGACCTCACCGGACTTGGAGAACGCCAGCGGTCTGTAGTCTTCGTCGAGCTTCCATGAGACCTCGGCGGACTTGAGGGTGTTGTTCCCTGCGAGTTCGACTCCGGCGGTGTAGGGGAACGGGAAGAAGTACTTGCCGAATTCGTCGAGGTTGGGTGCCGAAGGCGAATCGGTTTTTTGGTTGAGATTGGTTTTCTCTAGGAGCATGGTTTTCTCTAAGAGCATCGAGAAGGTGTCTGTGCCGGCCGGAGCGAGCCCGAGCTGGGACATGTAGCTAGCGACATAGGCCGTTGCGAGCCGTTCGCCGTCGGTACCCGTCAAGCGTCCTCCGAGCTCAGGTCGGCACAGATAATCGACATGCCGTCCGACATCCGAGGCTTTGTAATCGTTGTCGTTGGCTTTGGCATTTTCGGAGGCTAAGCTCGATACTTGTCCGAGCGCATCGGCATCGAGGGTTCCTGGGGTTTTTCCCAGGCCCAGCGATTTTTGGGCTTGAGCATCGTTCCAAGTCCCGATGAAGATCTGTGATTTTTTCTCAGCGGTGCGGTTGCTCGTCCAGGCCAACTCGGATCCATCGGGTGAAAAAACCGGGAGTCCGTCGAAGCCATCGGTGGAGGTGACTCGGACCGGTTCTTTGGTCCCTTGTGCATCGACGATGTAGAGTTCAAAATTTGCGAAGCCTTGGAGGTTGGTCGCGAAGATCATGTAATCGCCCGTGGGGTGGAAGTACGGGGCCCAGCTCATGGCCCCGAGCCGCGTGAGCTGCTTGGCGTCGGAACCATCGAGGTTGGCCGAGTAGATTTCGGCTGTCGCTCCGTCTTCGCTGAAGCGTCGCCAACAGAGCCGCTTGCCATCGGGTGAGAAGAAGGGTCCGCCGTCGTAACCGAACACATCGGTGATTCTGCGAACATTCGTTCCGTCGGAATTCATGACATACAGATCCAAGGCGACGGCAGGGTCGTTTTCGAATAGGGTTTTCTCACGCTCGCTCAGCGTTTTGGAATATGCTTGGCGATTCGAGGAAAACGCGATGAGCTTGCCATCTGGGCTGTAGGAAGCCTCAGCGTCGTAGCCGAGGGCTTCGGTCAGTTTCTTGTAAGCCCCTGATTTGCGGTTCCATTCGACCAATTCGAATTGAGGGTCATAATCCCATGCGTAGCGCCGTTGTTGGCCCGAGGCGCGGAAGTCGAGTTCCGCTTGCTGCTTGGCCTTCGATTCGGGATCGAACTGGGTCGAGGCAAACAGCACCCGATCGCCATCGGGATGGATCCAAGCGCAGGTCGTTTTGCCATGGCCTGGGGAAACCCGTTCGACATCTCCGGATTCGCGGTCCATCAGATAGATTTGGTAGAAGGGGTTGCCCGCCTCGCGTTCGCTTTGGAAGACCATTTGCTTGCCATCGCGGCTGAAGTACCCTTCGCCGGCCCGGGAGCCTTCGAAGGTCAGTTGCCGGACATCGGCGACAAAGTCTGCTTCGGTGCTTTGCTGTGCCGGTGCGGTTTGCTGTGCCGGTGCGGTGTCCTGGGCGTGTGCGAGTTGGGTCGGCAAGAGGTCGAGGCTTGGCAGGCACAGTGCTGCTAGGGCAGTGCCAAGAGCGAATCGAGGGGTGGAGTATTTGGTGGGGTTTGCAGGGTCGTGTTTTGCGGTGATTCGATTCATGGGTTCAGCAGCGAGGGATCTTTTGGGGAATTCAGGGCAGGGTGGACTTGGCATAGCGCGGTTGGGCCCAGAATTATGGTCGGGCCCGGAATTATGGTAGTCGATTGGGCGAATCTGTCATCTGAGTTTTTTCCGATGAGAGTCGCAATGCGGGTTGCGCGTGGAGCGAAGCGCAGAGGAGGGAGTCGGATCAATCGACCCAGCTTTCAAGCTGCTTGCGATCCTCGGGATTGCCGATGGGGTCAAAACCTAGGGCTTTTTCTCGTTGGTCCAGCGCGGTGGCTTGTTCGGCCAAGCGTTGCCGGAGGGATTTGTCGCGGGTCACGACGTAGACACCTACGACATTGACTCCGGCCTGGGCTTCGATCTCGATGGCTTTCTGATCGATGCGGTACTTGATGGGTTTCGGGCCATCGGCGTCGATTTCAAAGCATTCCAAACCGCCGTTGGACGTTGCACTTTGGAGCCAGGTTGGCAGAGCGAAGCGAAAGCTTGCAGGTCGGTTTTCGAACCGGAAGGTACGGGTTTTCGGGTCGATCGTGTAGGCAAGATCGTTGGCGACCAGAAGTGCAGAGTCTCGCGAGGCGATCGACGAGAGGTCCCAAGAGGGTTTGGCATCCTGGACGATCCTTTCGTATCCGTAGGCGGTACCCGATTGGAGGATCGGTCGGAGCAAATCGATTTCGCGACCTACTCGGCGGATCGGATCGAGTAGGTCGGGGAATTTCGCAAGCGACTTGATGCTCAGGTTGAACCAGTACAAGGACATGATTCCGTTGCCTAGGCCCTGCCAAGCTTGAGCGCGGAGTTCTTGGGGGGTAGGGGACCCACGGCGTGGGCTCAGGATCCCGCCCCATCCGTCGTGGGCGCCTTGGGACCAATAAGCGATACTCACCGGTCGGCTTTGTTCTCGGAGGCTTCGAGTCATCGATCCGATGGTTTCCAAGGGAGCGCCCCATCGGATCGACTCGCCGTTCCAACGGTCGTATTTGGTCCAAGCATCGGCCGCAGGGGCGATGACGCGGTAGGCATCGTAGTGCGGGTAATCGGACAGTCCTGCATAGAAGCGCCAGGTGCGTTCTTCGCTCAAGGTGACACTTGTCGGGAGCCGCCAAGACTCGTAGGGTGCGAGCTTGTCGAAGACCTCTTGAGCCGGGACAGGTCGGCCTCCCCCGTACTGCGGTTCGCCTAAAAATTCGACCGCGTGGATATTCGGCAGCATCGCATCGGAGTCGTAGCGCTGACGATCTCCAAGCCGATTGAATCGTTTCATCGGGTACTTCGCATAGAGCTCAGGATTGTCGGTGAATCCTGCGACTTCTTCGATCTGTCCGGTGTTGACGTGAAGCAGCGCCAAGGTTTTTAAATACTCTTCGTTGGTCATGCTCATGCGGTTCTTGACTTGGTTTGCAGTCCAACCTCCGCTGATATCAAACGTGTTCGGACGGACCTTCATGCTGGCCCAAAGACGGATCGGTTCTGGCTGAGAATCGCTTGAAAGTACAATCTCCAGAGCCATGGAAGTCAACGCCAGTGGCTCGGTCGCGATCGTCAAGCCAGTGAGTTCTTTGGCAGGGACGTTTTGATCGGCGTTCCAAGTTTGAACATCATACTTTTCAGCGTAAGGGAATAACGTGTGGTAGGAGTCATTGTCTTTTGGAAACCACAACCGACAGGACTTGAGCTCAAGGTTTTTCTCCAGGTTGTTTCGGAGCGTGACCAGGACGCTCGTCGGGCGAAGCGATTCGGCAGGACTTAGAAAACCCATCGATTCGATCCAAACCTCAGGCGTGTCGATATCGAATAGGATCTGCGGCTCTTTGGCCGGTTGGTCCACCGCGAGGGTTTTGTAATCGAGCGTATGGTTCGATCCAGTTCCCCATTCGGAGCTTTGGCCGTTGAACCGAAGGACCCGCAAGGCCCCTGCAGGCAACTCAAAGCCATTTTCCCAGGACGGGTCGCGCCAAGCCCACGCGTTGGCAGCAACCAGTTGGCTCGCAGTGAGCGAATCGAATCGCAAGGGTCCATCGATCGCGATAGGTTGCTCCGAAACGTTCTGGACGAACAGTTTCGTACGGGCCGAGAGGCTCGGTTCGGGCGGCTTACGCCACCTCATTTCCGACGAGAATTGGTGCGGGATTGTCTCGATCCCCGATAGCACGAGGCCTTGGGCCATCGCAGCCGCTGGGCAAAGCAGCGCTAGGATCGAGACGGTCAGCAGGGGGGCGATTGGCATAGGTGGGGATCTTTGATTGGGTTCCGCAGCGGGGGGAAAAAGGGTACTGCGAGCTGGGATTCGACGCAAGGCCGTGGGTATTGGTAGGAGCATTCGGAAATCCGATTATAGCCATGCGGTGGCGTTCCGCTTTTAATTCAACGCCATTCGGCGTGGAGCCAACGGGGCCGAAGGACTGGAGCTGCGGGTAATCGATAAAAAAACCAGCGTTTTTGATGTTGCCAGGATTGGGCTGGCCGATATAGTACGCATTCCCAGGAATGGACCCCGGCGGTCTATGTCCTTGGCAACCCAAGAGTTTCGCCCAAGAGTTCCGAGAGAATAACCATGAAAGTCGTTTCATCTATTGGTGCCCTAAAGTACCGACACGCCGATTGCCAAGTAGTGCGTCGTCGCGGTCGGATCTACGTGATTTGCAAGAGCAATCCACGTTACAAGGTTCGTCAAGGTGGTGCGAAGGTCAAGCGTCGTAAGCGATAGATTCCGTTTGGGGGCTTTCCCTGCCGGCTCTGCGTTTTTCAGCTGCGCTTTTGCGCGCTTTCTCAAGACCGATTTTCGTCTTACGCCGATGAAATCTCCGGGATTCTTCCGCTGGGATGTCTCTCGCGTCGCTCGACTCAATGTCTAGTCCTGCATCCGTCCAGATACATCCATACGCATCTTCAACATCTGCCACAGAACTTCGGGTACAATGAACTTTGGTTCACGCTGTCCTTTGGTCTGCGTAGCGTTTTGGATCTGTTGAAAAGCGGTCCTGGGTCGATTCCAAGCAGGGGAATATGCAGAAGCTTCGAATAGCCGTCATTGGGCTAGGTTCGGATTGGCAACAGCGCTACCTTCCTGCGATGCGTTCCCTTCGAGATCGTTTCGGGGTCGTCGGCGTCTACCACAGTGTGTCCGCTCTGGCCGCCACCGCAGCGCGTGAACTCGACTCGATAGCCTATGACAGCTTTCGCAGTCTGATTGCCAACCCAGCGGTCGAAGCTGTCCTGATGCTCGAGGACGACTGGTATCAACTCCAACCCCTATGGGTCGCTTGCGAATACCAAAAGGGAATTTTCTGTGGATCCGAGGTCGACATCCAAGGGATGAACGCGTCGGGATTGCAGGCCGCGATCGCCAGTTCAGGAATTCCGTTCATGAGCGGATTTTCCAGACGCTATGCGCCGGCCACGTTGCGGTTCAAGGAGCTCATTGCAACGCGACTCGGACGCCCGCGATTGCTGTTTTGCCACCGACGCTTGCCGAGCGAACTACCCGATCCAGCCAATGCGATTTCGCTAGAGAAACATTCCAATCGCGAGCTTCTCGAACTGATCGATTGGTGCAAGTACATCGTTGGCGAAGAGCCCGATTGGATCCAAGCCATCCGGCACTTAAGTCGGCCCAGTCCGACCAACGCTGACTATCAGATCCTGAGTCTTGGCTTCGGCGATCCGGAAACCGACCCCAACGCGATCTTGGCCCAAATCAGTTGTGGTGCCTATATCCCCGCGGTTTGGGCAGAAGCCATCGCGTTTCGTCCCCCGGCGGCCGTTCAAGTCTGCTGCGAAAAAGGGCTTGTGTTTATCGATCTACCCTCGACGCTCGTCTGGTTTGACGATGCCGGACGGCACCAAGAGACGCTCGATACGGAGTTGCCGATCGGCCAGCAAATGCTCATCCAGTTCCATCGCGCCGTTTCGTCGAAGGTTTCGTTGGTTAGCGATTTGCAGGAAACCAACGATGCGATCCGAATTTTGGAAAAAGCCAAGCTCAGCACCCACACCCACCAACGCGTCTCATTGTGCGACTGAAGTGTTTTGTCTAGGAAGGGCAAACTGAAGCGATCGTACCGATTCCACTGATGGGCTGGAACGGCAAGGGCTGGAACGGGCAGTCAGCCTAGATACGCTAGCAAAACGGTGGGTGATTCGAATGGTGGAAGCGTTCTTTGGATTCGCGAGGCGACCGTTTCGTGTCGCACCCTGCTTGGATTCCTACGTTCCGATCGCCGGTTGTGATTCGGCCGTTGAGCATTCGGTGCGATGTGTGTTGCGTGGCGAAGGACCTTCGTTGATCATCGCTGGATCGGGACTCGGAAAAACCATGTGCGCGATGAAGATCGCTCATGCTCTTCAAGACCGACTGCAGGTGGTCTTTTTGGCAAGCTCACCGTTGTGCACGCGCAGAGCACTCCTGCAATCGATTCTGTATCATCTGGGACTGCCCCATCGCGAGATGAGCGAAGGGGATCTTCGCATCGAACTTCAAAAGCATTTGAGTGATCCGAAAAAGGTTGGCGGTGGGGTGGTGTTATTGGTTGACGAAGCACAAACCTTGTCCATGAAGTTGCTCGATGAACTTCGGATTTTGACCAACACGCTTTGTCGAGGAAAGTGCTGCGTGCACCTGGTTCTGGCAGGAACACTCAAGCTTGAAGACACGCTAGCCCATCCTCACATGGAGTCGCTCAACCAGCGGATCGTCGCCCGACATTACTTGGCCCCGTTGAGTCATCCCGAAACGCTTCGGTATATTCAACGAAAGATCGAGTTGGCAGGCGGGAATCCAATCGCCGTTTTTGAACCCGAGGCGCTCGAAGCGATTTATCGAGCCAGCGATGGGATACCAAGGCTCATTGACCAGCTTGCCGACCAAGCCATTTTGCAATCGGGGACCGCGGCCCAGCGTCCGATACCGGCGAGTCGAATCGGAGCTGTTTGGACACAACTCCATCAGTTGCCCAATCCGTGGTCGGCACCCCACGACCTCCCCGCCGAATCGATCCAGGAGGATGCACTCCAGACCGGTTCGTCGGTCGAATTCGGAAACTTGGATGAAGAGTCTCTGGAATCCGACGAGGTCAATCTATTTCAAGCGTTCCTCGAAGACTCCGTCGAGCAAGATCCACCTAGCCAAGGCACCGCAGGACGAGCACTTGAGCCAAAGGTTTCATCCGGCACGATCGACGAGTCGTTTCGACAATGGATCAAGGAGCTGAATCTCTCGGCCGTTCAGCTCGATCCAAGCAACCATGCGTTTGTGCGAGCCGAGTTGACCGCCAAGCGATCACCAAAGCCCGTCGCGAGCAGTCCAAGCAATCCTCGGACGACCCCAAGCTTGATCGTTGGCGAATCGGTCGACGGAGACGATCGAGACATGATTGTGTTGATCGAAGAGCACGAATGGATCAATCCGTTTGCGATTCGATAGGGTTCGGGCAGGTGCGATCACTCTTGAGCGAAATAAGAATGAAACCGAACATGGATTGCGTCATACCCATCGACTCTTTCGTCCGAACGTTGCCTAAACGCCCGAGTGTTTGCGTCGGGGTCGGTTATTTGGCAAGCCAACGAAGTAGCCTTGACGCGTTGTGTGCGATGGATCTGGCACGTCAGCTCGCCTTGGGATGGATCGCTCAGAGCCAAGCGCCAGGATGCTTGGTGAGCAGCACCGACAGGTTGTCTGCCGGGAACGAATCTGCCGGGAAACAAGCTGCCGCGAAACCTACCGTACGAGGCCTTCAAGAAGTCTACTGGGGTTGGCTTGGCGAGAGTGGAAGTGACCCGAGCGAAATTTCTGGGCAAGTGTTGCGCGATGTGGCTGGGTTGACCAAGATTCGAGTCCATAATGGATTGGTGTTGATCGAGCTCGGATCGATCGATTCGCCACAGGCACTTCAAGCATCGCGATTGTGCGATGGTTTGGTATTGGTAACCCAAACGGCCGAGCGGTGCGTTGGCAAGAGCAAGGCACGATTGGAGTCGTTCGAAAGATCTGACTGCCGATGGTTGGGGTATTGGACGGTCGATCCGGTGGCAGGATTGCAGTGAGCTCGGAGCCCGTTGGATTTACCGGTTAGATTTACCGGTTAGATTTCCAGGGGGAGAATTCTAAACGGGATCCCGTGGATCGCCGCACCTGGGTTATAGAAGACCTGGCGCTGGTAGTCGACTGCATCGATGGGCCGGTGCGTATGGCCAAAGAAAACTTGTTCCGCGCCGCTTTCGGGGGTTTGGCCGATCCATTGAAGGTAGCCGGAGACTTGGTCTAGAACTTTTCGGTTCGAGTTTGCCATGTGGGCAACGACGCGGTGGATACGGGTTTTGACGACAACATCGTAGAGTGAATGGCGCAGCGGGTGGGGTCGTGATCGATGTTCGTGCGCGATTCGCCTTGCATCGAGCAACTCGTGAAAATCGGCTTCGTAAGGTATTCTCGCATCGATGATATCTCCATGGAGAAAGACCGATCGGTTGACTCGCAAGTAATGTTTATGCCATTGGAGTTGCGGGTTGGCCAGAGCCAACTGCTCGAGTTGTTCGGTGAAGGCAGGCAGGGCGTCGTGGTTGCCGAGGATGTAGTGGAATTGGCAATCGGGGTTCACGGAGATGAGGTCTTGGAGCCACCGAACGCTTTGTTCGACTGTTTTCTCATGGGAGTCTAGGGCGCTCCAGCGAAAGTCGAAGATATCGCCACCGAGAACGAAGGTATTGGACTGAGCGACGGCCGTTTCGATGGCTCGCTGAACTTTCGGCCCGGAACTACGGCGGGAGAATAGGTGCAAGTCGGAAACGAAATGGGCTTTAGGCAGCTTCATGGAATTGTTTTGGTTCAGCCGGAAGCGAGCGTTTCAGGTACTTGGTATCGGGTTGTAAATGAAGTTTTGTCGCATGGCGGCCATCGGCATCGATTCGGCTAGCTAAAGGGGCGCTTCGCTGCGTTGCCCTCTGCCCCGATCGAATACACTCAGTATAGCTAACACTTTGGACTCGCTGCGTTGCCCTCTGCCCCGATCGAATACACTCAGTATAGCTAACACTTTGGACTTTGGCACGTTCGGCTGCGGGTCGTTCGCTAGCTGCATTCCTGGTGCCTATGCGGCTCACAGGGTTGAATCACCGGTGAGCCAACCAGCGCAAGCGGTTGGGCATTTGAATCAGCCCCCTACGACGCAGCGTTTGGACGCGAGCAGGTGACAAATCCCGGCCGTGCAGCACGATCGATTCGGTGCGGGGCTTATAGCAATCGCCCGCGGCTTGCGCCTAGGCGGCTCACAGGGTTGAATCCCTTGTGAGCCAACCAGCGCCAGCGGTTGGGCGATTTGAATCAGCCCCCTACGACGCTGCGTTTGGACGCGAGCAGGTGAGTGATTCCGGCGGTGCAGCACGATCGATTCGGTGCGGGGCTTATAGCAATCGCCCGCGGCTTGCGGGCCTGTGATTGATACGTAGGCAATGCCTATCATTAAGTAAGAAACGGTAACGATTGACTCTGGAGGAGCTTCCACGTCGTGATAAAGGATTCCATGAGCCTCGCCGTTTTCGTCGGCGTATTGTGCGATAGAGAGAGCTGACCACTGCTGAGTCTTAACTTGCCGCTTACCCCAGCTATCTGGATGTCGCAGTAGGTCGCGTCGCGATCGTAGTCGAGCGAAATATCGGGTATCCTTGCTGCCTCTATCGCATCGATGAAGGCCTCGATCTCGACCTTCGTCGGCAAGGACAGTTCAAGCGTGTCGAACACGTCATCGAACACCTTGGCGAATGCTTCGGTCGATATCTGTTCGGGTGCCACAATCGAATCTACCGTCCTGGTCCATATGACTTCGTTGAGATCGTCCGCATTCAATTCCACATGCACCAAATAATTGAAGTATGGCGTTATGATAGTGCCTGTTCCATCCCCGAGTTGCGATACCTCTAAGTCGCGACGTCCGAATTTGAATGCCTTCTTCAGTGCATCAAAAACCGAATCAAGATCGTTCTTCAATTCCTCGGTCGCGCATCCGGATACAAAGGTGCGCGTCGCCTCGGTGTAGCGATCCGGGATCCGATAGGTTTTTCTCCATCCCGATAGACTCGTCAGCCGTTTCTCCTCATTGGCTGTAAATATCAGCCGACGCATGTAGTTGTTTCCGCCACTGGCTTTGTCTCGCCGCTCTTGGAGAATTGAGCTAAGGTCCGCAAGGACGACGTCCTCGTTCATCGCACCAACCATCCAGGGAGTTTGCTTGCACGGATTGGAAAACGTCTTGCGAAGAGTTCTTGGGACTTCGGCCTTGAGGTATTCTTGGAGGGTGTTTGCCGTGAGTATTCCACGCTCGAGCGCCAGCATCGCTTCGCCTTGGAATGCCTCGATGACGTGGTGCATCCATATCCCGTGTTGCAAACTCCCGCTGCGATACGAGTCTTCCTCGGACCGGCAGGCTGCAAAACACACGCAGTGCTTCGCCTGAGTTGCGAATGCCTCGAGTTCTTGCTCTTTTAGATTGCCGTAGCTGCCTCGAATGCCAGGAATGGCTTGGATGCTGCTTTCGCAACAATCCAAAAACAGGGCGATGCGGTTGCTTTCGAAGGCCTGGATTGCTCCCAGGAGTGCGCCGAGCGGTACGCTCGTGCCCTCCCGATCGGCATCGAGTGTATCGAAAGCCGTGATGAAATTTTTTGCCCCGCTCGAAAACCCATGCCCTGCATAATAGAAAAAAAGGATATCCTTTTTTTGGAGCTGCTGGATCACTTGCCCGACGCGTGATTCCATGGCTGCCTTGGTGGCTTGGTCGTCGACGAGGATAAGCTGGTTGGTTTTCTCAAAGCCGTTGCGTTCAAGAGCCTTGGAAAACGCTTCGGCATCGCGCCGAGCAAAAGGGACTGGGGTTATCGCGGCGTCTTGGTGATTCTCTAGAGCGATTAGTATTGCGTATTTCTTCAATTCGCTGCCTTTGTGCAATCGTAAGCGGGAGCTAGCTTGCCGCTGGATGCTTGTCCGGATGGAGATAGACGAACGATTTGCCGAGTCGACCGCCATAATTTCCGGCTGAGATTCTCACCAGACCCTCGACGTCCAATGCGGCTTCGATGGCAGCATAGGTCGCGTGGCAAACCGCTTCGAGGGAGGATCCGTTGACGATGATTTCCATGATGGACTCGACGCCATCGGGGACTTTGGATTGGGGTCCGAGCTTTTGCTTGAGCGTCGGGCAGTATTCGGCAAAAGTACTAGCGATAAGGAACTTGTACTTGCTTCCGGCTTTGCTGCCGCTTGCCGCGACGCCACCTGGGAAGGTGGTGATCACGCCGGGGGATGCATCGGCGGCTTGGGCGGCTCGATCGGCGGCCTCGATGGCTGCGTCTTGGGTGCGAGCGAGGAACCAAAGATTTCCGCCCATGATTCCATCGGCGTATCCGAATCGGCGCGTGAGGAAGAACTCACCGCCTAGGGTTGGGATGGTCCATCCTTTGTGTCCAAACTGCTCGCTTCGGAATTGGTGCCCATCGCCGAAGAAGGCGATTTTGCGACCGAGTTTGTAATAGGGGTCGGAGTCCAGGGCGTTAAAGAGCCGGGTGGTCGGACAGGTCAAGATGTTTTGAGACAGGCGCTTTAGCAGCGAGCGTTCGAGGTGCTCGACGCGATCCTTGCGGAACCTTGGGACATGGAACTGCAGATAGGCTCCGATGCGACCGTCGGGAGTTTCTTGTCCGGGCGATTTGCCATCGAGGATCCCCTCGATCCCTGCTTCGCAGTCGCACAAGATGGTGCTGCTGGCATGTCCGGTGGCTTTTTGGCAAGCTGCCAATAGCCATTTGCGATCCCGGGCCGTGACCAAGACTCTGGCGTAGAGGCTGCGGAAGGCTTCGGCGAACGTGTCGTCGACCAAGTCCTGCCAGAGTTGGCTATTCCAGGGTTGGCCTTTTCCGGGTTGATCGGGTTCGGAGGTGGTGGCATTCGGGGGCATGATCAGCTCCTGCCGCGACCATCGTAGACGGCCGATTCGGTGACCACTTTGTCCATGAAGATGTCGTGTGAGTCCATGGGGATCTCGGGGAACATCTGGCATTCGAAGGCCAAGGCGACCAGTGGCGTTTGGGGCTTGGCATGTTCGAGGAGTTTGTCGTAGTAGCCTTTGCCGTGACCGGTACGGCCACCATGGCGATCAAATGCGACCCCTGGGACCATGATCAAGTCGAGATCCTCGGGCTGAAGCTTTTTGGAAGCGACGCTGCGCAGATCGGCTGTTGGTTCGAGGATTCGGTACATACCGAGTTCCAATTCGTCCATCGACTCGAGCCAAAACAGTTCGAGTTCCCCATCGACACAGTAGGGGACCACGATCCGCTTGCCGGTGGCTAGCGCTTCGGGCAATGCGTGCCTTGTTCGGACTTCGTCGCGAACATCGACATAGAACATCACGGTATGGGCCGTAGCGTATTGGGGTAGTTTCATGAACCGATCGACGATGGCTACCGAGACGCCGTCTTTGTCGGCTTGCGTCCGACGATTGTCGTGGGCTTGCTTGCGAATCTCGGTCTTGCGTTCGGAAACATCGCTGAGGGGAGTCGTGTTTGTGGAAGCTTGATCGACAGGAGTTCCGCAGGTGGCCGGATTGGAGTCTGCTGGATTGGACATAAATGAGCCTTGGGCTGCAAAATAAACAGTGAAGATTTGACGGTGAAAGCAGCATCGTAACCGCAACCGATCGACTTGTCACGAATCGGAATGGGAAACGGGGCTTGGTCGGGAAACGGCTTTTTGGGGAGTTATTTCTCGGGTGTTTTCGAGAGGCGTTTGAAGTACGCTTCGATGACCTCGCGGTAGTGGCTCGGCAGATCTTTGGTGATGCTTTGGAGGGCCTCTTGGCGGGCTGCCGGGGGCAAATTGCCCCAGCCGGATTTGTCGCCGATGTCCTTGTTGTCGACGTCGCCTTGGCCATCCCCTCCACCGGGCATGGGATCATCGGTGGCTTGCCGGCCCTGTTGCGGATTGTTTTGCTTCTGGCGTTGCTGCTGTTTTTGCTGTTGTTGTTGTTGTTGCTGTTGCTGCTGTTGTTGCTGCTGCTGCTCTTCCATTTTTTCGATCATTTTATCGAGCTTGTCGATGATCGCCTGTTCTTGGTCGCGGACCTGCTTGCCGGTTCTACCCAAGCCCAACCGTCGTTCGACGTCGCTCATCAGTCGGGCCACTTCGTCGAGAGAATCCTCTTTGAGTGGCTCGATATCGCTGAGCATCAGCCGTGCGGTGATCGCATAGCGGGTTGGGATCTGCGACTCGCGTTCCAGGAGTTTGTTAAGGGAATCGACGCAGGGTTGCTTTTGGAGCAGGAAGTGCTGGCAGATACCGAGCGAGAACAACCAAGTCGCCGGGTCGCTTAGGCTATCGATCTCTAGAGGTCCAAGCCTCGTCGAGGCTTCGTCGATCCATTGGTTTTGGATCAAGGCTCTGCAAAAAGCCAGTTGCAAATCCGGTTTGATCCAGCCGGGGATCGCTCCGTTGGCGATCAGGGAGCTGAGCTGTGCATCGAGGGTTTGATACGACGTAGCCGACCAAGGTTGATCGACACCGCTTAAGAATTCCCCGATCGTCGGATCGATCGCTGCGGCGGCTTGGAGCAAGCCTTCGTGGAGCTCGATCCCTTCGAGACCCGCGATGCGGTTGGCGGATTCTCGGGCCGAGTCTTTGTTCTTTAAGGCGCTCGATTCGATCCAGGCGAGCATACGCTCGAGCCAAAGTGGTCCCGGAGACCATCTCCATGTGGCGGCTTTGGTCAGCTCTTTGGAGTCCGAGCCATCGGCGAGGCACAGCGGGGCGAGGGCAGTAAGAACGATCCAACCCAAAAGGAGAGTCTTGAGCATGCGCGCTTCTCGATAGATTTTCAAAACCGGCTCCGTTTCCAGCAAGGTGGGGGTGGTTTGATTGAATCCGCCGCAGGTTCGAGTTCCCATAAGGTTGCTATCGAAGGGGTTGATATCGAACCGGAAACTAGGCGACGCATCAGTATACCGACGCAGCCAGGGAGAATCGAGCTTTTGCTCAGTAGTCAGAGCAATATCGGCGTTGCGATAATTAAGACTACTAATTCGGCATCGGGTTCGGCATCGGGTTCGGAAACGGGGGGTCTTGGGCTCTGTCCGGCGATTTTCGCTGGGGTTTTGTTATGCGTAACTCATTCGAGGGGATAGGTTTAAGGCGGTTCTTGATGGGGCTTGGGCTGGTCGCGACAAAGCGCCAGTGGCAATAATCAGGGGCTCTGGGTGCAGGAAGCAACCGGACTGATGCTGTGAGAATCTGCACCTCGGGAAGCGGGGTCAAGGGATTTTTAAGGTTTGGCAGTTGATCGATCCGGGGTCACTGAGCAGACTAGCAGGCAGATATTTCAGCAGGGATGCGCGATCAGACCACGTTTACAGCATCCCTACTATGGCCAATGTCGATCGAGCTTACAACCAAGTCCGCCACGAACTCGCTGAGGTCGGTTTGCTTGCCGACGGTCTGTATTTGGACGTCGTCGAGTTGATCATTTCTGGGGCCAAGAGTGTCGGGGAGCGAGGATACGTTTTCGAGCAGGTCGGACATTACGCCAAGAGGGGGTATCGCCCTGGGGTGATTTATCTTCCGAGGGACTTGCCCCATCAGCCGCGCAAGCCTGGATTGACGTTGTGCGACACGATCCGCCATGAGTACGCGCATGCGTGGTATTTTCATGACCCATCGTTTTTCCGGGGCGAGTGGTTTGCTCGCGCCTTTGGAGCCTCCTATACCAACTGCAACCCGGCCCCTTATACCCATTGGCGAAAAGAGCTCAAGCGCAACCCCGAGTATCTAGCGGGCAAGAAGCGGTGCCACAGTGCCAAGGGGCAATTGAATTACTTCTACGGGCATTTGCTTGGGGAATTCATCACCGACTATGCATCGACGAACGCCAGCGAGGACTTTGCCGAGACGTTCATGTTTTACCTCAAGTACCGTCGGTCGTTGAGTCGGTTCAAGAACCGGCCGACGGTGTACCGAAAGATCCGGTCGGTCGAGCGGGCCGTGGCGCAGGCTTCGCGGCGTGTCCGTAGCCTTGGGACTGGCAAATACCGTCCTCGGTCTGCCTAGAGCTCGTGCTCGTGCTCGTGCTCGTACTCGTACTCGTACAAGAGGAACAGCTTCGTTGCATGAAGAGAAAGGTCGTGTGCTGAACTAAAACACGATTTTTTCAAGCCGCTTTCGATTACGAGCACGAGCACCGTTTCACTGAGCACGAGCACGGCGTTGCAAACCCGGAAAATTCCCGAAGAAACACAAACGGTATCGAATCCGTGGGTTTGGATTTGCTGGGTTTGGATTTGCTGGGCCGCCGAAAACCTTTTGGTGATCCTCCGCAACGCGACTACCTGTAGAGCGTTGGGGCCATTAAAATCCGCACTTGCTTTTCTGCGTCCTTTTCTGCATTTTTTTCACGCCAATTTAGGAGTCTTCGATGGTTCGTTGTCTAGTCACTGGTGGATGTGGATTTATCGGTTCCCATATTGTCCGAGGCCTTTTGGACGAGGGGCACAGCGTCCGAGTCTTGGACAACCTTTGCACGGGTCATCGAGCCAACATCGCCGAGGTGGAAGATCGCATCGAATTCGTCCAGGGAGACATCAACGATTCGACGGCCGTCGCGCAGGCGCTCGAGGGCGTCGAGCGTGTTTTTCACCAAGCGGCGTTAGCTAGCGTCCCGTTGTCGTTGGAACGACCGCTCGACACCAATCATGCTTGCGTGACCGGTACGCTGAACATGCTCCACTGGAGTGTGAAGGCCAAGGTCAAGCGGTTTGTCTACGCAGCCTCCAGCAGTGCCTATGGGGATACACCGACCTCCTCGAAGCGTGAGACCGATTTGCCCCAAACGCTGTCCCCTTATGCCGCTGCGAAGCTTGCAGGCGAATATTACTGCCAGAGTTACTTCCATAGCTTTGGTTTGGAAACCGTCGGCATTCGCTATTTCAACGTCTTTGGACCTCGGCAGGATCCCAACAGCCCTTACTCGGCCGTTATCCCGCTTTTCGTCAGTCGCATCCTCTCTGGCCAGTCCCCGTCGATTTATGGTGACGGACTCCAATCCCGCGATTTTACTTATGTTGCGAACGTTGTCCGAGGCAATCTGCTTGCGAGCCAAGCCCAGAATGTCGGCGGACGGGTCTTCAACGTGGCCGATGGGCGTCAAACGACCCTCCTGCAGCTTCTGGAGCTTTTGGCCAAGCTTCTGGGCAAAGAAATCAGTCCCACGTTTCTACCACCTCGGCTTGGCGATGTCCGCGAAAGCTTGGCCGATGTGACTCAAGCGCGAAAATTCTTAGGGTACGAGCCGGCCGTGGGTCTTGAAGAGGGGGTCCGTAAGACCATCGATTACTATCGCCAGATCGTCCTGAAACCCCAAGGCTAGGCACGTGAGCAACGACCAAGCGTCCCAGCGAGCAACCGCGTTAGTCGAGCGAATACGGACCGAGTATTACCGGGTGGTCGTCGCGTTTTCGGGGGGTGTCGACAGTGCGGTCGTCGCCGCTGCGGCCTTTCGAGCCCTGGGTGTCAATGCCGTCGCTTGGACGAGTCTTGGGGCTGCTGTTCCGGAGTCGGACCAAGCAGCAGCGAGGTCCGTGGCGCGATCGATCGGGATCGAGCATGTGATGGTTCCCACCCATGAGATCCTCAATCCCGCCTACCAGGCCAACGGTCCGGATCGTTGTTTCCATTGCAAATCGACCCTCTATTCGGCGATCGCTGCTTGGGCTCAGGAGCATCAATTCGAAACCATCCTTTCGGGCACCAACGCACAGGATCTGGGCGACTATCGACCTGGTCTTCAAGCCGCAGCCGACTGGAAGGTTCAAGCCCCCTTGGCGGACCTTGGGTATGACAAGCAAGTCGTGCGGAGTATCGCAGCCCTGTGGGGTTTGGAGGTCGCCAACAAACCCGCCAGCCCATGCTTGGCTAGCCGGATCGCTTATGGGCAAGTCGTAACGATGGGGCGATTGAATCGGATCCAAGCCATGGAAAGCTGGCTTCATGGCCAGGGTTTCTACGACGTCCGAGCGCGACTCCACGCCGAGGATCTTTTGAGGCTCGAGATCCAAGCCACGGAGTTAGCTGCGGCGATAAGCGAACCGATGCGAACGCAGATCGCGAGCAAGGCGACCGAATTGGGCTTTCGGTATGTTACGATAGACATCCAAGGCCGCCAAAGCGGATCGATGAATCGGGTGCTCAACGACCTTTAGAAAGACACACACCATGTTGGGATGGGGAATAATCGGCTGTGGGATGATTGCCAAGTTCCATGCGAGGGCAATCTCCGAGATGCGAGGATCTAGGCTCGTGGCCTGTTATGGTAGGGACAAGCCCAAGGCGGAAGCCTTTTGTTCCGAATTCGGCGGGCTCCCTTATGACGATCTCGGGGCGATGCTCAAGGATCCCTCGATCGACATAGTAACGATCTGCACTCCGAGCGGTGCGCACCTTGAACCCGGGATCGCAGCGGCCCGAGCCGGCAAGCATGTGCTTGTCGAAAAACCGCTGGAGATCACCACCAAGCGCTGCGACCAACTGATTGCCGAGTGCGACAAGAACAACGTCTATCTAGGGACCATCTTCCCGTCCCGGTTCCACCGCTCGGCGATCTTGATGAAGGCTGCCGTCGAGCAAGGTCGTTTTGGATCGATCAGCCTAGCCGACGCGATCGTCAAATGGTTTCGAACCCAGCAATACTACGACAGCGGCAAATGGCGAGGGACCTGGGCTCTCGACGGGGGCGGGGCGTTGATGAACCAAGCCATCCACAGCGTCGACTTGCTGTTGTGGCTCAACGGTCCGGTCCGAGCCGTCAGCGCCATGACCGCCCTGCGCGCCCATGAACGCATCGAGGTCGAAGACACGGCCGTCGCAACGCTCGAATTTGAGTCCGGTGCGCTCGGAACCATCGTCGCGACGACCGCAGCGTATCCAGGCTCGCTGAAGCGCATCGAGATCGCAGGCTCTCACGGCATGGCCGTGCTCGAAGAAGAGGCTCTAGTGAAATGGAATTTCGCTAAATCGAACAAGCAGGACGAAAAGATACTCGCAGAGATGAACTCCAACACCACCGGTGGTGGTGCCTCGGATCCTGCCGCCATCGGCCATGTCGCTCACCGCGAATTGTTCAAGTACTTTGCCAAATCGATCCAAGGTGGATTGCCATCGCGCATCGACGGGACCGAAGGTCGCCGGAGTGTCGAGCTGATCAATGCGATTTACAAGTCGGCTAAGACTGGAAAACGCGTCTCGCTCCGATCCAACGCGACCTTGTAACTCAATGGAAGTAACTCTTACGTAGTAACTCTAACGTAGTGAAGCTTACGGAGTAAGGCTAACGGAGTAACGCTAACGGAACCCCAACCATGCACAAGCCCGACGATCCAAATGTCAGCCCTCAGGAAGCGACCAAGAGCATCAGGGACCTTCGCGAGAAGATCCGCACGCATGACAATCTCTATTATGTGCAAGCACAGCCCGAGATCTCCGATCTGCATTACGATCGACTTCTGAGGGAACTGACCGACTGGGAAACCCGTTTCCCGAGTTTGATCACCTCCGATAGCCCGACGCAAAAAATCGGGGATCAACCCGTCGAAGGTCTTACGCAAGTCGCCCACCGCATACCGATGCTCTCGATCGAAAACACCTACACCGAAGGGGAGCTACGCGAGTTCTTTCATCGCGTCGAAAAAATCTTGCCCGGTGAGCCCATCGAGTGGGTTGTCGAGTTGAAAGTCGATGGAGTTGCTGCCTCGATCCGCTATGAGCACGGTCATTTGGGTGCTGCCCTCACGCGAGGCAACGGCGAAGTTGGCGACGATGTGACCCACAATGCTCGGACGATCCGAGGACTTCCGCTGCAACTCCAAGGTTCGTCGATCCCCAAGACGCTCGAAGTGCGCGGTGAGGTCTACATGACCAATTCGGACCTAGTGGCCTTGAACCAACAGCGAGCAAGTCTTGGCGAAGCCGAATTCAAAAACCCTCGCAACGTCACGGCCGGTTCGATCCGTTTGCTAGACCCAAAAATCTGCGCCAAGCGGAAACTGCGTTTCCTGTGCCACGGAATGGGGTTTTGCGAAGGTTTGCAGGTTCGTACCCACATGGATTTTCTCGAAAAAGTCGGCCTGCTCGGGGTTCCGAGCACCCCTCTGGTGCAGTGCTTCCAGAGCACCGAAGAAGTCGTCGCCCATTGCAATCACTTGGTCGAAAACCTCCACGAATTGGATTTCGAGGTCGATGGGTTGGTGATCAAAGTCAATTCCCTTGAGCAACGCGAATCCTTGGGCGCTACGAGCAAATCTCCGCGCTGGGTCATCGCTTATAAAATCGAAAAATACGAAGCCGTCACCCGCTTGTTGGCGATCAAGACCCAGGTCGGTAAGACCGGGACAATCACTCCGGTGGCCGAACTTGAACCGGTGCAATTGGCAGGCACGACCGTCAGTCGCGCTTCGCTGCACAATTTCGATGAGATAAGGCGCAAGGACGTGCGCGTCGACGATTGGGTGGTGGTCGAAAAGGCAGGCAAGATCATTCCGCACATCGTGCGTGTCGAGAAGCATCGGCGCGATCGGGATTTGCCGGAGTTTCCGTTTCCCGACCAATGCCCAGAGTGCTCCGAGAAATTGGTCCGGGATCAGGCCGGCGTCTACATTCGCTGCGTGTCGAACCAATGTCCTGCGCAGTGGCGACAGCGACTGCGATACTTTGCGAGTCGCGATTGCATGGACATCGAAGGGCTCGGCGAGAAGCTCGTCAATCAACTGGTCGATGCCCAGTTGGTCAACTCCTATGCAGACCTCTATGGATTGACGCTCGATAAGCTCATGGCACTCGAACGCATGGGTAAAAAATCCGCCGAGAATCTTCTCGAAGGGATTCAGGTCAGCAAGCAACGCGGATTGTCGCGTGTGCTCAATGCCATCACGATCCGGCATGTGGGCCAACGCGTCGCGATGGTACTAGCGCGTCGCTTCGGTTCGGCATCGGGTTTGATCAGCGCCAGCCAAGAGGAGTTGTCGAATATCGAGGAGATCGGACCGATCATCGCCAAGAGTGTTTTTGACTTTTGCCGAAGCGACGACGGCAGGCAGGTCTTCGAGCAGCTTGGGAGTGCAGGAGTATCGCTTGAAACCTCCGAGGAGGATTCGGTCGATCGCTCAGGAGTTTTCGCTGGTAAAACGTTGGTGGTTACCGGAACGCTCGCGTATTATTCCCGCGATGAAATCGAGCGGCTCATCGAAAAACTCGGCGGGAAGGCTTCCGGGAGCATCTCGAAAAAAACCGATTATCTCGTGGCTGGCCAAGCAGCCGGTAGCAAGCTTCAAAAGGCGACGCAGTTGGGGGTCAAGATCTTGACCGAAGAGGAATTTCGGGAGTTGGCGCAATCCAAGTCCTGAGATTCGTTTGCAGGCCGACTGCTTTTTGCATTAAACTGGTGAGCCGACCTCCTAGGTTCCAAGTCAACAGGGTTGAGCGAATATGATCGAATTAACGAACTTTGGAAAAGACTACGGTGAGTTCACCGCCGTCGGTTCGGTCGATATGAAAATTCAGGCCGGCGAGTTATTCGGGTTCATCGGACCGAACGGGGCGGGCAAGAGCACCTCGATCCGGTTCCTAGCAACGCTTCTAAAGAGCACTCGCGGGGATGGAACCGTCAACGGTTTTAGTGTCAACAAGCAACCGATGGATGTGCGGCGGAGCATTGGCTACATGCCCGACGACTTTGGCGTGTACGACGGGATGAAGGTTTGGGAGTTCCTCGATTTCTTCGCAGTGGCTTATAAAATTGGCCGTACGCAGCGCAAGAAAGTCATCGGCGATGTGCTGGAGTTGCTCGACTTGACCCACAAACGCGACGACTATGTCAACGGACTTTCCAGGGGGATGAAGCAGCGGCTGTGCTTGGCCAAGACGCTCGTGCATGATCCTCCGGTGCTGATCCTTGACGAACCGACGAGCGGTTTGGACCCGCGAGCTCGGATCGAGGTCAAAGCGCTGCTCAAGGAGTTGCGCAAGATGGGCAAAACGATCTTGATCTCCAGTCATATCCTCTCGGAACTGGCCGACTGCTGCACCTCGATCGGAATCATCGAGCGCGGCCAACTGCTCATGCACGGCACGATCGATTCGGTCTACCGTCAGATCCGTCGCAATCGGATTGTCGAGATCCGCTTTGTCGAGAATCAGGACGCTGGGGTTTCGATCGTCAGGAGCGATCCTGCCATGCGCGGGATCGAAATCGATGGCAACCGCGTCACTGCGGAATTCGAAACCGACGATCAAGGGTTGTCGAATCTGATGAAAAAGCTCGTCGACGGGGGCGTCAAGATGCGATCCTTCAGCGACAAAGACCCGACCCTCGAGGATGTCTTTATGCTGGTGACCAAAGGGCTTGTGGCCTAAAGAAACCCAGTGGTTTATTCGGAGTGCTCAGGATGAGAGGCTTGCTCGAATGGATCTTGATCTCGTTGGTGCGATTCTACCAACGGGCCATCAGCCCATTGCTCATGAGCCAGTGCCGCTTTAGCCCGAGTTGCTCTCAGTACATGATTGAGGCAATTGAAAAACACGGGCCCTTGCGAGGAACGCTCAAGGGGATTTGGAGGATTTGCCGGTGTCATCCTGGGAGTCCAGGCGGCTACGATCCGCCTTAGTCCCCCCATCGAGCGTCGTACGAATCCATTGATGGTCCGAGTCGATGGTTGGGAAGCCCGACTCCCGATCGATCACTTGGAGTCCTGGAGTGACCAAGGCATGATCGATAGGGATACCGACGACCCCCAAACCGCAGGGCCATGTTGCAAAGTACCCTCGGTATCGCCGAGTGTCGACGAGCCGAGTGCTGGCGGTCAGTTGTTTGAAGCCATCGCTCCAGGGGGTGATGTTCAGATCCCCGATAACGATCGATTCAAGATTGGACTTTTGGACCCATGCTGCGATTTCGAGGAGTTGTTCGTCGCGAACCCGAAAGCGTCCGTTCTGATTTGGGGATGCTGTATGCACTCCCAATAACCGAATCGGTTCGTCGGCATACTCTCCGGCGGGGATCACCGCTTCGAGCGAGAGCATCTGCGATTGGCCGAGGATCCGCTCCCTGAACTCGATCCCCGGGATGCGGCTTAGGATCGCAAGTCCCTGGGTATTGGTTCTCGTGGACCACTTCGAATAAGGGTACATTTTGTTCAGAGCCATCAGTCCTTTGCGGTGCTCGGGGGTGACCTCGATCAGTACTATCACGTCGGCATCGAGGCTCTCGATGGATTTCTCGATCATTTTGAACTCGTGGTTTTGAATGAAGACATTCCACGATGCGATCGAAAGCGGCTTGGTCGGCTCTGAAGCCTGCAAATCGGGAATCTTCAGGGCGGTCCAAGGTTCGACGACCGAGCACAGATACACCGTTGGGATAAGGAGGATAGCTGCGTGAAGCGTGCGGGACATCCACGGAGCGCGCCAACGGTTCGACCACCGCAAGATCAGGTCGAGTAGGCAGATACAGAGCATCCCGACGGCGAAATGCCATTGGGTATGGTTGGCCATTTCAAAGAGGCTGTTATCGCTCCAGTTGCGGTGGACATACATCGCCCCCCAAGCCGGGATCGATGCCAAAAACGAGAGGACAAACCACACACCCAAGCCAGCCGTCCAGCATCGGGGTTGTTTTTTTGCATGGGTCTTAGCCGTTGCAACTTCTTGTGGAGCTTTGCCTCCAAGCGAACTAGAGCCCATGGAGCCAACTCGGTTGCATTTGTTCAGGCATCGCGTTTCGCAGCACGCGAAAAACCTCTTCGGTCCCCGACGCTCGGATGCTTTGGATGGCCCCATCGACGACTCGCAATTCATCCAGACGCCAGACAGGTAGTCCGTGGCCGAGCAAGTCCCTTGGGCTCAAGACCACTAGCAGGATTTCCACCCGAGGGTTGCCGAGTGCAGCCAAGGCGCGTGCTCGGGTATCGCAATCCTCTAAATCGATGCATTGGTCTTGGATTTGGACCGACACGGGGAAGACCGACGCGGGGAAGACCGACGCGGCGGTCAACCCCTTGGCGGCCTGCTCCTGCATCCAGCTTTGGATTTGGCTTTTGCAAAGTTCATCGTAGGTCGATGCGAGCAGGCCATGGATTGGGATGACCGCTGGGTGGGCTGTGGGGAAGAGCATTTCGACGATCGCATCGCCCACTGGGCGAGGTTTTCCGAACATCGGTACGACATGGCACGATAGCGAAGGTCCGGCGTTGACCTCGACGACCGCACCGCGCTGTTGGGCCAACGGAGCCGAAATGTCTTCGGCCAGAACATCCAACCCGGCGATGTCCAACCCGACGACTTGGGCTGCCAAGACCGCCTGTGCTGCCGTCAGCGGATGGACCTCTTCGGTGCAATCGGTGGTTAAGTCCCCCGTGCGTCGGATCAATACCTCACGATTCGCCTCGGGAACCGATTCGACCGTAAGCCCCTGTTTGGCCAGTTCGATCTTGGCCGCCGCATCGAGTTTCAAAACACCCAGCGGATCGGTGTAAGCCTCTCCTCGCCGGGGATCTTCGTTCAAGTTCCTGACGAGTTGTTCGATCGACGAGTGGCCGTCGCCATTGACGGTTTCGAAGTGTCCGCGACTGGCCGCGACCATGCGATCGCCGACGACGAGCAACCGGTGGTGAAGGCCGCGCGCGAACTGCTCGACCATAACATGACCGGTCTGGCCATCTTCGATCGCCCAATCGTAAGCCTTCATCACCTCGTCTTGCTGGGTTAGTTCGATGGAAATTCCGCGCTGGTGATTGGCGTCTTTGGGTTTGACTACGACGGGCAATCCGACTTCTAAAGCCGCTGCCCAAGCGTCCTGCGGACTGGTGACCATACGGCCCAGTGGGACCGGCACACCGACGTTGCGCAAAAGACGCTTGGTTAAGTCCTTGTCGCTGGCGATCGATTCGGCGATGGCGCTGGTCGCATCGGTTTCGGCCGTCCAAATCCGGCGATGGTGCTTGCCCTCGCCCAGTTGGCACAAGGAGCCCGAGGTGAGACGATACGAGGGGATATTGCGGGCCGTGGCCGCATCGAGGATCGCCCGAGAACTCGGCCCCAAGCGGATGTCGTCGGCATAGTCAAAAAGTTCGCGAAACTTCGCAGCGATAGGATACGCTTCGCCTCGTTGGCAGGCCTCGATCCACTCGTGCGCAAGACCGAAGCATTTGCAGGACAAGAACTCCTCTTCCATCTCCATGGGGAGCACCCATTGGCTTTCGCAATCATCGTCCGAGGCCAGAGACTCGGCAGGTTCGAGCGAGACGACCGGAACCCCGGACATGGCCGACATCCACTCGGCGACCCTGAGCCAGACCTCCGACCAGGTGGCTTGCGATTGCGCTGTGGAGTTCAGTCGTGCCAGTACCGAGCGAGCCGAGCCGATGCTCTCTGGATGGGTGGTGGTGAAGCGCCCTGAATCCAAGAAATCCGCCAAGGGTTGGACGATACGAGACAGGCAGGGCGCACTTCGGAACGCTACGTCTGGAGAAAGGTAGAGTTCCAAAACACTGCGGCCCGACCAACGGTTGGGGCCTCGCAAAGCATTGGTTTGCCAAGGGATCATTTCAGAGATGCGGTGGAAAGCTTAGCCACTTTGTCTTCAACGGGCGGTGCCGATGGCGGGAGAAGCTTTGGGTTCCAATGGGGTTTGCCATCGAATCCTTCAGGAGCCACAAGCGGTTTTGCGTTGAGAGTCTTGGTGCTTGGTTGGTAAGCAGGAAGGGTAGGGGAGAGGACCGGATTGCTTGCAGAGGACCCAGGGAACGGGCTAGCGATGGCAGCCGGATCGTTCGAAACCGATCGGCTCGTCGGATAGGTTGCCGCAGCGTTTGTCGCAGGGCGATCGATCGGTACGACAGGGAGCCTAGCCATCGGAGACATCTTTGCGACACGTTCGTCGCGATCGCTCCAGAGCCCGGCCGAGGAGGTCGTCGGTGCACTGCTTGGGGGCGCAAGGGTTGGGGGAGAAACGCTTGGAGGTGGCCAGGACGGGGCGCGGGCAGCTTCTGGATCGAGCGTCGCGCTGCTGGGTGGGAGCACTGGGTTGGTCAGTCCCGACGCCGCTGCGTTAGCCTGGGGGACCCCTAGTGTTTGGTTGGGATTCGACGATCCTGGGAGATACGTCACAGGTCCCATAGGAACGATCGACGAGGCACCCGGGATGTTGGGAGTAGCCAGGTTCGCCGTTGCCGATCCGTAGTAAACGGCGTTGGACGGGCCTGGGTTAGTGTTGGCTTGGAAAGTCGCGGAACTGGGGTTTGTCGCAGGACTGGGGCTTGTCGCCATGGCTGGAGTAGCGCCGCTGGCGGGAATGGTGCCATTGGAAGGCAGGTATTGGACTTGGGGGTAGACCGGTGCTCCAGCGACCGAACCGGGCAGGGCTGCGTTGGGATTGGGAAGGGGCATGGGGCTCATGGCATAAGCGTTGGCTGCCCCCGTTGGGTAGTATCCGGGTTGGTTGATCGCAGGCCATTGATTGGAGGCTTGGGCATAAGCACCACCGATGGGCGTCGGAGCGACCATCGGCACGCGTTGGGCTTGGTACTGATACGAGGTGCAAGGTTGGAGCGAGGTGACGGTTGTACCGTAGTTTGGATCGAACTGGGTAACGGGCCTGTAGTAGGTCACAGGGGTGCGTTGCCATTGGGTATCGTAGGCGGCCGTGGGCAGGGCAGAAGCGACGGATTGGGGCAAGCCATTGGGTAGGACGTTCCCGCTCGACGGCGGGAGCATGCCGTAGTTGCCGTAGTAGCTGGCGGTTGAGCCGTAGGATGGGGTGATAGGTACCACGGGGATCATGGGTCGGCCGGCTGCATAGCTGTTGGGCTGGGCAGCATAGCTGTTGGGCTGGGCTGCATAGCTACCGGGCTGGGCGGGATTGGCGACTGGGTAGGGGCTACCGACTGCGTAGGGTGCTTGGGGTTTGCAGCCCCAGCAGCATTGCGCTTGGGCTTTTTCCGAGAGGGTCCAAGGGCTCGAGCCTAGGGCGATTGCCGAGCCGAGGGCGAGTCTGGCGGAGTGGATAAGGTAGTTCATGGAGGGAGTCCGAATAGGGAGTCCGAAAAGTCACGGGACGTTGCCGGGACTTTGGGTATCAGATTCCATGCTAGGTCCGATGGTCAACGCGGTCTTTAGTATATTCCGAAAGGCCCGAAAAGAATTCGGAAATCTGGTTGGGTTTCTGCGGGCTGTGCCGGTTGGTTGGAGCCTCAGGAAGCTTGGTGCTGGCGGAGTGTTCGGGAGGGCCGGTATTTAGGGGCTTTCGATGTCGGGGTCTTTTTCGCGTTTGGTAGGTTTTGGGCTGGGCGAATCCCCTTTTTTGGGATCCTTGGCGCTGCTAAAGGCGCTTTTGCGGCGGAGCAGGTGGTGATAATGTTGGGCGAATCGGTGGGCTTCGTCGCGCACGTACTGGAGCAAACGCAGGGCGAAGGAGTCGCGTCCGAGTCGGATGGGCTCTTTTTGGCCGGGCAGAAAGATCTCTTCGTTTTGTTTGGCAAGGGAGACCAGGACCGGTGGGGTCAGATCGCAGTCGCGAAAGGCGGCCAGAGCGGCATTGAGTTGGCCTTTTCCGCCATCGATCATGAGTAGATCGGGGAAGGTATCCTCTTGGTCGGCCATGCGACGAAAGCGTCGTGCGACGACTTCGTGGATCGATCGATAATCATCGATTCCTTCGACGCCTTGGATTTTGTAGCGGCGGTATCCGGGCTTGAAGGGTAGACCGTCGAGGAATTGGACCAGTGAGGCGACGGTGTCTTGGCCGGCTAAGTGGGCGATATCGATTCCTTCGATCACGCGAGGGTCTCGATCCATACCGAGGATTTTTCGCAGACCGCGCATGCCGCGTTTTGGGTCGATGTAGAAGACTTCGGGTTGTGCATGGGTATCGATCTGGCCGCGTCGGTTGAGATTTTCCAAGAGTTGGATTTCGTCGCGGAGTTTCGCGGCGCGTTCGAAGTCGAGTTGTTTGGAGGCATCGAGCATTTCCTGGCGCATCTGGCCGAGGAGTTTTTTGCCGCCTTCTTCGAGGAACGTCTGGAGGCGTCGAATATCGCGCTTGTAGTCCTCTTTACTGATTCTCAGGTTGCAGGGAGCCGAGCATTGCTCGATGGATGCCAAGAGGCAGGGTCGGAACCATTGCCATCGCGGGTCATTTTCTTCGATATCTAGCGAGCAGGTTCGGAATTGAAAGACGCGTTGCATGACTTGCAAAGCCCCTCGCAATTGTCCGGCGCTGGTAAACGGCCCAAACAACTTGGCCCCTTTGGTCTTCGGGGACCGGGTCACCTCGACTCTTGGAAAGTCTTCGTGGGTGGTGATCATCAGGTAGGGGAAGGACTTGTCGTCCTTGAGATCTTTGTTGTGGCGCGGTTGGATGTCTTTGACGAGTCGGTTTTCCGTCAGCAGCGCGTCGACTTCGCTGTCGCACTCCATGAAGTCGATATCGGCGATCTCGGCGATCCATTCGGCGGTTCGGGCTTCTTGCGCTGCGGTCGATTGGAAATAACTTCCGGCGCGCGACCTTAGGTTTTTGGCTTTGCCGATGTAGATCACCACGCCCGATACGTCTTTCATCAGGTAGACGCCTGGAGTCTGAGGGAAATCCCGAACCTTTTGCGCGGCTCTTCGGTAGCCGAGGTTCCCGGATAGCGGATCGGACGGGGTCGGATCGATGGGGGATGGGCTCGAAGATTTCTCGGTTTCTGGAATCTGGGGTTCGTTGGCTTGTTCTGGCTCTAAAGGCCCAGAATCGCTTGATTTTCCTTCCGACACGTCCCCTCCTTTTGGGTGGTTTTTCGCGTTGCTTTCCCGCTACACAAAATTTTGCCTCTTGTACAAGCCCCCGTGGGGCTTTATGGTGGTTTGTGTCGAGCGGGTCGATTCGAACCTGCCATTCCTTGCATGCATATCCTTTATGAGCCAAATCGGTTCGCGTGTCGAGCAAACTCTTAAACTATTCCGGGGGATTCGCCCCGCGATTCTGCCCTCGTTGCTTCTTTGCGATTTTGCCAATCTGCAGCAAGAAGTCGAGCGGCTCGAAGAAGCGGGTGTCGAAGCGCTTCATCTGGATGTCATGGACGGTCAATTCGTACCGAACCTGACGTATGGCATGCCTATAGTCGAGTCGTTGCGTCGCGTCACGACGCTCAAGATCGACGTGCACTTGATGATCGCTTCGCCGCAGAGGTTTGCCAAAGCCTTTGTCGATGCAGGGGCCGATTGCATCACGTTTCACATCGAGGCTGAGCCTGAGCCCTCGGACTTGCTTGCCCAGCTCCGCGGAGCGGGGGTGGCTGCAGGACTTGCCATCAATCCATCGACTCCGATGGAGGCATTGCTCCGATTTGTCCCTGAATGCGATCTGGTGTTGGTCATGAGTGTCCAAGCCGGATTTGGGGGTCAAGCCTTCAATCCGATCGCCTTGGAACGCTTGAAATATCTTCGTGAAACTTATGGACCGAGCCTTCTGTTGGAGGTCGATGGTGGGGTCAATAGCCAGACCATCGCGTCGGTCACATCCCATGGTGCCGACCTACTTGTCGTAGGTTCGGCTATTTTCCGCGAGGCAGATTACTGCCAAGCGATGACGCGATTGCGATGCCAAATCAAGGCCTTTGGGGCCGGGTCCGACGCGTAGTCTTTTTGGAGTTCTAGGTATATGAGTCAAGTGTTGGTCGTTCGTCCCGGTGCCACGGCCTTGGACGAGCAGGAACGGATGAAAGGGAGTTTAGATATTCCTTTATCCGAAGTCGGGAAACAGCAAGTCCTCTTAGCGATCGATCAGATCTCTAAATACCCCATCGCGATGATCTACTGCGGTCCTTGCGAATCGGCCAGCGATACGGCCAAGATGCTGGCGGAAAAAGCCAACTGCAGGTGGAAAATCTGCGATTGGCTCCGAAACCTCGACCACGGGCTTTGGGAAGGCAAGTGCATCGAGGAGATCAAGCGCCATCAGCCCAAAGTCTACCGCCAAGTCCAGGAAGACCCCAGTTCTTTTCACCCTCCCGAAGGAGAAACGGTGGCAGAAGCCCTGCGCCGGGTCGCCAAACAACTCCAAAAACTTCAGAGAAAGCACGCCAAAGAGGTCATTGCGGTCGTTATCCCCGAGCCGCTTGCTTCCATGGTCGCGACGCAACTGAAATCCTCGCCGTTCGATGACTTTTGGAAGTCCGAATGCGACGACGGAACCTGGGAATTGATCGACTCGGACAAAGACTCCTTGAAACTCATGGCCTAGATTGCCCACGAGGATCAATTGCCCTAGCGCTACACTCAGGCTAAAACTAGGACCCACGGGCCCTTGGTGAAATCCCCCTAGCAACCCTCGAGTCATGGCCATCGCTGATCCGTCCAATACCGAACCGACTTCCGGGCCATCGCCCGCTATGAAACGAGGAATTCCCGAGGGACTCTGGGTCCGATGCCCAGGATGCGGAGAGTCGATCTACCGCAAAGAACTCGAGAAAAACCTGAGCATCTGCCCCAAGTGCCGCTATCACAACTACGTATCGGCCTGGGAGCGAATCGCCCAATTGCTCGACGATGGGACGTTTGAGGCCCATGACGAACACGTTTTGCCTTCCGACCCGCTGAAATTCTCGGATAAAAAATCGTACGCCGATCGACTCACCGCCGAACAGTCGCGCACGGGCCTGACCGACGCGGCTCTATGTGGAACGGGGATGATCCGCGCTCGGCGCGTGGCGATCGCAGTGACCGACTCGGCTTTCATCATGGGCAGCATGGGCTCGGTTGTCGGCGAACGGCTCACGCGACTGATCGAACGGGCCACCGAGCATCATCTGCCCTTGATCATCGTCAGCGGTTCGGGGGGCGGAGCACGGATGCACGAAGGGATTTTATCGCTTATGCAGATGGCCAAGGTCTCTGCGGCCTTGGCTCGCTACGATGCCTCGGGTGGTTTCTTTATCAGCGTCCTGACCAACCCCACCATGGGAGGCGTGGCCGCAAGTTTCGCAAGCCTCGGGGATCTGGTGTTCGCCGAACCCAAAGCCCTTATCGGGTTTGCAGGTCCAAGGACCATCAAAGCCACCATCCGAATCGAGCTTCCCGAAGGCTTCCAAACAAGCGAATTTTTACTCGAGCATGGCTACATCGATCGTATCGTCGAACGCTTCCGCCTCAAAACCGAAATCGCAGCCGCTATCGACTACTGCGGTAAACAATAACTCAAACTCACCCCCGGCCGACCCACCGGCCTTGCGCTTTGGGAATCAGCATGATCAACGCAACCCTCGACTCTTCCAAACCCTTTGCACCCTATCGCCAGCTGGGTAACGAGGAGCTTTGCGAGCGGATCGCACAAGCGAAAAAAACGCTCGGTAAAAGCTTGCTCATCCTCGGCCACCATTACCAACAAGATGAAGTCATCAAGCATGCAGACCTGACAGGCGATTCCTATCAATTGAGCAAGCTCGCTGCCGACAGCCCCGATTGCCGCAGCATCGTTTTCTGCGGCGTGCACTTCATGGCCGAAACGGCCGACATCCTGGCCAATCGCCCCGAGAAGCTCCAAGAGCGCAGCGGTCAACGCGTGGCCGTCGTCCTGCCCGACATGGCCGCCGGATGCTCGATGGCCGATATGGCCGCGATCCGTCAAGTCGAGTCGGCTTGGAGTCAACTCTCCGAAGTCATCGACACCCAAGACCTCACCCCGGTGACCTACATCAACAGCGCCGCGAGCCTCAAAGCCTTCTGCGGAAAGCATGGCGGCATCGTGTGCACCAGCAGCAACGCCAAAGCCGTCTTGGAATGGTCCTTCGCACAACGCAAACGGGTCTTCTTTTTTCCCGACCAACACCTCGGTCGAAACACCGCCCTGAAGATGGGAATCCCCAATTCCCAAATGCCCATCTGGAATCCACACGAAGAAGAACACGGCGGAAACAGCCGACAAGCCATCGAGGACTCGAAAGTCATCCTCTGGAAGGGGCACTGCTCGGTCCACCAAATGTTCCAAGCGTCCCACGTTCATGAATTTCGTAAAAAGTATCCCGGCATCCAGATCCTCGTCCACCCCGAATGCCCCCAAGAGGTCAACGACATCGCCGATATCTCAGGCTCGACGAGCAAAATCATCGAGACAGTCAAGAAGGCTCCACCCGGTACCCAATGGGCCATCGGTACCGAACTCCACTTGGTCAATCGCCTCAAAGAACAACACCCCGAACAACAGATCCACTTCCTGTCTCCGCTGGTTTGCATGTGCGCGACGATGTATCGAATCGATCTTGCGCACCTTTGCTGGTGCCTCGAAAACATCGTTCAAGGAACCGTCGTCAACCAGATCCACGTCAAAGAGGACGTCGCTCGCTGGTCGCTGATCGCCTTGGAACGCATGCTCGCCGTGAAATAAAGCCGTGAAATAAATTCGTCGCTAGATTACCGTCGCTAGATTACAGTTGACCGATTCCCCTGATATTCCTATCCCACTTCCTAGATAGACTAGATAGAGCATCCATGTCCAAACTCCCTTTCGTCTTGCTCTTTACCGCAATGACCGCCTTCTTTTGGGGCATCTACGGCATCGTGCTCCACAAAGGCACTTCCTTGATGGAGCTCAAAGAGAAAACCTTTCAAGGTGAAATCGGTGTTTCCCTGCGTGCGTTTGTCGGTGTCGGACTGGCGTATTTTCTTATCGCCGTCCTGGTCCCAGTGGCCTTACTGAACCGCAAACGCGAAACCGGATTCTGGTCCGTCAGCGGGACGATCATGGCGTTGTTTGCCGGGACCGTCGGAGCTTTAGGAGCCCTCGGAGTGACCCTGGCTCTGGCGTTCAAAGCCCAAGCCATCTTTGTCATGCCGATCGTCTTTGGTGGCGCTCCGGTAGTCAACACGCTGCTTACATCGTACCTGAACAAATCCTTCAAGCAGATCAAGCCGATGTTTCTCGTCGGTATGGGCATGGTCGCCTTGGGGATGATCGGAGTGTTTTTGAACAAGCCGCAGCCGAAAGCCGTTGATGGTGAGGTCGCTTTGAATTGGTTGGCAGTCGGACTCTCGATCGCCATGGCTGTGCTGTGCTGGGGCTCCTACGGACCTTTCTTGCACATCGGACAATCCAAGATGGGCGGTTCGCGACTCCGACCCTTCTGCTGCGTCGGCATCGCCTATTTCCTCATCGCCGTGATCATCCCGGTTGTGCTGCTTGAATCGATGGCGATGCATCAAACCAGCGCCTACCAATTGCCAGGGATGATCTGGTCGATCTTAGCGGGAACCTGCGGTGCGATGGGCGCCCTTGGGATCATCCTGGCATTTACCTACGGCGGCAAGCCGATCTTCATCATGCCGCTTGTCTTCGGTTTTGCTCCGGTGATCAACACCATCGCGAGCATCGTCGAAAAAGGAAAGTTCGATAGTCTCAATGCGATGTTCGCAGGTTCTCTACTGCTGGGGATCCTCGGCGCTGTGACTGTTCTGTTGAACGCACCGAAAGCCGCACCGCATGGCAAACCAGCAGGAGCCCCTGAGCTTGCCAAGGAGCCTTCGATTTTGACAAATGCCAAGGAATCCCCCGAAACCCCATTGTCTTCGTCCTGAATCCTAAGCATGCCGATGCTTTAGGTTATAATGGCGATCCGAATATCCGCTCCCCGAATCCGAAAGCAAATCGACATGACCAACACACGACGCGAGTTTCTCTCAGCCGTTTCCTCTGCCGCTGTCCTGGGAGCTGTGCACACCCAGGTGGGGGCCTCAGAGACTCCAGCGCGTCTTGGCCCGGCGAGCCTTGCGCCCGCGCGTCTTGCTGGGGCGCCTCTTGCTGGTCCATTTGGGATCGCCCTGGTCGGCCTGGGCGCTCAGAGCACACGAAACGTCGGCCCGCTGCTTGCCAATCATCCCCTTTGCCGCATCTCGGCACTCGTCTCAGGCGATGCGAGCAAAGCACAAGCCTACGCAAAGGCCTGGAGTATCGATCGGAGCCACGTCTATGACTACGAGTCATTCGACCGTATCGTCGCCGACGATGCGATCGATATCGTTTACCTAGCAGTCCCCACAGGAATGCACTGCGAGTTGGCCGTCCGGGCTGCCGAGGCTGGCAAGCACGTCTTTTGCGAATCCCCTATGGCCACCGACTCGGTCGAGTGCCGCAAGATGATCGATGCGTCGTCCAGACACTCGCGACGCTTAGCCGTGGCAAGCGCGCCGCTTGCTCTGTCCTCGAAGTGCTTTGGCACCATTGCGTCGATCGATGCGGCCCAATCCCTTCGAATCGACCAACCGAACTCCTGGCGTCTGGATCGGGCCCTTTGCGGCGGCGGTGCGGTCCTTCAAGCCGGCATCGATGTGCTTCGCACCTCTCGGCTTTGGGCCGGATCGGATCCCGTTTGGATCATCGCCCAAGAAACCAAGACCGATGCTCGGAAATTCGCCTCCCTCGATGAGTCGGTCACTTGGACCCTCGGTTTCGCCAACGGGACAATCGCCCACGGGGCCGTGAGCCTGAACTACAAGGGCCAAGGCCATCTGCGAGTCCAAGGCCAGTTGGCCAGCCTCAGCTCGGAATTCCCATCCCAAAGCAAGTGGTCCAGGGCCGACCAACTCCTAGCCTTCGCGGGCTGGATTCAAGGAAAACCCGTTATTCCCGACAATCGTTTCAATCCGCTCGATGCCCACGAAGCCCTTCAGGACGTTGTGCTCGCCGAAGCGATTTTCCGTTCGATCCATGAACGACGCCAAGTACAATTGGGATAGTCACTCGCGACATTGCCAATGCAACCTAACCCCGGAGACGCTTAGCCCTTGGATGCCAACCGATCATGGGACCCAGCATCCCTGGAGCCGCAAACCGAAGTCCAACTCTACCCGACGATTGGCTATCCCATCGAACGAGGTTCGCTCTGGCGGATTCAGGTCCAAGGCCGTATCTGCCTAAATGCCGCTCCGTCGCTAGGAAAACGGCTTATGCTCAAAGCCTTCATCCGAGCGCTGGATCTCGATGAGTCCACGGCCAAGAGCGCACTGTTTCAGGATCGAATCCACGGGTTCCTCGTCAGCCCCATCGCGCACGAACGAATCCGCGTCTCGATCGCAAACCAACAGTATGTCCTGTCTGGAAAGTCCAAGTCCAGCGGCCTGTTCCAATGCCGACTCGATCTGCCTCGATCCCAACTCGATTCCCACAGCCAATGCACGATCCAATGGGACAACGGCATGCGACCGATCAGCAGCCCTGTGTTCTTGACCGATGATACCGGCGTGAGCGTGATCACCGATATCGATGATACGATCAAACAGACCGATGTGTGCAGCCGCCGAAAGATGCTCCGGCGAACCTTCGCCGAACCCTTTACGGCCATCGAGGGGATGGCCGAGATCTACCAAGAATGGGCATCCCGCGGCGCGACGTTCCACTACGTCAGCAGCAGCCCCTGGCAAATCTATGACGCGCTCAACGAGTTTCTCTGCGCCGCGGAATTCCCCGTCGGCAGCATGCACCTGAAATGGTTCCGACTCAGGGACGAGCTGATCAAAAAATGGCTGATCATCCGCCGCAAAAGCAAGTTTGGTGTGATCAACAACATGGTCAAACGCATGCCCTACCGTCACTTTGTGCTCGTCGGCGACAGCGGTGAAAAGGATCCGGAGATGTATGCCAAGATCGCATCGAAGTATCCCAAACAAATCGTCCGTATCTGCATCCGCCAAATCGATGCCAACCCGATCGATCCGCCGCGTTTGCACAAGATCTATAAACGCTACGGAATGATCGCTCCGATCCAAGTCTATTCCAACGCTAAGCAACTCGGCGCCTCGCCTACCTAATCGTTATGCCAGCACGTGTCCTACCAACACGCTTGATACCACATCGAATCGCATTTGCCACCGCTGGGCTTTGCCTGCTCTTGGGCGGGTGCGAACCGAATGCTCCGCTCGCCTCGGACCCTACGCAACCGGCCGATTCGAATCGACTGGTCTCTAACGGCTCGCTTGTCGAACGGATCGATCAGACCCTTGCCTTCAATCGCGATCGACGATTGCTCGACGTCGACCGCAACGCCGCTTGGCAAGTTGCCCATGGTGTGGTGGCTTATGGAAACGATCTAAAACTCCAGGTCGATGGAAAAAGCGTTCCGGCTCTGGAGTACCTGCTCCAAGGTGGCCAGATGCGCGGATGGGAAATCGATACCGGAGCGGTACTCGCTAGCACGCAACGGCCGAGTGTTCAAGCCTACGTCGAGGCCGGTAGTTATGTCGGCCAAGGCCACGTCGATCAATTTCTCGGATATCTGTCCCAAGCATCCTTGCCATTGAGCACACCGATTCGCCTGGGCGATCAAACCCTGACGATCGCCGATTGGGGTCGCACAGCGCAGCATTTGGTTCCCAACAATCCCTACCGCGAGTATAGCTGGACCTTGATTGCACTGACGAACCTGTTTCCCGATGAGCTCACCTGGACGGCTGCCGACGGCAAAGAATGGACGCTCGAACCGCTCGCGGAGTTCGAAGCCAAACAGGATCTTGCAGAGAGCCCATGCGGTGGTATGCACCGATTGATGGGGCTTGCCCATACGGTTCGCTACTGGAAGAAAAGGGATTTGCCATTCCGAGGCGGATGGCTAGCAGCCAAGCAGGCCGTCGACCAAGCCGTCGAGACGATCAAGAAGTACCAGAACACCGACGGCAGCTTTTCGACCAACTACACCATCCGACCTGGAACCAGCGCCGATTTGAGCACGCGCATCGGGACTACCGGCCATACGCTCGAGTTCCTCGCCTATGCGATCGAACCCGGTGAGCTCACTGCGCCTTGGATGCAACGGTCCGTGGAAAGACTTTGCGATTGGCTCGAGTCGGCCTCCGACGTCGAGCTCGAATGCGGGGGACTTTACCACGGTCTGAGCGGACTGCGTATCTACCGCGATCGCTTGGCCAAAGCCAACTTGAGCCCTTAAGCCACCGGGCGGCGACTAGGCGTTGGCTAGTTCGCGAAGGGCGCGAAGGTTGATCGCGTCCCATTCCTGGCCGCTGTCGTCCTGTCCTTTTTCGGTCTCAAGATACATCGGCCATTTCTTCAAGACCCGGTGCTTGAGGACGCGTTCAAAGCCCTCGCGGCCGATGGTGCCCAGGCCGATATGTTCGTGCCGATCGACGCGCGATCCGCAACCTTTCTTGCTGTCGTTCAAATGCAGTGCGCGAATCGCTTCGAGCACTCCATGCTTCTTGGCGTCCTTCTCCCATGCCTGGAACCCGCTGAGACTCGAGAAATCATAACCTGCCGCGTGCGCATGGCAGGTATCGAAACAGACCCCGACGCGCATCGACTCGCCTGTCCGCGCGAGCATCCAGCCGAGCTGTTCCATGCTCCAGCCCAAACACGATCCTTGGCCAGCGGTGTTTTCGAGCAGCAGCCAAGAGTCCTTGGCGCTGACTTGCTCGGCTACCTTGGCCACCGCATCGACAATCCTCTGCATTCCCGATGCTTCATCCGAGTCGACAAAGGCTCCGGGATGGACCACGACGCCATCGAGTCCCAACAGCTCTGCCCGTTGCCATTCGATGACCATTCCATCGATGCTCTTGTTCCAGAGTTCCTCTTTGGGTGAGGCCAGATTGATCAGATACGAGGCGTGCGATAGGGGGTTGCTAACCCCGGATTCTTTGAGGGATTGGGCGAACCGATCGACCTCCGTGCCAAGGATCTCCTTGGCGTTCCATTGGTTGTTGTTCTTGGTAAATAGCTGCACGACATCCATATCGAACTGCGATGCTGCATCGACGGCCTTGTAATAGCCGCCGGCGATGCTCATGTGGGCACCGAGTTTAACCATCGAGTAGTCTTTCTAGGATCAAATAGAGGAATCGATCGCGATGTAGCGTTTGGGGGTCGCGCCGATCAGACTTCAGGAAGCGCAGAGGTCGCGTCGCCGAAGCTTGGCTTTTGAATTCCCATCTTTTGCATCATCGAGAGATACAGTCGGCACATTTGCCGATCGGAGTTTTGGCGGTAGTCGAGCACCTTGCCGGTCTGGATCTTGCCACCCCCCTTGCCAACCATCACCACCGGTAGCTGGGTTGCGTCGTGGCTGCCACTCATCATGCTCGAACAGAGCATGATCATCGAGTTGTCCAACGCGGTGCGTTCCCCTTCCTGGATCTTGCTCAATCGCCGTGCGATATAAGCGACTTGTTCGGTGAAGAACTGATTGACTTTCAACCAGTCCTCGGTGTCGGAGTGCGAGAGCAAATGGTGGATCATGTAGTCGATCCCCAGATGCGGGAATCGCAACGAAGAGTGGTCGTTGTTGAGTTTCAAGGTGGTGATGCGGGTGGTGTCGGTTTGGAAGCCCAAAACCAAGATATCGCACATCAGACGCATGTGCTCGGAGATGTCTTGGGGAATCCCGTCGGCAGGTCGATCGATGTTGGGTTTATCGAGCGTCGGCTTCCAGCCCTGCAACTCCCCACGCTGTCCGGCGTTGGCGATCCGCTGCTCGACGTCTCGGACCGAGTCGAGGTATTCATCGAATTTTTGCCGGTCGCTGCTGCTGATCTGCCGTCGGATGTCGCCAGCGTGTTCCAGGACCGAATCGAGCACGCTCTGGTCGCCTCGATGGTTCTCGTCCTTGAAGAGCCGATCAAAGGCCAAGGCGGGATAAAGCTCCAACGGGGTGGGCGTCGTAGGGCTCGACCACGAGATGTGCGACGAGTAAATCATCGAATAGTTCTTGTGCACCGATGGATTGGACTTCTCACAACCCAAGACCAAACTCGGAACCTTCGTTTGCCGTCCGACACTCTGGGCTAGCATCTGGTCGATGCTAGTCCCGGATCGGATCTCGCCGCCGGCGCTCAGCGGTGCTCCGGACAGCAAGTTCCCTGTCTGCGAGCTGTGGATATTTCCTTTGAGCGCCTCGGCATTGTAGAGCCCTTTGATAAAGAGGGTCGAGTCGCTGAACTCCTCCAAGGGAGCCAAGACGCGTCCGAGCTCGAGCTTGCTGGACTTGGCCCGATCCGTCGGTTGATCCGTCGACGGTGGATCCTTGGAGGTCTCGCCAGCGGTGTTTTCCTTGGCCCACCATTGGCCTGCATGGAATCCGTTGCCTGCAAAGAGGATCGCAA
This sequence comes from Planctomycetota bacterium, assembly GCA_026692845.1. Lineage (GTDB taxonomy): Bacteria > Planctomycetota > Planctomycetia > Pirellulales > Pirellulaceae > JBKCUI01. The sequence continues at coordinate 51,313 of JAPLNM010000098.1, read as the reverse complement.
GTCGGACCGGGGCCTCCGAGGAGGGTTGCCCGTTTTGCGTTTCCTGACCCCAGACGGACATCGACTCCATCCAAGGCAGTGCCATGGTCACCCCGACGCCGTGAAGCCAAGCTCGCCTGGACAGGGCTCTAGAATCGCGCCGGTGCGCATCGTAGTTGGCCATGGAATTCATTTCAGATACCTATCTTCGCGTTTGCTTATTGGAGTTTGCGAAACCGATGTTCAGTCTATCGATGCTCTATTGCGGAAACTATTGCTCCATCGCCGGATCTCGGAAATCTTTTCCTCGGATTTGCCGAAATGGTTTGCTCAAAACGATCTGGCAGATCGTTTCCTGGATGCTAAAGGAATTTTGGGACTGCTGATCGAGGATCTCTTTGAGGATCGGCTCGTCGGACAGTTGCACCGATCGGCCCAGGGCGTAGCCCAGGAGCTTGCGGTTGAACTGCCGGACAAAGTCCTCCTTGCGATGGGTCTCCAGGTGCGAACGCAAGTCATCGAAGCTGCGGATTTGTTCACCGGTAGGAAGCCGCGACGACGCATCGATCGGATTGCCTGCCGCATCGCGCACTCGGTAACGTCCGATCGCGTCGTAGTTTTCCATCGCGAACCCATAAGGATCGATCCGTTGATGGCATTTCGAACAAGCCGGATCGCTGCTGTGGCGTTCGGTCAGTTGGCGTTCGGTTAAGCCTTCGGGGGGCAATTCAGCAAGCACCGGTACGTTCTTGGGCGGCTTGGGTAGTTTCTCCCCAAGGACGACTTCGCACAACCAGTTTCCTCGCAAGATCGGACTTGTTCGGGACGCACCGGATTGTTTGGCCAGCGTGGCACCTAGCGTCAAGATCCCGCCCCGAGCGTACTTGCGCACACCCTCGATTCGCTGCCACGGTTCGCTCGCCTCAGCGGGTCCGACGTCGGGTATTCCGTAGAAGTGCGCCAGTCGGCCGTTGACAAAGGTATAGTCACCTGAGAGCAAGTCCAATACCGAGCGGTCGTTGGCGATCGCATCGGTAAAGAGCAGGATGGCTTCTTGATACAGATCGCCGCGAATCTGCGAGAACTCAGGGAAGTGACTTTCGCTTTTTTCATCGAGCGTATCGAGGTCTCGGATATGAAGCCACATGGTTCCGAATTCGACGGCCATCCGCTGGGCTCTGGGGTCCTTGAGCATCCGACGGACTTGGGCTCGGAGCGTCTCGGGCTCCGAGAGTTTTTGGGAACGCGCCAAGTCCATGAGCGGCTCGTCGGGCATCGAGGACCATAGGAAGTAGCTCAAGCGGTTGGCGAGCTCCAGATCGGAGATATTCGTCGGTTGATCGGTTCCCTCCTTCGGCAGTTCGACGCGATAGAGAAACTCTGGGGAAACCAAAACGCGGGCCACGAGGAGCTTGATCGCCTCCTCGTGAGGCATTTCGGTGTTGCGAAGATTCTTATAGAGGTTCCAGAGCGTTTGACGCTGCTCGTCGGTCAGTGGTTGTCGATACGCTTTTTGCGCAAACTCCAGTACCGATTCGACGTGTTTGGCTTGCGCATCGAGCATCGTTTGGCGGAACTCGGCGGCTTTGCGCAGGAGGGGTTCACGCAACGGTTCGAACGCGCTGGGGTCGGCGTCCTGGGTCGCAAACTGCCAAAGTTGTTCATAGGCATCGACGGACTTCAGGGCGTCTTGGCTGACGAAGTGGAGTTGCGCCCAGAGGTTATCCAAGGTTTCGCTCTGTCGCTCGTCGAGCATCAGCTTTCTCAACCGATCGTCTTCGCGATAGAACAGGGTCAAGGTGACGACTTCGTCGACCGGGACGATTTTGTTGTAGCACAGGGCGATGGGGAAAAGGTCACGGAACCGTTCAAAGGACTCCAGCGTTCGGGCTTGAGCCTCGCCGCTGGCAGAGACTAGAACCGGCGAGGAGACCATCCATTGGCGAGAGACGTTGGTCCAATTCGGGTCTTTCGAGACCTCGGCCGTCTCGGGGATCGGTGCAGTGCCTGGTTCGGGTTTTCGATCGCTCAGGCTCAGTTGAACGCTCCCGTTCTTACCGGCCGTCGGATGCAAGGAAGCTGAGGCGACCAATTCGGTGCCGGCGGCGATCCCCGCTGGGAGTCGGATTTCAAGAATCTTCGGGCCCTGGATCAAAGCCTCGTTGGGGCCGAGCTTGACTCCTGCGACCTCGGTACCGAACATCGAAGCAGGCCAGCCATAGCCCAGGGTTTCCGATGGGATCTTCGAGGGGGTAATCGAGGGGAGAATCGGAGTCGATTCGATCGCCGCTAGGAAGAATGGACCCGAGGCGGATAAAAGCCGTCGCACGAGGACCGCATCTGGATCGCTGTTGGCTTGCTCATTGGTTGGCGCGTTGGCTGCATCCTTCGATGCTCCGCTTGCGGCTCGGCTAGCCTGGATCAATCGTTTTTGAAGATCTTCTACGATCGTTTGGCGTTTCGATGCCTCGGGTTCGTTGAACCATTTTGCCAGCAGGCTCCCGGGTGGGATCAGGCCACTTTGGTTGGTCTGTTTGGCACCGAGGGTCGGTTCGGTGAAGAACTCCCAAACTCCTGCTCGGCCTCGGGAATCGGCGTGCGGGTTGCCTGCAAGGAGGTTGGGATGAAGCTCTTGGGCGAGGTCCCAAGACTCACTCGGGGAGCTTTCGTTTTGAAGTGAGGTGACCATCAGGTCGATTTGGGTCAGGTCGCAGGAGTGGTTTGCATCGCGGGGCTCGATCACCAGCACGATCTGGTCGTTGGGTCGGATACGAAGCGAAGTGTGTGGGCCGATCGGAACATCGTTTGCGCCGTTGGAAAAGCCCGACGAGAGGACTTGGTGCAGCGAGCCGCGTCGGAGCTCCAAACGCCAAGCGATTCCGTTGCCGCATTCGGTGTGCGCGTGCCGCACGGTCGCTTGGCAGTCGATCCGCATGGCTGAGGGGGATTTCCAAGCCGTGCAAATCGATCGCGACGGAGATGGGTGCACGGCGATGCTTTTGGGGCGCATGTTTCCGGGGATACGGACGTGCTGGTCCGAGGAGTTTGCGAGGATGCTCAGCGCGTCCTCAGCGACCCAACCGGTGATGAATGCGTGGCCGCCGGTGCCTTCGGAAGGATTCACGAGCAGTCGGCGATTGGCTATCTGGCCGTTGGAAGCCTGAGCATTGGGCGCTTGAGCATTGGGTGGCGCGTCGGTGCTGGCGAACTCCGAGAGACCCAGGGTGCTGGCCCAGGCCCGTATCAGAGCCGGTGGGATTTCGGAATTGGGTACGAGTTCGTCGATGGTCCGACCGCGTGGGTCTTCGAGCCAGCCATCGAGGGCCGAGAGGATCGCTTGGGTTTGTTCAACCCAGGAGTCTTGTTGGGATCGGAGGGTTTTGGCCAAGGCATCGAGGTTGCTCAAGGGCAGGTCGGGACGTCCGGCTGCAACGAGTCTTGGGTTCGAGATCACGACCGCATCTTGATCGTTGCCGTCCCCGGCATCGGAGATTTGCAGATACAAGCTCAGGTCTTGATTCGGGCCGTCTTGGACCTCTTTGGGGATGGCCAGTCGAAGTTCTTGTTGGTTGCGGATCGGATTGACCGGTTCTTGCCACGCTTTTGGGCCATCTCGTTTTCCGATATGTCCGACGCTTGCGAATTTCCAAAGTGCCTTTTGCCAGGAGAGGACTTCAGCAATCAGAGGATCGGGCGATTCGAGCCGGGTGGATTGCCAGCGTTTTTGAAGGGCAGCCAGTAAGCCTTGGGCGTCGGGCTGATGGAATTGGTTCCAAAGGGTTTTGAGGTACTTGGAGTTTAGTCCTTCGGACTGAGCGATCGATTCGATGAATTGCGAAAGTTCCTCGGGTCCGGCCGTTGGTTTGGAGTTTAAAGTATCGCGAATTTTCAGCGTAGCGACGAGATACTTCTCGACGGGTAGCCGACCCCCTTGGTTGGTTTCGAAGACGATGCCTTGGAGGTTGACTTTTGAACCGTCGGATTGGTCGGTAAACGGAGCGTAGAAGCTTCGGATTTGTTCGAGGGTCGCGTTGGTCCGATCGGATTGCGAGGGGTCGTCGGCAAAAGAGATTCCATGGGGCAGCAGGACGACATGTTCGGATACGGCCTTGGCCGCATCGAGGTATTTGCGGACCAAGGAGGGAGACATGACCAGGGCGGCTCCGGTGTTGGAGAAGCCTTCGCCTGCGGCGCTATCGGCTGGGAATTCCTTTGCGGGTTGAATATCCAGCAGATGGGTAAGGTCTTTGATGGTGTTGGTGTATTCGGCGTTGTTGAGTCGTCGCAATAGGACGGGTCCTGGGTCGCCGGCGTTGCGTTGGGCTTGGAGGGTCAACCAAGCTTCCATCCAGCCGACGGCGACCAAGCGGTCTTGTTCTGCGGGTTGGGCTTCCTCTGGGGGGGGCATCTGTTGGGACTGGAACTGTTCGAGTACCCGTTGGACGGTTCGCGTATCGCGTTGGACGAAGTTCCAGTTGGACCATTGGGTCAGGTCGACGTCGGCTTCGGACCGTTGGGGGTTGTGGCACTTGGTGCAGTGTTTTTGGACAAGCGTTTGCACCGAGGTCGGGAAGGAGCTTTCGAGCTTGTCTTGGCTTGGATCTTCCGCAACCGCATGGGCGTGTTGTGGGCACGCGGCCAAGAGAAAGACAATCGCCAGTAGGACGCCTGGGAGTGTCGTTCGCTTTGTGGCAGGTGAGACGCAAGCTCGCATGATTTGCACTGGGTGGTGGGCAGGAAACGGCCGGGGAGGGAGGTTCTATGATAATCGATCCGAGAGGCCAATGCACGAATTGGGTGGTTTCTGGACGTACGAAAACCTGAAGCCGCCTCGGCTGCGCGTGATGGTAGATCGATTGTCCCCAATCGATCGGCGCGTGAGGCTGCTTCGTTGTTATCAAACAGCCGAAGCGAGCCGGTGGTCGATTTACTTGCTGCTTGTCGGACGGAATCGATCAATCCAGGATAGATAAGGAACCACGTATCGGGTTTGTACCCAAACTTTACCCTGACCTGCAAACCGGCAGACCAATCCTTCGCCGCTGAAGAACAACCGCTTAAATCCGCCCCCGCGGAGTCCGGGTAAGACCGATACGCTGTATTGAAGCGTATCTTCGAACGCGACGATGTATCCTGTATCGACAAGATAGTCATCCGTCACATCGACTTCTAAAATCGCACCATAGGAGTTGAAAAAAACATCTCCGACCCCACTGGCTTTGAGCAGCACCAAACCTTCGCCGCTAAAAAAACCTTTGGCTCCTTGCCATTTGCCACTGATCTCGACCCCATCGCTATTGGCCATGTAAGCCCCACGTTGCAGGTAGAGCGTCCCGCCGGTGAGTCGGTAGTGTTGGGTATCTCCTAAGTGACCTGGTGCGAAGAGGATTTCGCCTGGCCCGTTCTCAGCGGTGAATGTGTTGACGATCATGCTCTCGCCACCCATCAGACGCCCGAGCGACTTGAGGGCTCCCCCCTTTAAGCCCGCTTTGAGTTTCATATTTGGGGTCATGGCCGCCATCGCCGATGGCTCGGCATGCACCTTTTGGCCCTGCTCCAAGGAGACCTTGAGCATGGAAAAATCAGGCCTCATTTGGATTTCGTGCTGAAGGTTCGATGTCATGCGAGGGATTTCCTATTTGGCTTTGAGTTTCGGGCCCAACAAAGCGCCTAACGATGGCAACGTATGGCTTTGGTAGTAAAGCTTGCCTTGGCCGTGGAATTTGCACACGAGGCCTTCGCCTCCTAAAAAACTGCCGATCAAGCTGCGGCTGGCTTTGCCGATGTTGAATTCCAACGTGTCTTCAAAAGCGACGATGTGTCCGGTGTCGATGGTGTAGTCACCGTCGACCTCGATGCTATGGATCGCACCGTAACTGCTCAAGTACAACTCTCCACCCCCTGAGCACTTGACCCAAAACGTCGACTTACCGCTGAACAAAGCCGATGAGAAGCCTTGCCATGCCGTATCGATTTCGATCCCAGGCGTCGATGCCAACCAACTCGATCCTTGGACAATCATCGTCCCGCCCCGCATGCTGTGATGGACACAATCGCCCAAAAGGGTCGGGCCGATCAAGAGCGATTGGTCGGGTCGCTGGGCGGTGAAGTGGTTGAGGAAAAAGCTTTCACCCGAGAACATCCGCTTGAGACCCTTGATGATCCCGCCGCTACCACCGCGGCTCTTGGAGGTCGTCTCGACGGTCAAGCCGGTGGTCATGGCGATCATCGCACCGACCTCGCATGTGATCGATTCGCCTTGTTCAAGCTCGAACCTTAAAGCGGTCGCTGCGGGCTGGCATAGCATTTGGTGTCGCATGATGATGCAATCCGTCATTCAATCCGTGTTGAAATGGTCTACATCAAATGGGAGTTGGTCCAAGCTGCCAGGCCATCGAATGAGCGTGACTGCATGTAGATCTTGCCTTGGCCACGAACGCGCGTGACCAATCCTTCGCCGCTGAAGAAACTCGTGAAGATCCCGCCGGCCATCGCGACGTTGATCGAGATCGTCGGTTCATAAGCCACCAAGTGACCCGAATCGACGATGTGCTCGCCTGTGATCTCTCGATCAAAGATCGCCCCATAGGCACCGAACCACAGTCGGCCATTGCCCGAGAGCTTCAATCGAAATAGCCCTTCGCCCGCGATCCAACTCCGAAGCCCTGCCAAACCCAAAGACATCCGTACGCCCGGTTCGCAGGCGATGAATGCTCCGGGCTGCAAGAACAACGTATTGCCTTTCAGTTCCGTGCAGATCATGTCGCCCGGGAACGGCTGCGTCAGGACCAACTCGCCCGGGCTGCTGGCGGAAAACTCATTGACGAAAATCGATTCATTGCCCAGGAAGCGGCGGGCGATCCCACCAAAGAATCCACCGTTGAATCGCGTCTTCATCTCGATGTTCGAACTCATCGTGGCCATCGCACCTGCCTCAGCAATGATCCGATCCCCGGGCTGGAATTGGACCCGCAAGTTCGCGAACGACGGGCGATTTCGTATATCCACTTGCATCACATGCCTCGCGACGATGTTCTGAGTTTTGATTTTCGGGTTTCTCGGTGGCTAATTCCACTTCGGCATAATCCTAAGAGGCCTGAGCGGAATTTCATCGAAATTATAACGCGTCTTGAGCGGCCTTGAGGTCCAGCAGCAAGGGTTCATACTGGATTACAGGAAGCTTTTTTTCGTGATTTTGAATATTTTGGACCCGGGTTTCGTGCTGAGGATGGGTGCTGATCCAAGCCATCGCATCGGGCAAATCGCCCATCTTTTCCTTGAGCATTTCGAAAAAGTCCGCCATCGCCTTCGGATCGATCTTGGCCGCATTCAACATGCGCGCTCCTTCCAAATCCGCTTCGGTTTCCGAAGCTCGGCTGTAGCTTGTCAAGATCGATGTCTGTGCGACTTGCGCTCCGAGTGCCACGAGCCCGCCGACATCGCCGACCATGATTTGAATCGCCGCGACGATCCCCAGAGATTGGCTGACGCGTTCAATCCCATGGCGCAGCGTCGCATGGGACATCTCGTGCGCTAAAACCCCCGCGATCTGCTCGGCCGATTTGGCCTCCTTGATCAAACCCGTAAATACCACAATCTGCCCACCGGGCAACGCAAAGGCATTGATGTCCGCGTCCTCGACAACCGTGACCTTGAACTTTAAATCAGGGATCGCCGCATGAGGTTTAAGCTTGTCGACAATCTCTTGGACCAATCGACTAGCCGGATGGTTCGCATCGAGCTTGCGTCCCATCTCCATCCCACTGAACGCCATCGAGCCGATCTTCTCATCGACCGAGACGGGCAAGGCTCGTATGGCGGTCTTGGCGGTCCAAAGCACTCCAAAGTAACCAACAAATAAAAGCAGCGCGCAAGCCAGTGCGCTGATGGCCAGCCAAAACCGAAATCGATTCGCATCGGCCGCAAGCCCCTTCTTGAGCTGTTTCAACGGAGCGGCCAGCGCGCCACCGGACTGAAAGTCCAGCTCCTTGGCGAAATTCCTCTCCTCACAAAAGATCGTCAAACTGCCGTCCTTGGTCCGACAGAAAACCATGCGACCCGAAGCCCCCCCCAGATCGATCTGGCACTGATTCAGCGGAATGCTAAATCGCATGCTCGGCTCGCCGATCGTATCGGCGATCAACTCTCCTCGCGCGATCGATAGGGTCGCCCCGGATCGACCCCCAGGAATCGATGCATGGAATACTCCACCCTGGAAACTCTCTCGACTCGTCGGCATTGCCATCGCAGGATTCCGCTGAAGAAGGACGTGGGATTCGGATCGATGTTGCTGCTTCTCGTACTCAGCATCGAGTTGCTCGTGCTCGGAGCGAACTAGTATAGCTATCCGGCCCATTGGTCCGCAAGTTACCGCGAACCGCTTCGATCAACGATCGGCATCGCCGCAGTTCAAACAGCCATCGAGCTCTCCTTGGCCTCCGTCGGCTTCATGCCGGCAGGGCAAAGACTCACCGCTACTTAAACGCTGGTAGCAGTTAGTTACGCCTCCGCCGGGACGAGCCCGACGGTAGGCTTATGCAGCTTTAGGGTAGGAACGAACATGGTCTCTCTTGCTCAGCGGGTTTGCTCAGCGGGGGAGTTGTTTGACAAGCCCCTCCATCAGGGTTGCCGGCGGCTCGAGGATTCCACGGAGCGCGTCTCGAACGACTCGAGGCTGCTCCCAATACCTGGAGTCCTCGGAAATCGAAGCGTTGTCGCCAAGCACAATCCAACCCTCAGCCGCCGCAAATTCCTGCTCCTGGGTGTCTCTGACCCCACGGTAATGCAACCCCCGATAAATCATACACCGGTCGATCAGTCCCTGGGGCTCGACCAAACTCATCTCGGTCCAACCGAGTCCCTCTTGAATCGGCCCCAAGGCGACCGACCATCGCTCTTGCCTCTCATCGAGCACGATCAATCGGCCAGAGAGGACGACCAAGTTGATCCAGGTCGGCTGCCACGAAGGGATCGAACCGATCTTCGCAGAGGGGGATTGCCAGGAACCGGTTTCTTTTTGAGTCTCGTGTGCCATCAAAGTGACTTGGGCGTTTTTCTCATAGCACGAAAGCTCGATCGGTATCTTTTGGTCGCCATGGCGCAACTGAAGCTTGATGTTCCAGCTGCTTTGGGGTTGGGCAACTCGCATGGCGATCCCGATGTCCCTTACCGCGATCCGCTGGTGCGAGTCGTGGGCATTGATCGGCAGCTCGTTGTCGATCGGAGCGGCAACCCAGGAGAGGAACTCAGGGAGCGTCTTGGCTGGGTATTTTGAGTCTGGGTATTTTGAGTCAGGGTATTTCGAGGCTGGGTATTTCGAGCCGACTTCCCAGTTGGCCATCAAGACGGCTTGGTGCATAAACTCGATGAGCGTCGGAAGGACCTCTTTGCCATCGGCATAGATCCGCCCTTGGTCTATGCGGATCGTTTCGCCTGGCAATCCGACGACGCGCTTGATTTGGCTCGCTTTGCTCGACTCGAGGCTTTCGTCCTGCAGCGTTTCGAGTACGACGATGTCCCATCGGCCAACGCGGTCGGACTCGAGTGGTCCTGAGGGATCGTCTCGGGACTCCGAGGCGTTTGCAGCGAGTCGCTTCCGCCGCAGCATCGGGACATACAGGACCGTTTCGCCTTGGGTGGTTTTTGGATCCGAGGTGTCGAGATACTCACGGCAGAATCGGCAGCGCACCTCCCGGTTCGGATTCCAAGCGTCGTAGGTCCAGGAGTTGATCGACTGGCAGTTGGTGCAAACAAGCTCGAGCCTCGGTCCACGAAGAGCCGGTTCCATCGATGAGCCAGCGATGACACCGACGCGCAATGGGCCGGAGTGTCGCAGCAGCAGCAGGTACGGACCGATCATGCCCAGGGTCAAAAGCCCCAGTAGCCCGATGGTTGCAACGACAAACCAGCGGCTTGGACGATGCCCGTGGCGATTCAGGGGATCAGGGCAGGGCAGGGGGCTACTGGTCTTCACCGATGCGATAGAGTCCGTCTTCGGTTCGAATGATCAAATCGTCCTGATCGACTGCATAGGAAGCAAACACGCGACCGGGCAACGAGCAACGTCCGATTTCGGTCGGTGTTTGGCCGATCTCCATGACGATCGCTTCGCCAGCCTCGCTCTGGAAGTACACGCGGTTTCCGATGGCGATTAGAGAAGCCGAATAGTTTCCACCCAATCGTTTTTGCCAAACCTTAGTTCCATCTGCGACGGAAATTCCCGTCGCTACCCCGCCATCGCTGACCATGACGAGCTGATCGCCCACGGGCACTGGGCTAGGCGTGTTCGGTACGGCCGTTGGTACACTCCAGCGAACATGCGTGTCGGTCACATCCCCGGTTCCTCTCGGATCGATCCCAAGGAGTTTCGGGGACATATAGCCGGTGCTGATCAATACCAATCCTTGGTGGTACACGGGCCTGACGATCAGCGAGAAACCGCTGTAGCGGACCGACCAAAGGACCCTGCCGGTCTTTGGATCGAGCGATTGAACGATGTCCGAGCCGGGCGAGATGACTTGGACCTGCCCATCGACAGTGATGGCCAGAGGCGTCGCGAAAGAAAATGTCCGATCGGTTGCGATGTCTCGTTGTGTTCGCCAAACCTCTTTGCCGGTCCGAACGTCCAATGCGAGCGTGTAAGGTTTTTCGGAGCCGTCGCAGGTGAGGATCAGGAGATCTCCGACAACGATCGGCGAGCCGCCATTGCCATGGACTGGATTGTAGGAATGCTCGCGATCGGTCCACAGGATCTTGCCATCGAGCGCTAGGCATGCGGTTCCTTGGTGACCGAAATGAACGAACAGTTGCGTCGCGTTGGTCGTTGGGTCTTTATAGGCCAGAACCGTGGGGCTCGCATGCGAGTTCTTCTTGTGGATGTTCGGCGCGTCGGTGGGTTGGTCGAATATTTTTTGGTCGAAGATCAACAAACCATTCGAAGCGTTGTAGCAGCTCAAGTAAAGGGACTGCGGGCCGGTGAGCGATTCGGCAAGCGGTTTTGCGTCGGAACCAGCCGTGCCTTGACGCGCCGATGTCACATAGATCGAGTTGCCGACAACCACCGGCGAGGACCAGCCGAGCCCTTCGGTGGGCGTATGCCACCGAACGTTCTTCCGCTGGTTGTCTTGGACCTGCCATTCGACAGGTAATTTTGCACCATTAGCAACCACACCGTTTTGAGCCGGTCCACGAAACTCAGGCCAATCGGCTTGGGCGGTTCCCGCAAGCGCAAAGACCAAGCCGCCCAGCAGCGCGCACCCTACAAGGCGGTACGAAAGTGCGTTACACTGCATTCGGATCGAGTGATTCATATTCTGTTCTGTGGAGTGTTCTAGACGTTTGGGTTCTCTGGACTTCCAGGACCCAAGCGAAAACAGCGAGGCGAGGAAATCATGCGGCGAACAAAAAGCAACCGTGCAAACAGTCGGCTTGCGGTCTTGAGTTTAGCAAGTTTGCTCGCTTTGAGCTGGATAAGTCTAGCATCCGGCCAGGAAACCGATAGCAAAACGCCTGCCAAAAACAAAACCGCAGTGAGTTTGGGTGAGGCCAAACTCGCCGGCGATGGATTCAAATTCACCGAAGGCCCGACGGTCGACCCCAAGGGAAACGTCTACTTTACCGACCAGCCTAACGACCGAATCGTCCTATGGACCGTCGATGGCAAACTGAGCGATTTCCTTAAACCCGCTGGACGCAGCAACGGCATGTACTTTGCGCCCGACGGAAAACTTCTTGCCTGTGCCGACGAGGCCAACGAGCTCTGGGAACTGGATCTTTCGGGCAAGCATGGGGTGTTGCTCAAGGAATTCGAGGGGACCAAGCTCAACGGTCCCAACGATGTATGGGTCGACCAAGGGGGCACGATCTACTTTACCGACCCTTATTACCAAAGGCCCTGGTGGGAGCACAAGAAACAGCCGCAGCGCAAGCAGTCGCTGTACAAGGCCGATCGCAACGGATCGAATTTGGTGTGTGTCGACGACGCGCTCGTGCAACCCAACGGCATCATCGGCGATTCGGCGCGCAAGCTGCTGTACGTCGCCGATATCGGCGATCGCAAAACCTATCGCTACAAGATCGGCCGCGATGGAGAGTTGCTCGATCGGCAAGTGTTTTGTCGCCAAGGTTCCGACGGGATGACGATCGACTCGGAAGGGAATCTGTACTTGACCGGATCGGCAGGCGTCTATGTTTACAACGCCGAAGGGGAACTGATCGAAACGATTGCGATCCCCAAGCCCTGGACAGCCAACGTCTGCTTGGGAGGAAAAGATCGCAAGACGCTATTTGTCACCGCATCGGATAGCGTCTATATCGTCCCGGTTCGATTCGCAGGGATCGGTTCGAAATAACGACCGGGTTCGACTATTTCTTGATCGAATTGAGGCTGGATGCCGATTCGGTTCTCGCCGCTTCGGATTCAGACGATTCGGATCCAGCCGATTCGAGAGAATCGCGATCGAGCTTCGTGGGCCATTCGAGCAGTTCGAGCGAATCGATGATCTGCGAGTCCTGCTCGCCGAAAAGTTCGAGCGAGGATTCGTCGGTAGTAAAGACCAACGAGAGTCGGCGACCCGAATCGTTGGAGATGTGGTAGTGCACCCAACGCAAGGCGATTCCCTCAGCACTTCCGGACATCGTGATTCGCATCAATCGATGCTTGCTGCTGGTCAATCGCTCGGTGGCTTCAAGAACATCGCGTTGGGTTCGAGATGCCAATCGCTCCATATCGGCTTGGAATCCTTCGAGGCTCAACTGCTCGCCGACCTGGAAATCGACCAAGTTGGTGATGTTGCATTGAGCGATCCGACGATTGTTGACGATGTAGCGCAACGTGGCTTCTTCGCCGTTGTCGCGATAGGTCGACCAGCGACGATCGGCAAGGAACCGGTAGAAGCCCAAGTCGGATTGGAACTGAAGCAATTCGGCGCTCGATGCACTCGGGGCTTGGGCCCAAACCTCAGCCAGCGTTTTGCCTGAACTCATGGCTTGGATTGGAGCGCGCAGGACCCGGACCTGCGCTGTGACTTTGAAACCCGGCTCGGATTCTCCAATCTCGCGGGTCTCGTCGATTTGCAGGGCTAGCCACGAGATAAAGCCACCCTTGCGGTCCATCAATGCCTTGCCCCGGACCTCCAACTCGGTGGCCACATCGTGCGCCGTGGCTTGCATTTTGCCAGTGATCTCCAAGTGCGCTTTTTCCTCATCGGTGTCGATCAAGCATACGATCAGATCCCCTTCGAGGATCGCATCCAGATGCAATAGTCTTGCCGCCGAAACACGATCGACTATCCACTTGTCAGCGATCGCGACGTCTTTCTCGGTCAATAGCTGGTCGAGGTACATCGAATCGACAGCCCCGTTGACCAACTCTCGCTCGGCTGCAAACAGCGGAGCAACAAGCGCAACCGGATGCAAGCCACGCTGGGTCGATAACTTGACGATCTCTTTGCAGTTGTCCCGCAGCACCGTTTGCGTCGTATGGCGATCCACCGTGATTTCCGAATGCGCTTCGTGGAATACCATGTAGCCGCGAGTCAAATCATCGTTGGCGCCCAAATCGTATTGCTGATCGAAATCCAAAGTCGATTTCGATTCGACCGGCGCCGTCCTGGCCACCATCGGCTTGCCGTCCTTGCGCGTCGAAGGAGCGTTCTGCGCTTTGAGGTGGACCTCGCCGACAAGCTCGATCATCGAACGGACCCTGAATGCCAATGCCCCTTGGCCATCGGTCTGCCCGAGAGCTTTGGCATACCGGTCGGACCGAAGGACCACCGCAGCGCACAGAGCGTTGCGGAGCCAGTGACGTCGGGACGATCGAAATAAGGCATTTGCTAGCATAGAAGGAACCTTAAGAGGTACACGAAATCCTACCGTGCTAGATCGGAAGGCATGGGTGCTATCGTTGAGAGGAATCGTCAGGACCCGCAAAGTCGGCCAAGCCCACTCGGAAAAGGCCTTCGCTGTTGGCTTGTCCCCGGGCCATGATCGGGGTGTTGTAGATCGTCTCGATGTTCCCTTGGGCATCGACGCAGATCACGCCACCGGAGTCGGAGGGTAAGGTTTTTTCGATCGCGTGCTGAGCCGCATCGTGCAACGATTCTTTGAGGTACTCCATCCGCGAGGAGATGGCTGAGGCGATATGGTTTCGGATGAACAATTCGCCGACGCCTGTGCAACTGACGGCGCAGGTCGCGTTGTTGGCATAGGTTCCGGCCCCGATGATTGGAGTGTCGCCGATGCGACCGTATTTTTTACCGAGCAGGCCGCCTGTGCTTGTGGCCGCGGCGAGATTCCCGTGCGTGTCCATCGCCACGCATCCGACGGTACCCAGATAGAACAGTCGATCTTGGCCTCGATCGTGATCGAACCGCGAGGTGGCCTGCGGCTTGGTCGCTTGGCGTTTCTTCCATTCGTTCCAGCTTTCGATTTGCTCTTGGGTTTTGAAATATTGGCTCTCTTCGGTGGGCAATTGCAATTGGATGCCAAAAGCGTCGGCTTCTTGGCCGACCAAAAAGACGTGTGGGGTTTTGTCCCGAACGGCCCTGGCAAGGGAGATCGGGTTGCGGGACTTGCGCACGTTGGCGACGGCACCGCAACTCAGGTCCGAGCCGTCCATGAGGCTCGCATCGAGCGAATGTTCACCGATTTCATTCAGAACCGCACCGCGGCCGGCATTAAAGTTCGGATCGTCTTCGAGAACGCGCACGACGGCTTCGACCACATCGATCGCTTTGGCGGATTTTTCAAGCATCTGCGTCCCGGTACGCAGGGCTTTGCCGAGCCCTTCGATGCGAACCTGGCGCTGGGCCGCTGTCCAGCGATCCAGGTCGCCTCCTGCGCCACCATGGATGGCGATCGTCCAGCGGGGTTGGTTGGAGTTCGAAGGATGCGTTTGGGATTCGGTCACGGTGCAGGTTAACTCGGCAGAATGGACTTCGTTGGGATTTTGACCATAGCAATTCGCAATACCCGCCAGGAGACTTGCCCACCCTGCAAGGCGAGTGATCGACCGAGCGAGGATTCGCCAGAGGGCATCTGGATCGCAGGATTTAACGGGAATCTCGACGGGTTGGAGGTTCCAAGGCATGCTGTTTTTTCACTCCCGGCACAAGGCTTCGTCGAGATTCATCAAGGTCAAGCACACGTTGCAAAGCGAGGCCAGTTCGATCGGGGAGGCCAGTTCGATCGGGGAGGGGGCCGAACTGGGCTTGCTTTCCCCGTTGCTCAGCAGCGCCAGTGCCGAATCGCGATCCAAGCCATAGAGGTCTTGTTGTTTGACCAACGCCTTGCGCAGGATCTGAAGTTCCTCCTGGCTGAGATTTCGCGATAGGATTCGCCGGGCGATGAATTGCAATTGATCTCCCGCATCGCGGGTGTCTTGGGCGGCAAGAATCGCTAAGTTCTTGGCTGCTTCGACCCAGGTCGGATCGTTCAAGGTCGTCAGGGCATGCAGCGGAGTGCTCGTCTGCGAGGCTCGCACGCGGCAGGCTTGGCGATTCGAAGCATCGAACATGTTAGCAGGTCCTACGGTCCTTCGCCAAAATGTGTACAAGCTTTTGCGGTAAAGATTCGCGCCGGAGGATTTAGGATAAGTAAAATCGCGTTCCTTGGTGATCGCCAGCGAATCCCAGATCCCCTCGGGTTGGTAGGGATAGACCGGGACTCCACCGATACGAGAGTCCATCAAATTCGAGGAGGCCAAAGCCCAATCGCGCAGGACCATCGCGGGCATGCGGAAGCGGCCTGCGCGGGCGACCCATTGGTTCTCTGGGTCTTTGGATCGTTGCTCTTGAGTTGCTCGACTCGATTGCCTGTAGGTCGAGCTTAGGACCAAGCTGCGGTGAAGGCGTTTGGTATCCCACCCTTGGTCGCGGTACTCGACGGAAAGATAATCCAGCAGTGGCCCATGGACTGGGTACTGGCTTTGGACCCCAAAGTCTTCGGTGGTTTTGATCAGTCCTATGCCGAAGAAATGCTGCCAGACGCGGTTGACAGCCACGCGTGCCGTCAGTGGGTGTTGCGGTGCGACGAGCCATTGCGCGAGCCCGAGCCGATTGCGGGGAGCGTTCTCGGGAAGTTTCGGCAGGAAGGCTGGAGTATCAAACGCGACAGGGTCGCGGGGTTTGAGGTACTCGCCGCGTTCGAGCATGTGGGTTGGACGCGGTTGCGCGTCGCTCATGATCATCGGTCGAGGGATTTGGTCGGCGCGGTACGCGTTGAGTTCATTTCGAACCGGTTGCTGTGCTGCCAGCGGTGGAATCTTGGCCGTCAGATTGCTCAGCACCTTCTCATCGAAATGCTTCCGCAGCGAGGGTTCAAGATTCTTTTTTTCCTCATCGGTTCGGTCCGCTTCGGGTTTGTTCAGCACCGCGACGATCGTTTCAGGTACTCCTGGAGTGCTTGGAACGATTCCCAATCGCCAGCCGTTGAAGGCCGCATCGATCAGCGGTTGCGCTTCTTTCTGAAGTCCGGTGAGCTTGGACTCATA
Source organism: Planctomycetota bacterium (assembly GCA_026692845.1). GTDB lineage: Bacteria > Planctomycetota > Planctomycetia > Pirellulales > Pirellulaceae > JBKCUI01. The sequence continues at coordinate 34,845 of JAPLNM010000098.1, read as the reverse complement.
CTCCTCGATCCGTCTTTTGTTTTCTTCGGTGGGCAGTTCGAGCACAGGGGGAGCGACCCGAACGCGGCTGGAAAAATACTGCGGCACACCGCTTTCGGGGACCCGATTGAAGGCGTCCATCATCGCATAATAGTCGCGCATCGTGATCGGATCGTACTTGTGGTCATGGCACTGCGCGCAGGCCATCGTCAAGCCTAGCCAAGTGGTGGCTGTCGTATCGATCCGATCGAAGAGGATCACAAAGCGTTGTTCTTCGGCAATCGCTCCTCCTTCGCCATTGAGCAAATGATTGCGATTGAATCCGCTAGCGATCTTTTGATCGATCGTCGCATCGGGCAAAAGGTCGCCGGCGAGTTGCCAAAGGGTGAATTGATCGAAGGGGAGATTCTCATTGAGAGCGCGCACCACCCAATCGCGCCAGAGCCATTGCCAAGTATCCCCGTCTTGTTGGAATCCATTGCTATCGGCATAGCGAGCAGCATCGAGCCAAGGGAGGCTCATCCGTTCGCCGTAAGCAGGATGGGCAAGGAGTTGGTCGACGGTCCGTTCGTAGGCCATCGGATCGGAGTCGTTGGCAAACGCGTCGACGGTTTGCGGATCGGGTGGCAATCCGATCAGGTCTGCATAGAGGCGTTTGATCAGAGTGTGTCGGTCGGCCGGTTCGCTCGGCCGGAGGCCTTGCTCTAGGTGCCCTTGGGCGATGAATGCATCGAGCGGTTCGTTGGCCCACGGGGCCGTGTTTGCGGCTATCGGCTGTGTTGGAACCACCGTTCGCCGGGGGGATTCAAAGGCCCAGTGGTTCGAATACTTTGCGCCGCTTGCGATCCAACGTTTGAGAAGATCCTTTTGTGCTTGATTCAGTCGCCGATTCGATTTCGGCGGAGGCATGAGTGTCTCTGGGTCGGTCGAATCGATGCGATCTACGATTTGATGGACTGCATCGGTGGGCTGATCGAGTCGCACATCGGCTTGGCGTTTGTTGGCGTCTTGGCCGTGGCAGTAGAGGCAATTCTCCGAAAGGATCGGTCGGATATCGCGATTGAAGTCGATCGCATCGGAGTCTTGGGCTATCAGATCCGTCGATCCACAGAACTCAAAGAGCAGGGCGGCAAACAGGATCGCAACAAGACGAAACGTTGAGGTGGTCCGCATGGTAGGTCCGACTCAATGGGGCTTAGGGGGTGGGCTTAAGTGGGTGGGCTTAGGGTGTCGGCAGTGGCGCGTGGGTGCGGCATGCCTCGAGCAGAGCGATCATCTGCTCGACGGTTAATTGCTCGGCTCGCAGGTTGGGTTCCAGGTGCTGTTGGGCCAAGACCGCATCGACCTGCTCTTTGGTTAGGTGCTCTTGCATGGCCGAGATGACTTGGCTGCGGAGGAACTTGCGTCGGTGCAAGAACATCGCTCGAAGTCGAGTATGGAAGAACTCCAAATCGACGATTCGTACGCGCTTGGTGGCATTGGGGATGATCCTGATGATGGCCGAGTCGACGTTGGGCCTTGGCCAAAAAACACTCGGCGGCAAAATCCTCAAGATCTCGCAATCGCACTGCGACTGCATCCAGATCGAAAGCGCGCTGTAGTCTTTGCAACTAGGTGGAGCGATGATCCTTTCGCCGAGTTCCTTTTGGATCGTCACGACCATCCGTTCGACCAGGGGAGTTTCGTTCAGCAGGTTGCTGATGATGGGTGTCGCGACGTTGTAGGGCAAGTTCGCGACGAGTTTGAATTTCGATCCTGGGATCCGCGACATCGCATCGCGGATATTATCGAGCAACTCGGCCCGCAAGTGGTTTTTATTCCGCAAAGCATCGCAGCACAGCAGTCGCACATTCGGATGATCGGCTAGTTCGCGAGCTGCAATCGCTTGGAGGTCCCGGTCGACCTCGACGGTCAAAACCGCCCCGACGCGCGTCGCGAGCGCTTTGGTCAGCGAGCCCATACCGGTCCCGATTTCCAGTACGACGTCGCGAGACGAAAGGTCCGCTCCATCGACCAGCAGGTTGAGCAAATTCAGGTCGATCAAAAAATTTTGACCGTACTTGGTTTTCGGATGGAGGCCTGCGCGTTGGAGCGTCCGGGAGAGAAAACTGAGTGTTTGCCGATCGCTCATCAGGACTTATTCTGCAAGGGGCTTGATCTCGAATATCGCTTCGACCTCGACGGCCATTCCGTTGGGTAGCGAGTTGGTACCCAGGGCGCTTCGAGCGCCGATCCCAAGGTCGTTTCCAAGTAGGTCGACGAAGACTTGGCTGAATCCATTGATGACCAGAGGGCTTTGGCCAAACTCATCGGTGCAACGGACCAATCCGAGCGTCTTGACGATGCGAACAAGACGATCGAGACTCGAAAGCTCTTTTCGCAATGTAGCGAGCATGGCCAATGCAGTCTGCTTGGCGGCGGCTTGGCCTGCCGTGACGTCCAGGTCCAGGCCGACGCGCCCGAGCATCAGCGAGCCATCGGCAAGCAGTGGACCGTGTCCGGACACGTAAGCTAAGTTGCCGACGATCAAGACGGGTTTGTAGAGCCCGACGGGCTTGGGGGCAGGCGGAAGTGTCCAGCCTAGCGATTGAAGTTTTGTTTCGAGAGATTCCATAGTTCCATTCCGGAGCGATGCGATTCGACAGCCGCTAGCGAGCCGACGCAGTGGCTAACCGACTAATTGGCTAGCCGACTAAGTGATTGAGGATTTGAAGGATCCCATTGAGATGGGCCATGCGAGGACCGAAGCGATCGAGGAAGTCGGCGAACATGTATTCACTGTCTACGAGTTGCTCCTGGGTGTCCTCGACCTCCGAGGTCATCTTCTCTAAAAAATCGGTTTGAACCGCCGAGAGCGTTTCAAGCGCACTGCGGCAGGCTTGGACCAACTCCGGGTTGGCGCTTCGCCACTGGTTCATCTCGTTTTGGCGCTGCGTATTGGCTTGCTGGGTGTTTTGGAGGACTTGGCGATTGATTTGAAGCATCTGCTCGACCATCTGATTTTGACGGTTCTGAGCGTCGACCAATTGCCTCATCAGGGCGATCATGGCCGTGCCGACATCCAGGTTTCGATTCGTCGCCGGCGCGTTGGCAGCCTGAGCCGGGGCGTTTTGCCCGCTGGAGGCCTCGGCCGACACATTGATCGAAAAAATGGGAGAAAATGGTCCTGGGTCGTTAGACATGGTGATTTGCTTGCAAAGAGGCTCTAGATGGAGAAACAAGCCGGAGATCGCCAGAAAGCTCTCTGGATATTCAGTATATCGTCGAGGGTGCTCAAAAGTCGAGTTTTCGGAACGAGTGGCTTGTTAATTTGGCGAATTTGTGTCGACAAGTCGGCTTGGGAGGCGATGTCTGGACAGATCCTGCTCGGCGCGTCGAAGCTTAGGGCGGGGTCTTTGACCTTCATCGCAGATGGTTTCGCAAGATTTACAACAAAGTCGCATGGCATCAGACAACGTTTTGTCACAAAAATCGCTGGGTTTCGTCTCGGTCCGACAGCGGTTGGACCAAGGCTACTTCGGAGGCTATTTGCTGATCAACAGTGTGGCCCGCCCCCTGGAATTCCATTGCACCGTGCCGGTTCAGCCGACTCGGGCTCAGTCGATCCTCTTTGGACCGACACTCGAGGAATTTCTCTGCGGCGAGCAGATCTGCAGAGCGTTGCTCTCGCGAGCAAAGCTTCAGCCCCAGGTGGTTTTGGTCGATTCGCCCGCGGCCTTGTGCGTTCGCCATTGGATCGACTTGCCCATCCTATGGGTCCGCAACCTACCGAGCCAGACTCGGACCCCGGCGGACCATTCGCCCACCGGGGAACCTTCGGACCCCACGAGCCTCGATCATGGTTTTCAAACACCGAGTTATCAGCGGAATGCTTCGGAGTACGCACAAAGGTCTGCCGAGCACTATCAGTTTTGCTGTTTGGAGTCCTACCGCTGCGACCTCGACTCGGTCGATGGGTTGATCGAATCGTATGCGAGCGAACATGATCTGCGCGAGCCATTCGAACGGATCATCGAAGCGTTGGCCGAGGCGCACCCCCGAACCAAGGCGGCTTAAGTATGAACGACTCCCAGGGGTCTGTGCCTCTCGAGGTTGTCTCGGAGTTCTACCCGACGACGCTTTGGAGCGAACTTGCGGACTTACCTACCGTTGACCTCTGGCCTACCGTTGACCTCTGGCAAAGCGAGCTTGTCGTCGAAACGCTGCCCAGAATGCACAACGCCATGGCCGAGTACTCGGGACTCTGTGTGGCTGCTGCCCCGAAGGTCCTTGCGATCCAACTTGCGCATCCACTCCCGAAGGCCATTGGCTTTTCGTTTCCCGAGTCGCCCCATTGGGCCATCAAGACTCCGTTGGCAATTGGTCCAAACCATGGGAAGGGGTCCGAGGCTCAAGGCCCCGAAGTGAACGGCGCCTGTGCGGAGGACTCGACGGCCGAGGATCCAACGACGGATTGTGGCTCCCAGGGACCGAACAACACTGGCAAGAAAACACGAATCAAGCCTCCGCGGAACCTGATCCGCTTGGAGGACCGTCTGTACTATGTGTTGCAACCGCCCTTGGAGTCGATCGTTCAGAACGCGAAGTTGACGTTCCCGTTTCAGCCGTTTCCTTATCAGATGGATGGCATCGCATTTCTCTATGCTCGATCCTCGGCGATCCTTGCCGATGAAATGGGATTGGGAAAGACGATGCAAGCGATCACTGCGATCCGCATGCTTTTGCTTTCGGGTGAAATTCGCAACGCGCTGCTGGTGTGCCCGAAACCCTTGGTGACCAACTGGATGCGGGAGTTTCGGCAGTGGGCTCCTGAAATCCCTATCGCGGTGATCGAAGGGGATTCAAGCAAAAGGGCCTGGGTCTGGTCGAACCCGCAGGCTCCAGTGAAAATCGCTAACTATGAGCTGATGCTCAAGGACTCATCGATCATCGATGGCGAATCGCTCTTTTTTGATTTGGTCCTTTTGGACGAAGCGCAGAGGATCAAGAACCGCAATAGCACGACGAGCGAAGTGGTCCGATCGATCCCACGAAGCCGTTCATGGGCGCTGACCGGAACGCCGATCGAAAACTCCATCGAAGACCTTGTGAGCATCTTCGAGTTCCTCTCGCCAGGGCACCTGCGCGACGATATGCATTTGAAGTCGCTTGGCCACGCTACGCGCGACCATATTTTGCGACGGACCAAAGACAAGGTGCTCAAGGACATGCCGCCGCGTCTTTACCGCAACGCGGATCTGGAGTTGTCCCCCGAGCAACGCGCCAGCTACAAGATCGCCGAGGAGGAAGGTGTCGTGCATCTTGCGGACCTCGGCGAATCGGTGACCGTTCAGCACGTTTTCGAATTGGTGCTACGGCTCAAGCAGATCTGCAACTTCGATCCAGTCACCGGCGCGAGCAGCAAACTCGAACGCTTGGAAGCCGATATGGAAGAGATCGCCGCAAGCGGACAAAAAGCGATCGTCTTTAGCCAATGGGTGTCGACTCTGGATGTGATTTCCGAGAGGCTCGCACGTTTCAATCCCGTCGAGTACCACGGCCGTATCGCGTCGAACCGCCGCGATGGAGTGATCGAACGATTCCGAAACGATCCTTCGTGCAATGTGATCCTCATGAGCTATGGAGCCGGTGCCGTGGGCTTGAACTTGCAGTTCTGCCATTACGTGTTCCTGTTCGATCGGTGGTGGAATCCGGCCGTCGAGGACCAGGCCATCAATCGTGCCCATCGATTGGGGGTCAAAAAGGCCGTGACGGTCACTCGGATGATGGCCGTCGAAACGATCGAGCAGCGGATCGATGCAGTCTTGTCGGAGAAAAGGGAATTGCTCAAGACCCTTTTTGCCGAAGCCGGTACGCCGACGAACTTGGGGCTCAATCGCAACGAAATCTTCGGCCTCTTCGGCCTGAACGTCCCGCCCCGTTTCAAAGGTTTTGCAGCTTAGTGGTCACCAGATTCCAAGCCCAAAGGACCAAGGCGATGGCCATCGACACGAGCGATCCGCTCAGGGCAAAAAGTCCCCATTGATCTCGGAGTCGACAGCTTGAGGTCCATAGAATGCCCACGAGCCATGGGACCGAACAGGCAGCGACAATAAACAGCAGCGATCCTCCGAGATTGGCTCGGATCGCCTCAGGGACTCGACCCTCGGCCATCAAGGCCCAGGAGGTCGTCATCCCGCAGGCCGGACAGCGAATCCCCAATATCGAAACCGATGTGCAGGCAGGCAATCCCAATTGCTGATGGGTGCCCAGGCCACTGGGCTCTGGGACCAGCCAAGCTGCAACGCCCAGCACGGAGACCAAAGCTGCGGTTAGCACCGCGAGGCTAGCCCGCTCTGCCTTGCCCAGCCCAGGGCTTGTCATCAGGTGTACCGTACGTTGCGAAACTCAGGTTCAAAAAACGCCTGCAAAAGTCCGTCGACTCGCAAGAGCCCGTCGGTCGTCAAACGGATGTCTGCATCCTGGGCCTTCGAATCGGCAGGCAACTGGACGTATCCATCGGCGGCATAAGCATTCCACTCCGATTGCCAATGCTCGAGGATGTCGACCTGGAATTTGCGGCGGAAGTACTCGACGTTCAAGTACCCTTTTTTCAGTTGCAAGATCATCTCGCGGATCAATCGCTGTTGCACCGTGGGACGATAGGCACGGCCGATCGGAAGTCGATTTTCATCGAGGATGATGCTCAAGTAACGATCCCATTCCGGAACGTTTTGGTAATGCACGCCGCCGACATGTCCAAAGCTCGCGATGCCTGTGGCAAGCAGATCCGAGCCTCTCCAGAGATTGTCGCGATACGAGAAACTGACCTTCGTCGGGTCCTTGACGACCGTATAGGCACTGCTGATCGAGTAACCGTTGTCTTGAAAGACATCGAATGCGTAACGGACCCAGTCCCGCTTGGTCGGCCAAGTCGCAACGGCCGATTCGCTTTGGGATTCAAGCATCCCTTTGGAGTAGACGGTATTGAAGGGAAGTTCCATCTGGTAGATCGTCACGCTCTCAGGGGACAGTTCGAGCGTCTTTTGGATGTTCTGCTTCCAATTCTCCCAAGTCTCTCCGACCATGCCAGAAATCAAGTCGATGTTCACATTGGCAAATTCCGCTTTAGAGATCCATTCCCACGCTCGGTAAACCTCTTTCGATAGATGAGCTCGACCGTTCTCTTCGAGGATCGCATCGGAGAAGTTTTCGACACCCAGGCTCAAGCGAGTTACGCCAAGTTCCTTGAGGATCTGTACCTTCGATTCGCTGAGCGTTCCTGGCTCGCACTCAAAGGTGACTTCTTCAGCACCGTTCCAAGAAACGTGGCGGTGAAGGCGATCCATCAGAGACTGCAGTTGCTTGACCGAGAGGAAGCTCGGGGTTCCCCCGCCGAAATAGACGAAGCGGAACTGGCGGTCTTGCATCAGAGGTTGCTGGGCGACAAGGCTGATTTCTTGGCACAGGGCCGATACGTAGCGCTCGATGGCCTCGGCGTTGACGTTGGTGAAAACCTTGAAGTAACAAAACTTGCAGCGTTTGCGGCAAAAGGGGATATGCAGATACAAACCCAACGGAGGTAGCTCGGCGGCTTGCTCGGGGTTGCTTACAGACCCGGGCAAGGTGGCCAAGGCACTGAGGGCTTCGGGAATCGCCTCGGGGGTCCACTGCGAATAGGGTGGGTAATTCGAGATGAAGTAGCTTCCAACTTCGGTCTTCGTGGCTTCGGTCGACATACCTATTGGACAGTGCGTTGAGTGGTAGGTGCTTGCTCGGAACTCCCCCTAATTTACCTTAGCTCTCCATTTTCTGCACCCTTTGGATCGCTTCTAAGGGTGAATTGTCAGAGACGCAGGCAGGAATTCGCGGCCAGTTGGCACGAATTTAGGGGCAGGTGGGCTTGGGCTCACGCTCGAGGATTTGCTAAAGATCTAAGGGAGTATGAAAAGCCTCATCCAAATCTTTGAATCGCTACGAAGCCTGTTTATTCGCAGCAATCCCCAAACCCGCATGGCGATGGTCTTCTGCACGGCCCTGCTCGCGGTGGGCTTGGGGCTCCTGGTCCAAAACGCCAACCTCCTGTCGAACCGGATGGAGTATCTGCTCGACGGCCAGGATTTCGCACCCGAACAACTCGACCAGTTCGAGTTGGCTTTCAGCAACGCGAGCCTGCGAAACTACGAACGGACTGGAAATCGCATGCGCGTTCCTTCCACCTCCAAGGACGCTTACCTCAAAGCGCTGGCCCAAGCCAAATGCTTACCGGTTCGTTTGGATCAAGAACTCGCCGGTTCGAGCGATCCGCTGCGGTTCCTTGAACCGCGAAGCGTCGCGCAGCAACGCGAGCGCAAGGAGCGGATACTGCAGATCCAAAACACGCTCAAAGAGTTCCCTTTCGTTCGCCAAGCGGTGGTGACCTACGACGAAAAATCCGAAGGTTTTTCCCCCGACAAAAAACGCGCAGCGACCGTCGCAATCCATCCGAAAAATAAACCTTACCTATCACGGACCGAGCGCCGCAATATCGTACGACTCGTCCAAATGCACTTCCCGGGCCTGCAAGCCTCCGAAGTCGTCTTGGTCGACCTGGGCCTCGGTGAGACCTTCACCGAACCGAGCCTCGGCCAAAACGATACCCTTTGGACCGACCGCCGCCGAGAGCACGAAGAGGACATCAAGAAAAAAGCGACCGAGCTGTTGGCAGGCTACGGTGATGTGCAAATAGTCATTTCCAGCGAACCGGTCCACCCGGCTGATTTCGCCGAAAGCACTCCATCGGCCTCTTCGACAGGTGGTTCCGACAACGACACAAGCCCTAGCTTGGTCGCCAACCGCAAAGCTCGGCTTAGCGAATACGCGTCGCTAAACCAAATGTCCAAACCACCGATCCTCTACAGCAGTCGCATCTCGGTCTCCATTCCTACGTCCTACTACTACCGCGCGTACCGACACCAGTGGCAAGCATCTGAGGGGGACACGGAACCCTCCAATTCCACGGATAGCACGGGTAGCACGGATAGCTCAGACTCTTCCGGCGGCGCGACGATGTCGGCCGTCGCATCGCACATCCCGCCGATCACCCAACGGGCCTTGGACGAAATCAAAACGCAGACGGTCCAAACCATTCGCCAAAAACTCACCCCTTTGGTCGCAAACGCATGGTTATCGAGCAAGCAGATCGAAAGCTCGATCAGCATCACCGATCACATCCATGCGAGCGAATCGATGCCGATCGCCTCGACCCCTTGGCATTCGGCTTGGCTGTGGTTTGCCGAATCCTGGAAGACACTTGGGCTCTTCGGGTTAGTGATGCTTGCAATGCTTCTTTTGCGCTCGGTAGCCATCCAAAAAGCAAACGGCCCATCGCTTTTGGATCTTAGAGAGCAAGCCCCCTTGATCGAAAACGATGAGCCGTTGCTGAAGCCTTCATGGAAACTCCATGAAAAGATCCAATCGCAACCCGAGCAGGTCGCGTCGAGATTGGCCTCTTGGATTTCGCAAAACTGAATAGTCAGTCCCCTTGAAAAGACAATTTGGCAATGGCGATCGGTTCGACCGCGATCTTGCCTAATTCCTCTTGCGCACGACGATTTCCGTTGGCTGGCCAAGCATGAACACTGCTGAGTTCAGGCATCAATTCAACGAGTTGATGCCTGAGCATATCGATCAATCGGACCAAGCGTTGGCTCACAACGATCTCTCGAACCGAGGCGACCGTTTTCATGATCTTGACCAGACTTGCTCGCGATTGGATCGATTCGCAAATAGATAAATCGCGATCTATCAGCAGGTGTTCGAGGGGAACCTCGAGGGCTTCCTTCCAAAGATGGAGTTCTTTGAGGCTCAGATTCGCGCTGGGCCGTTCTTGGACCCGGAGCTCTCGCACCGGAAGTCCTGTTCTGCGAGAAACCGTTCGCAGCGATATCCCTTGCTGAAGTCTCACCTCAGCGATCCGATTCAAAAGAAATGCATGCTTGGATTCCGACAGCTTTTTGCAAACCCGTTTCCTAGGAGCAGGTTTTGCAAGCTGTGGTTTTTCCGCGGCGGATCTTTCACTCTTGGCGCTGGCGGGGGATTCGGAAGGCTGGCCGTCCGTAGGTTGGCCGTAGGTAGGTGGGCTCTTTTTTTCCATGAGCTATGACGAAATGTAATGCTACTTCGTCGGTATCAGTGTGTGCTCTGACCCTTCCAGTGCCTATCGTTCGCGGCAAAGGCATGGAAAGGCAACCCCCAAAATGGAAAATCTTTCTGTTTTCTCGAGCTTGCCCAGATTTCCAATCTTGATCTGGATTCTCGTGTCCCAATTACGGTTGAATCGGCGGTTCATAGCTCGACATCGGTGGGCAGGCGCACACTAGGTTGCGATCGCCATAGACATTGTCGATCCGAGCCACCGCAGGCCAGTACTTGGAACCCTTGGATTCAGGGTCTGGAACCGCGGCCAACGCGCGCGGGTAGCCCAGGCCTGACTCGGCCAGAATATCCTGGAGGGTATGGGGTGCGTTTTTCAACGGGTTATTGCTAGCATCCCACTGCCCCGAGCGGACTTTGAGATACTCGCCGTGGATCAGGATCATCGCGCGGCAGAATCGGTCGAGCTCTTGGAGCGACTCGCTCTCGGTGGGCTCGATCATGAGCGTCCCGCCGACGGGGAAGGACATCGTCGGTGCATGGAATCCATAGTCGATCAACCGCTTGGCGATGTCGTCGACTCCGATGTGCGCATCGCGGTCCAAGGGTCGCGTGTCGATGATGCACTCGTGGGCGATGAGTCCATCGTTGCCGGTGTAGAGAATGGGGTAGTAGTCTTTGAGCTTCCATGCGACATAGTTGGCGCTCAAGATCGCAACTTGGGTGGCTCGTTTCAAACCTTCGGCTCCCATCATTCGGATGTACATCCAGGAGATCGGCAGGATGCTGGCTGAGCCAAACGCGGTGGCAGAGACCATCGGTCCGCGGCGTTGGGTATGAACGCCATCGCGGGGCAGGAACGGTGCCAAGTGCTTCTTGACTCCGACGGGTCCGACGCCCGGTCCTCCACCACCGTGGGGTATGCAGAAGGTTTTGTGGAGGTTCAGGTGCGAGACGTCCCCTCCGAACTTTCCGGGTCTTGCCACGCCGACGAGCGCATTGAGGTTGGCGCCGTCGATGTAGACCTGTCCACCTACCGCATGGACTTTTTCACAGATTGCCGTGACCCCTTCTTCGAACACGCCGTGGGTCGATGGGTAGGTGATCATGATTGCGGCGATTTTGGATCCATGCTGCTGGATCTTTTGATCCAAGTCCAACAAGTCGACGTTCCCCTGGGAGTCGCATGCGACGACGACGACTTGCATGTTGGCCATCTGCGCACTGGCTGGATTGGTGCCGTGGGCCGAGCTTGGGATCAAGCAGATGTTGCGATCGCCTTGGCCTTGCGATTCGTGGTATTGCATGATGGCCAGCAAGCCTGCGTACTCGCCTTGGGAGCCCGCGTTGGGTTGCAAGGAGATTTCGTCGTATCCGGTCGCTTCGCACAGCATCGCTTCGAGTTGATCGATCAGAATCCGATAACCTTCGGTCTGATCGGCCGGTGCCATCGGATGGATCGCGTTGAATTCGGGCCATGTCACGCCGGTCAATTCCGAGGCGGAGTTGAGTTTCATGGTGCACGAGCCCAAGGGGATCATGGCGCGGTCCAAGGCGATGTCTTTGTCCGATAAGGATCGGACGTAGCGCATCATCTCGGTTTCGCTTCGATACCGATGGAAGACTTCTTGGGTCAGGATCGCATCGGAGCGAAAGGTATCTTCGTGCAGAAGGCTTGAGTCGTCGTTGTGAAGTTGCTCGACGCCCAAGGCTTTGGCGACCAACGCGACGTCTTGGTCGGTGGTGGTCTCATCGAAACTGATCCCTAGGGTATCTGGATCGAGTTTTCGTAGATTCATCCCCAGTTTTTCAGCGGCCTGGATCAACGCATCAGCCCTTCCGGGGACTTCGATCGCTAGTGTGTCGAAGAATCGGTCGCTTTTGAGTTTCATGCCAGCGGCTTTGAGCGTGCGGTAGAGCCTCGAGGTTTTGCGATGCGTTCGCAAGGCGATTTCTCGAAGTCCATCTGGGCCGTGATAGCAGGCATAAAGGGTCGCCAGGATCGCAAGCAGGGCCTGGGCCGTGCAGATGTTCGAGGTGGCTTTTTCTCGACGGATGTGTTGCTCGCGGGTTTGAAGTGCAAGGCGATAGGCTCGATCGCCATGCCGGTCGATCGATTGGCCGACCAAACGCCCGGGAATCGTGCGCTTCAACGCGTCGCGTGTGGCAAAAAAAGCTGCATGCGGACCACCGAAGCCCAGCGGTATGCCGAAGCGTTGCGAAGACCCAACGGCGACATCTGCGCCCAGGGAGCCCGGGGACTCTAAGAGCATCAGCGCGAGCAGATCGCTGGCCAAGATCACCAAGACCGAATGCTTCTTTGCCTCTGCGATCCAACCCTTCGGGCAAATCACTCGGCCGTCGGTCGTCGGATATTGGGCCAGTACGCCAAAGACGTTTTCCCAAGTCTCAGGACCGGCGGTTTCATCGAACTCGACGACTTGGACATCCAACGCAGCCGCGCGCGTTCTAACGACGTCGATCGTCTGCGGGTGGCACCACTTGGAGATCAAAAATCGCTTGCCTGCTTTCGCGTTTCTCAACGCAAAGGCCATGGCTTCTGCAGCCGCTGTGGCTTCGTCCAGCAGCGATGCATTGGCGATGTCCATGCCGGTCAATTCGCACACCATGGTCTGGTAGTAGAACAATACCTCCAAGCGACCTTGGGAGATCTCGGGTTGGTAGGGGGTATAAGCGGTGTACCAAGCTGGGTTTTCAAGAACGTTGCGTTGTAGGACTTTCGGGAGGTAGGCGTTGTAGTACCCAGCACCGATCCATGATTTGAAGATTCGATTCTTGCTAGCGATCTGGTGCAGTTGTGCCAGCGCTTCTTCTTCACTCAGACCCTCGGCGAGCTTCAGGGGGCTAAGGTCCAGGATGCGTTCGGGAATGACCCGTTGGGTCAGTTCATCAAGGCTGGTATAGCCAAGCTTGCTGAGCATCTCTTGGATTTCGTGCTCGCGAGGACCGATGTGTCGGCCGACGAACGGTGCGGACCTATGCACAGGCGCAGAGGTTTTGAAGCTACGGTGGGCTGAGTTCATGAGCAGGTCGCATTGGGATTAGGGTACAAGTTCCCCGGGTCGGCGGAAGACGAGTTCGCTTTTGCGAACCGCGTCGAACGCTTGTCGGTTGCTTGCCCCTCTGTCCAATTGACCTGAGAGATTCACCGTTCGAGACGCATCGCCGATGAGCCAATGCGTCCAGTTTGGTTTGCCCCTTCGGTGGGTCGCCTAGAAGACTAGGGCGACCGCTCTCCAGAGATTCTGTATCGGTCCAGCGGTCCTTTTGCCTGAGTGTTTGTGGGACACTTTACACCTTCGGCGGCTCGTTGGAGCCCTCTCGCGCTGGACGTTCAGAGATTGAACTAGTGTAGCCTAAAGCCCTATCGGCTTCAACTCTCGATTTTTCTTGAGCAGAACTCTCAGGAATACTAGGCTCCTAGGATAACTCGGCTCGATGGAGTTCTTCGTCTTGGATCATCTCGTGAACGATGCGCTCCAATCCGATCCGGACGCGCCATTCGGGATAGTCTCGCTGGAGTTTCCTGCAGTCAGAAATGTAGCAAATATGGTCTCCAACCCGATTTTGATCGCTCAGACGGTACTCGACTTGATAAGGACTGAGCTTGTGAATCAAATCGATGCATTCGAGCACCGATGCAGAGTTCCCACGCCCCCCTCCAAGGTTATAAACCTCCCCGGCTCGTGGCCTGCGCCAAAACGCTTCCAACGCGGCAATCACATCCGAACTGTCGATCTGATCGCGAACCTGCTTGCCTGCGTATCCGAAGATCGTATAGGGCTTGCCATGGACGGCGACGTGGACCAAGTACGATAGAAATCCGTGCAACTCCACACCGCAGTGGGCTCGTCCGGTCAAACACCCTCCCCGAAACACCCCGACCTTGAGCCCATAGTACCTGCCGTACTCCTGGGCCATCACATCGGCGGCGGTCTTCGATGCTCCAAACACCGAATGGAGCGTCTGATCGATCCGACACGTCTCGTCGATACCATGATGATCCTCTTTGCGGGAGTAATCGAAACGGGTGGCTTGCTCGATCAACGGCACCTCATTGGGCGCATCCCCATAGACTTTGTTGGTACTCATGTGGCAGAACACCGCGTCTGGCGAATGCCTCCTTACCCCCTCGAGCATATTGAGCGTTCCGACGGCGTTGACCTCGAAATCGACCAACGGAATGTCTCTGGCTTTGTCGTGGGAGGGTTGCGCCGCGCAGTGGATCACCAACTCGGGGCGATGCTTGCGTATCAACTCGAAGATCGCCTCGCGATCTCTCACGTCGATCGCATGCGACTCAAAACGCTTGGTCTGCGCTTTGAGCAGCTCGAGATTCCTAAGCGTGCTGCCTTGGTCCCCAAAAAATACCTGACGCATGTCGTTGTCGACTCCGATGACATCGGATCCTTGCGCATCCCAATGCCTTACGGCTGTCGAACCGATCAAGCCGCTAGATCCAGTGACCAAGACTTTCATAACGCATCAATCCCGGAACCGATCGACTGCGGCTTGCTTAAGTTCAATGCTCGTTGGCTCGCCCGTGAGGATCTGACCGACAAGCTCGCCGGTGATCGGCCCCAAACTCACTCCCATCATCGCATGCCCGGTGGCTACCACCAGATTGCGCAGACCCTTGGGACGACCGATATAAGGCAATCCGTCGGGCGATACGGGGCGAAGACCGACCCAAGGCTCAATGCCCTCGAAGTGCGATGATTTGAACTTAGGCATGTACTGAGGAATGCTCTTTAAAATCCCACTCAATCGCCTCGGATCGATCGATTCGTTGAGCTCCCCAAGCTGCATGGTGCCACCGAAGCGAAGCGACGATCCGATCGGAGTGACGGCCACCTTGGACTCCACCAAGATCGAACAGACCTTGGGCAACTCCACCGGATCGGGCAGCGTCAGCGAATAGCCCTTGCCCGGTTGCATCGGGATCTTTAACCCCAAAGGCTTCGACATGCCATCGGACCACACGCCCGTGCTGAGGACGAATTCGTCGGCTTGAAACTCCCCTCGGGTCGTTCGCACCGTCCGAACCGTTCCGGCTTGTTCATCCCAACCGACAACGTGTTCGCCATAAACGAATTTACCCCCGAGCGAATCGATTTTGCTCCGCAAGGAACCGATCAATTGGCTAGGATTCAAATGGCAATCCTTGGGGTAGTACACACTCCCTCGGACCGTCATCGTGATGTTCGGATCCAAGGCCGCTGTCTCTTGAGGATCGAGCACCGATGCTGGGATCCCAAGCTCTCGGGCCCTGTGCGCCAGTGCGGCTTCCTCCTCGAGACCATGGTCACTCTTGCAGAGCATCAACAAGCCACGCGTGGCAAGCGAACATTCAATCCCCTCGTCTTGCCATTGGCAATAAAGTTCGCGAGATGCTAAGTGCATTTCTTTCAAAAGGGCAGATCCGGCAGTTACCTGGTCTTTGTGGGTCGACATGTAGAAACGCATCCCCCACTTCATCAAATCCCAACTCAAGCGAGGCTGCACATAAAACGGACTCTCCGGGTCCCGCATCCATCGTAGCCCCTGGGAGATCACTCCGGGTTGTGCCAAGGGTGCAAAGTGGCTCGGGACGATCATCCCCGAATTCCCAAACGAGCAGTTCTCAATGTGCTCGGTGTTGCGGTCCAAGACCGTCACGTCGAATCCTCGACGCAGCGCCGAGAGCGCTGAAGACAAACCGATGATGCCGTTTCCGATAATCAATACGCGTTTGGTCATTCCCATTACCAATCTATCCCCTTGCGAATCCTAAGTTGCTGCTACGGTTTTATACTCTATCTTCAACGCCGGTTGTACCCGCCAAGCGTCGACGCTGCTCGACCAAGAACGAATGGTAATCACCCCGCTCGATCGCTTGCCTAGCCTGCTGCATCAATCGCTGATAAAACGTCAAATTGTGGATCGATAGCAAGGTCGGTCCGAGCATCTCGTCGGCCTGGAACAAATGACGTATATAAGCCCTGCTGTGCCGACAGGCGATACACGGACAGTCGGCCTCGATCGGCAATGGGTCTTGGGCATGACACTGGTTGCGCATCCGAAGCGGTCCGTCGGCCGTGAACGCAAGCGCGTTTCGGCCATTGCGCGTCGGCATCACGCAATCGAACATGTCGACCCCCCGCGCGATCCCCTCGACCAAGTCGATCGGTCGACCAACCCCCATCAGGTACCTCGGCTGATCCACGGGCAAGACCGGACATACCTCCTCGAGCATTCGGTACATCTCCG
Organism: Planctomycetota bacterium; assembly: GCA_026692845.1. Lineage (GTDB taxonomy): Bacteria > Planctomycetota > Planctomycetia > Pirellulales > Pirellulaceae > JBKCUI01. The sequence goes on along the minus strand of JAPLNM010000098.1, from coordinate 18,483 downwards.
CAGGCGGCTCTCCAACACTCAATCCTCCTATGGCATAACCGTCGAATCCGATCTCCTGCAAACCCGCCGCGCTTTGACACCGTAATCCCGCATCGAGACCTCCTTGGACGATCCCAAACATCGCCTGATCGCTCCTTGTCCTGGACTCCTGGCAGCGACGCGCCCAACGCAACGAACGCTCCATCGCGTCGCGAACCTCCTCGATGCTAGCCGGCAATGCTACCACGTGGTCCAGAACCATCGCGATGTCACTGCCTAGCTCCTGCTGGATACGCACGGAATCCTCAGGCCGCAAATGCACCATCGATCCGTCCAAATGCGACTTAAACGTCGCCCCTTCCTCGCGAACCTTGGTCATGTCCCCAAGCGAGAAAATCTGAAACCCTCCGCTGTCGGTCAAGATCGGCCGATCCCATCCCATGAACCGATGCAGACCCCCTAAGTCAGCCACCCGCTGGCTCCCAGGACGCAACGCCAAATGGTAGGTGTTGCCCAAGAGAATCTCCGCACCCGTTGCCTTGATCTGATCGATCGAAAGGCCCTTGACCGTCCCCTGGGTCCCTACAGGCATAAACGCCGGCGTCTGGACTTGGCCATGCGGTAAGCTCAATACCCCGCGACGGGCCGAAGTCGACCGGTCTTCGGCTAGCATTTGAAATGGGAATTGCGCGTTATAAGCCATAGTGAATCAACAAGCCGACCGGTGGATTCGGGAATCGAAGGGCGCAAGGATTTTAAACCAGCCTTGAACTTCGCCAACATCGATTCCCAAAATCCACGAACAACTTTCCAGGAGTTTCCCGTCTAGACGCGTCGCATACCCTATGATTATTCTGACAGGGTACGCTCAGGGACCCTGCTCGGGGAACTGGATATCCCCCTTATGTCTAAAACCAGTGGGCCTACAACCAGTGGGCCTACAACCAGTGGGCCTACAACCAGTGGGCCTACAACCAGTGGGCCTACCAAAAATCTACCCCCACCCTACTTCCACCGATCCTTGCCCTCCTATGAATCTTTCGAGAAATCTTCCAAGCCAGTTCCTCAAACCCGCTGCCCTATCCTACGCCTTGCTAGTGACCTTCATCGGACTGCTGGCCTCGGCAGGCTGCGATTCCAAGCCAACGCCCAAATCTCCGACGACTTCGGATTCCAAAAAGCCCCTGACCAAAGTCGCCTTGGTATTGAACTGGTACCCCGAAGCCGAACACGGCGGCTTCTATGCAGCCAAAGTCCACGGCATCTTCGAGAAGTATGGGCTCGACGTCGATATCCAACCCGGAGGTAAAACCACCGTCGTGCCTCAAACCCTCACCCTCGGACGAACTCAGTTCGGTGTGATCAATGCCGACGATGTTCTCATGGCCCGAAATCAACAAGCCCCCATCGTGGCCCTGATGGCTCCGATCCAAAAAGGCCCCAGATGCATCATGGTCCGCGCCGATTCGGGAATCACGGCTTTCGACCAACTCAAGAACATCACCCTGCAAATCGACTCCGGACGTCCCTACGTCCCATTCCTCAAAAGCAAAGGACTCCTGGACGAGTCGGTCAAACTCGCTCCCTACTTTGGTAGCGTCGCTCAAATCGTCGCCGGTCCAGGATTTGCCGCCCAAGGCTACTCGTTCAGCGAACCGTTCATGGCCAAAGAGCAAGGGGTCGAAGTCCACCAATTGATGATGGCCGACATCGGCTATAACCCCTATGCAAGCCTCCTTGTAAGCACCGAGTCCTACGTCAAAGACAATGCCGATATCAGCCAGCGGATGGTCAAAGCCTGTGTCGAAGGTTGGCAAAAATACCTCAGCGATCCTCAAGAGACCAACGCCGTGATCTTGGCCGCCAACAAACAAGGTCTCTCCAAGGAAGCCCTTGAGTATGGAGTCGAGGCCCTCAAGCCCCTGTGCTACGAAAACAACGACATGAGCCTCATCGGCGAAATGAACTCCGAACGCTGGACCCAACTTGCACAAACGCTTGTCGATTTGAAACTGATCGATCCAGCGAACCTCAACGTCCAAGCCTCCTTCTCGAACGCGTTTCTAATCCCAAACCCCTAACCCCTATTTTTGCTGAATCCCGCACGTCAGACCCCGAAACGATCCTCGATGCACCTCCGATCTGGCAACTGCGCTTCGAAAATCTTCCCTAAGCAAGCCAATATCCAAAACCGTCTTTGCACTCTAGCGCTCGCCTGCCTTGGCTTGTGGGGATCGGAAACTCAGGCCCAAAACAACCTGCAAAACGCACCGGACAAAGGGAGTTTGAGCCAGCGAATCGACCAGCTTGTCTCGGCAATCTGCTTCGGTCCCGAGTTCCCTTTGGCCAGCGACGAAGAGTTTCAACGTCGGATTTACCTCGATTTCGTCGGACGCGGTCCGACGCTTGCTGAGTCGGAGCATTTTTTTAAACGCTTGATCGAGTCCCCGCAACCGAAGTCGCACGTGCGCGAGGAATTGATCGACGATCTCTTGGCACGCGACGAATTTGCACGCTACTACGCCAAAGTGCTCGAGGTGATGTTCACCGAACGACGCGAGGTCATCGGGCTCCTGGAGGTTCGAGCTCTGATCTACCAGTGGCTCAAAGATCAAAAACCCATCGACGAGCTTTGCATGGAAATGCTCGCTGCCGATGGTACCGGAGCATCGTCCCGCGCGGCGGCTTGCTTCTTTCTTAACCGCAATGCCGATCCGAACCTCCTGACCCGCGATGTGGCCCGTATCTTCTTAGGTCGCGATGTCCAGTGCGCCCAGTGCCACGATCACCCCTTGGTCTCCGATTACAAGCAATCGGAATACTACGGAATCCTCTCGTTCGTCAATCGGACTTATGTGTTCACGGACCCGAACCGGGGAAATCTGCCCTACCTGGGAGAAAAAGCCGAAGGCTCGTTGGAATTCGCCTCGGTGTTCGAGCCGCAAGCCGGCAAGTCCATTGCCCAACCGATGCTTCCGATGGCGATGGCAATGGATGCCGAACCGGACTTTGTCGATTCGCTCGATGCCTACGTCGTCGCACCCCAAAAAGACCAGCGCGGAGTCCCTCGCTATAGCCGAAGGCAGCAACTAGCAGTTTTAGCGACCCATCCTGAAAACCAAGCGTTCAACCGAAACTTGGCCAACCGCTTATGGGCCAACATGATGGGCCAAGGGTTGGTCCATCCAGTCGACATGCACCATTCGGACAACCCCGCCGTCTGCGCTTCACTTCTGCAAGCCTTGGCCGAGCAACTTGTCGATGGACACTACGACTTGCGAACGTTCCTGCGGCAGATCGCGCTTTCCAAAGCATACCAACGCTCCGTTCTCGCCCCGGATCTAGCCCTTTGGAAGGGTCCTCTAGGCGGCGTCGAATCGCTCGACTCGCAGCGCGCGGCCCTCGAGGCACAAATGCTAAGCTTGGCACCGCAGATCGAAAGCCTGCAAGTCGAGCTTCAAAATGCCTCAAAAAAACTCAAGCTGTCCCAAGCCGATATTCGAAAACTCCAGCTCCAAATCGACCAAGCGAAAGAACTCTTCCGAATACTCACCGAGCAACACGACCAAAAGGCCGCCAAGCAGACGGTAGATACGCAGACTCCCGAGCAAATGGATCCGGAGCAAAAGGAAATCGCTCAGGCCGCCAAAGAGCGGCTCGAGGATCAACGCAACCGTATCGTAGCATTGGCCAACCGACGATTAGCTCTCGGAGAATTTGCCGCCGAGGCGCGAGGACTCCAACGCACTGTGCAAAAACGCATCCAAGCGATCCTCGATGCGCAAGCCGATTGCAAGCAGCAGCAATCGAGGATTCTTGCCATCGCTCAGTGGCTCGATACGCGAGCTCAAATCCAGCGACTCGATCCCAGCGATAGAGCCGATGCGGCAAACCCACTGCTTGCCCAGTTCGAGTTGCAAACACAAGAACTGATCGAATCGTGGCGCCGCACCTACGCGCTGCGCACCGTCCGCAGCCTGACCCCTGAACAAATCGCCGGTGCGACTTACTTTGCCCTGGAGATGGACCAACCCGTTCGGGTCAAGGCGCACGCCGATCGGCAGGCTAGCCATGGAGATGGTCCTGCACTGCCCGAGAATGATCAGAAACAAAATGCCTTGCTCAGCGCCGCGTTGGCAACGAACCTGTGGGACACCGTCGAAGACCCAATCGTGACGCGGTTTTCAGCTCCCGCAGGTGCTCCTCAAGATGCCTTTTTCGCTACCGTTGATCAGGCATTAATGATCCAAAACGACGCGAATTACCAATCATGGCTCCAAGCCAAACAATGCCACCTAGTCGATCGACTCATGGCGATTGAAAACCATCAACAATTCGCCCAGCAGCTCTACCTGTGCGTCCTGTGCCGAATGCCAAATTCCCAAGAAGCCCAACGCGTCGGTGAGCTTTTAGATCAAAATTCACAACAACGCGCAGCGATCGTCCAAGAACTGGTTTGGGGACTGCTGGCTTCGTCCGAATTCCGTTTTTCCATGTGATCAAGTTGTGATCAAGCCATGAACAACCGTCAATACAAACCCTGCGGCTCGATCGATCACCGGATCGCTCGGAGACAATTCATGGGCGAGTTCCTCACCGGGCTCGGAGCCGTCGCAGGTACGAGTCTGTTCTCGCACCCGCTAGGGGCAGGCCAGGTCGCCAAACAGGGCAAGTCGGTGGTGGTTGTCTATTTAAACGGCGGGGTCAGTCAGTTCGAATCCTGGGACCCCAAATCGGATCTACAGACCGGTGGGCCGTTCAAGTCCATTGTGACGAGCGTACCGGGCATCCACGTCTCGGAGCTGATCCCCCATACGGCCAAGCAGATGCATCACATGGCTTTGATTCGGAGCATCAGTACCGATCTAGACGACCACGCCCTGGCCAACAACATCGTCCGCAGCGGACGAACGACCCGCTCGGCAACCGAGTATCCGGATTTAGGAGCTGTGGTGGCCAAGGGTTTAGACCGAGCGGATTTTCCACTGCCCGGTCACATCACTACCATGTTGGGCGGAGTCGGCGGGCGAGCCAACAATGCAGCCTACCTCGGCCCCCGCTTTGCCAGCGTGGCCGTCGGCGCCGAAAAAGGTGGAATCGTCAATACACAGCTTCCCGATGGCATGTCCGTTACCGTCGATAGCCGACGCCAAGATTGGCGTCGGTTCGTCAACAACCAACATCGCAGCAAGGTGCAATCGGCCCAAATCGATGCGTACACGCAGTGCTACGAGCAAGCCTTGCGGTTGATGGAAAAGAGGGAATTGTTCGACATCTCACGCGAACCCGAAGCCTATCAGCAAGCCTACGGTAAGTCCGAGTTCGGCAAGCAAATGCTCTTGGCCCGACGGTTGGTCGAACAAGAAGTTCCCTTCGTCGAAATCCAACACGGTGGATGGGATTTTCATCACAATAACTTCGAGTTTCACTTGCACTACGTCGCTGACTTCGATCGGCCGTTTGCTCATTTCATCGAAGACCTCTCCCAACGCGGATTGCTCGAAAGGACGCTCGTGATCGTCATGACCGAGTTTGGCCGCACCCCGACGATCAACGCAGGATATGGGCGAGATCATTATCCCAACGCCTGGTCGATCGCACTTGCAGGTTGCGGGATCCAGCACGGCGCAGTCATCGGCAGTACTGACGCCAAAGGAGTCGAAGTGACGGATCGGAGAGTCGACCACCGCCATCTATTCCATACGTACTTGCGTGCCGTCGGCATCGATTCGTCCGGCGAATTCGACGTCGCAGGCAGAAAATTCCCCATCGCCGATCCAGCCTTTGGACCCATCGAGGAGTTGTTGGCATGACTTTCACAAACTCCACCCATGAACAAACAACAGCACAGCAAACAACAGCACAGCAAACAACACAAGCCGACGAGCTACCCCGATTCGATCCCAACGGAGCCAAACCGCTAGCCGATTGGGCGCATACGTCGCAACTCCTGTGCTGCCGCGTCGATCCGACGGGTACTTATGTTGTCGCCGGCGGAATCGACCACACCCTCCAACGCTGGGAGATCGCTACCGGAGTTAAATCTACATTGATAGGACACGCCAATTGGATTCGTTCCCTGGATTTCTCACCCGACGGCAAGCGACTTTATTCTGGTAGTTATGACGGACGGTGGATCACCTGGGATATCGCCTCTGCGAAGCCCGAGCCATTGCGCATCGTCGATGCGCACCGAGGATGGCTGCGAAGCTTGGACGTCAGCCCCGATGGCCAACGGATCGTCACCTGCGGTAATGACCGATTGGTCAAGCTATGGTCGACAGACGATGGGCAGCAGATCGGCCAATGGTCCGGGCACCCGAATATTCCTTACTGCGTCCTGTTTGTTCCGCAGACCGATAAGACTCTCAGTGGGGATGTCGTCAGTGGGGATGTCGTCGGGAACGTGTACCATTGGCCCGGTGAGCAAGCCAACTCTCAGGTCGCCAACCCATCGCGCAAGTTCGATGCCAGCGAGCTGTTTTTCCACATCGGCGACATCGCCCCCTTTGGGGGGATCGTCAATATGGCGTTTAGTCCTGATGGCAAGAAACTCACGGTGACCGGACTGCATCAATGCACCAATGCCCCAGCGGGCAACCGACGCGCCGTTGCGCTGAGCTTCGATTGGCAGACCGGGGAGAAACTACCCAAGCAGGAGTGTTTGACCAAGGAGATCGACGCGACGATGTGGCGAGCGATTTATCATCCAAGCGGCACGATCATTGGGATCCTCGAGAAGCAAATCGCTTTTTGGCATTCGGGCAGCCCAGATGCTTTTCACCTTGCCGCCACTCCGAGCGAAATCTTCGACTGCGACTTGCATCCTAACCAAATCGATCTGTACACGGCGCACTTTGACGGCCACGTCCGTTCGACACGTCTGGGCTCCCTGTAGATCGATAAGCCGACAGGTCGATAAGCCGACAGATTTCCAGGAAATCCGTCGGTATTGGCAAGGTGGACAAATCGAGGGCATGAGCTAAAATCCAGGCACGTCGCCGTGAGGCGATCTTGATGCCCTAGTAGCTCAGATGGATAGAGCGCGGCTTTCCTAAAGCTGAGGTCACAGGTTCGAATCCTGTCTGGGGTACTCGATCGAGTAGCACATACCATCATCCCCAATCATTTCATTGGTATCCTCGATTTCGTGATGGTCGCTAATTGTGCCTAATTGGGCATCAATGGGGGGACCGGCGGGGGCTATCTCCCTTGGCGTACTTGACGCCTTTGCGAGAGACTCAGGATCCCGGGCAGCAACCAGGACGGCCGCAAGAGTGTTTCTCGCCAAGGCGCCAAGCTCGCCAAGGATCGTCCCAAACGAGGAAGGGTTTGTGGTATTATTGATGTCGCTCGGATAATCGAAGAGCTGTATTCGTGGAAAACATTTCTTGGAGTAACAGGGAGATTGCCAGATGCAGCCGATTGGTATCCGTCCTACCAACGATTTCGCATTCAAGAAAACCTTTGGGTCCCCCGAGAACAAGCTGGCTTTGATCAGCTTGCTCAATGCGATCCTTACTCTACCGGTTTCAATCGTCGATGTGACGATCGAGAACCCGTACAACTTGCAGGATTTCCAAAACGACAAACTGTCGATCCTCGACATTCGCGCCGTCGACCAGCGGGGTGCGATCTACGACGTCGAGATGCAGTTGTCGACGCATTCTGGACTCGTCAAGCGGATCGTTTTCTACGGATGTGAAGTCTACGCAGGTCAACTCAAGGCTGGGGATGATTACTCTGTGCTTAAGCCGGTCTATTCGATCTGCCTGCTGGAGGGTCAACTTTGGGACGATTCCGCCAAGGTGCATCATGCATTTCGACTGGTGGATCAGGATTCGGGGCGTTTGCTCGCGGAGACTTTAGAAATTCACACGCTCGAGCTTGGGTGGTATAATCTCCAGGAGAGCGAGCTTGAGACCGCTAGCCTTCTGGACCGTTGGCTCTATTGGTTGTTGCACGCCCACCAGTACGATGCACAGACGCTTGGGAGTTTGTTCTCCCAGCCGGAATTCCAGAAGGCGACCGACTCGATTGACCGGATTGCCAAGAAGACCGAGGACAAAGCCATGTACGATACACGTGAAAAAGCCATCCGCGACCAGCAATGGATCTTGAACGCCGCTCGCCGCGAAGGTCGTGAAGAAGGCGAGATCAAAGGCCGCGAGGAAGGCCGTGAGGAAGGCGAACTTTTCGGCAAGATACGCATGTTGCAAAATTTGTTGAGTCTCCCTCAGTCGACCGACCAGGAACTGCACCCCAGATCGAGGACCGAACTTGAGACGTTAGCAACCGAACTGCAAGCTCAGCTGCGCAAGCGGATGACATAGTTTCCATACAAATCCAGTCCACATGGCGACCTTTTGCAACGCGGCCTACACCTGGGACGCGAACAAGAACAAGACCTCCGAGTCGATCACCGGCGTGATGAGTGGGTACGGATTTACCTCTGGGGGAACCACCTACGACTTCGAGGGTTTTGACGGGCTATGCCCGCGTTGGCCGAATCTACAACCAGTCTTGGAATCTCACGAGTGTCGGAGACTGGACAAGCGTGACAACCAATGGCATCGCACGGAACCGTACCCATGGTCCGACGCCCTGGGGCGTCGAGTTACATGAACCGGCACCGGTGGGTCTTTTGTGTTTTTTCCCTGATCTTGTTAAGGTCTAAGAACTCTGAACTGTAGCGTTTTCCTCGATGCCGATCGGCAACCATCACCGAGTGGCCGCCAAAACAGTCACGATTTCAAGCGCCGTCGGCCGGACACTTCGGTGCATGGTTTTGTTCTGACTCTTCGTCGTGCTCGTGCTCAGTCCGCCGCGGCGGACGGTGCTCGTGCTCGTAATCGAAGAATTGTACTCGCTCGATGATTCCGAGACACCATCGAATTTCATCGCCATCTTCGCCGGCCAGTACGCCTGCGGCTGACTGTTAAACGAAATGGGGCTCTCTTGCCCGGTACCTGCCACTTGCCTTTGGCCACAATGCGATAAATCCCGGGGGTTTGGGGGCAGAGCCCCCAAGAATGCCCAGCATCTGTTTGTTCAATCATTTACTAAACTAAACCTAACCAACGTTTACGCTACTTACGCTGAGCCAAATCATTCTCTAGCTCGAGCAGGGCTTGATCACCGCCTCAAGCACCGGTGTGTTTTCCGCCAAGGTAACGATCAGAACTTTGGTTTTCTTGGAATCCTGCAACTGCATCATCGGCGTGGTGAAAGTAATGCCGCTTGGACCCAGCTGGCGCGCTGTCTCGCGATGATAAGCTCCTGTCGCATCGAGCAAAAGCAAGGTGTGACCTGTCGGTGCAGTATCCATCACAACGAATTTCTTTCCTGCCTCGCGGATAATTCGCGAAAAGGCTTGGAACACCGCGATTTCTTCGGTACATGGCGATCGCAAATCTTCCTCCAGCAGAGCTTTGCCTTGAGTATCCAAATCCTTGCCCTTGGTCTCCATGACATGCTGACGGTAACGTTCTGTTTCAGCATGAGGCTCGATTCGACTGACGGTCAGATTTTCAAGAAAGCCCTCGAGCGTTTCGGCAAGTGCGGCCGGATCGGAGGTGGTCAGGTGGACCGGATAGCCTCGACTGGCCAACTCGACGGCTACAGCGGCAGCAATCGTTGTCTTGCCGACTCCCCCTTTACCCATCAACATGATCAAGCCGTGCCCTTCGCCCACGAGACTGTCAACAAGCGTGGCAAGATCGGGTGCTTGCAGTGGTGGCAACGTGACGACGGCATCCTGAGAAACAACAACAACGCCCTCAACCAGAAGTTGCCGGAGAGCCGGTAGACCAACGAGATTGAATGATTTAAGCGAAACAAAATCGATTGGTAGCGTTCTAAGGCCATCTGGCATAACGCCCAGCGCAGCTTGCTCCCGCCTCCATACGGCCAAGGCCAACGGATCTTCTTTGGTATCTGCTTGCGCAAGAACTCCGTTGACCACTAAATACTGCCGTTTGAAACCAATTGCGGACAATTCATCGTGCGTGCGATTGGCCTCGCGCAGTGAAGAAGCTTGAGCACGCGTCACGAGAATCAATCGTGTCCGATTAGGATCCGATAAAGCTTCCACCGCAGACTTGTATTTTTCCCTCTGTTTTTCCAAACCCGCAAGTGGGCCGAGGCAGGAAGCGTCTCCTTTGCCTTCATCCAGAAAACCGCTCCATGCCCCAGGTAACTGCAACAGCCGAATGGTGTGACCCGTTGGTGCAGTATCGAAGATGACGTGGTCGAAATCTCTATGGATAACCTCATCGGTCAACAGCGCCGTGAATTCATCAAAGGCGGCAATCTCCGTCGTGCAGGCACCCGAGAGTTGTTCCTCAATCCCCTTGACCACATTCTCTGGCAGCACTCCGCGAACTGGTCCAACGATCTTGTCGCGGTAGACCTGCGCAGCGGCTTGGGGATCGATTTCCAGGCCGGACAAACGTGGCACTGAGTCGAATGGGGTGATCTTGTTTCCTATGGTAATTCCGAATACCTGCCCAACGTTCGAGGCAGGATCCGTGCTGACCAGAAGCACTCTTTTCCCTGAATCTGCAAGTTGAACCGCCGTAGCACATGCCAGTGAAGTTTTGCCGACTCCCCCTTTCCCGGTGAAGAACAGAAAGTTTGGGAGTTGTTCGAGAAACTTCATCAGGCCATGCTCCTATCAAAAATGGTTTTAGCAGCTAGGCTCGCTTCGATTCCCACTGCAACAGACACCTTGTTGGGGGTCCGTCAAGGCCAAGCGGATCTTCGCCCACTTCGCTAATTCAGCGCGGCGGGGATAACGGCCAGCCAAGGCGACTTCGCTATCTACCAAAATCAATGGGAGCGCCTCGGCGCCTGAGCGCCCCAGAAAACCTTTTACTGTAGGGTTTTCGACAAAAGCCATCGGTTGTTGTGCCAGATTGAAACGCTCTATCTCTCCCCCCTGGCTCTTGAACCAGTCTACATCGGCCGCAAAAGTGACCTTCTCCTGATCAACATCTACGCCACAAATGCCTGTGCTGCAACAAAGTGCAGGATCATAAACTTGAATCTTGGTCATGTTGGTCCCCTTTGGGCCGTGGTTCTGTCATGGCTTTCTCGACGGAAACCAATGCTAACGTCAAAACACTCGGAGGCAACGTCTGGACTCCTTCGCTGTTCCCCGTTTGCGTCCTTTGCCCCCTTTAACTGCTAACTGCAGATTCGGTCGATCACGTTGCCGTACACGTCAGTCAAGCGGAAATTTCGACCCGCATACCGATAGGTCAATCGTTCATGATCCAAGCCCAACAAATGCAGGATCGTCGCATGCCAATCGTGGATGTGGCACTTGTCCTCGACCGCCTCGCGGCCATGCTCGTCGGTAGCCCCATAGCTCAATCCACCGCGAACCCCACCGCCTGCCATCCACGTCGTATAACCCTTGTTGTTGTGATCCCGGCCATCCCCATTCTGCGCATCGGGCGTCCTGCCAAACTCTCCTCCCCAAATGACCAACGTCTGATCCAATAGCCCCCGCTGCTTGAGATCCGCGAGCAACCCAGCAATCGGCTTGTCGATCTCACTGCACTTGCCCGGCAATTGCTCACGGAGTCGCTGGTGATGATCCCAATTGCCATGGTTGAGCTCCACAAATCGCACGCCTGCTTCGATGAACTTTCGGGCCATCAAGCACTGCCGTCCAAACCCATCGGTAGGATTCTCGTTGATCCCATACATGTCGAAGGTCTTTTGAGTCTCATCCCCGAGATCCATTAGCTTGGGCAAGGCGTCTTGCATCCGAAAAGCTAGCTCATAAGACTCGATAACGCCCTCGACGTTCGGATCTGCCCCGGCGCGATCCAGCGCGCTTTGGTTGAGCTGCTGGAGAAAGTCGATTTGCGAGCGCTGCGAGCGACGGTTCAATCTCGGGTTGCTGATGTCCGGGACCGCCGCTGCATTGCCAGCCTGCATGTTCCGTGCTATTCCAGGGCGCGGTCCCTGCGGCCTGCCGACCTTGGTGCCTTGATAGATCGCGGGAAGAAATGCATTGCCATAATTCTGCGAAGCGGTCGCTTGGGGATTCAGAGCGACAAAGCCTGGCAAGTTTTCGTTTTCGGTCCCCAATCCATAGAGGGTCCAAGCCCCGAGCGAGGGGCGAACAAACTGAGCATTGCCCGTGTGCATCTGCGTCATCGCCCGTGGATGGATCGGCTGATCGCAATGCATCGATCGGATCAAACACATCTCGTCGGCGTGCTGCCCAAGCTCAGGGAGCAACTCGGACATCCACAAGCCGCTTTTGCCGCGCTGGTGAAACTTCCACGGCGATGCCATCAACTTGGCCCCGTTGGCCCGACCCGTTTTGCCCTGGTCGACCCCCAAGCGTGGTTTGTAGTCGAACGTGTCCAGGTGCGATGGGCCCCCTTGCATGCACAGGAAAATCACCTGCTTGGCCTTCGATCCAAAATGCGCCTCTTTGGGGGCCAATGGGTTGGTCGATGATGCCGACTCTTGGTCGTCACCGAGCAACCGTCGGGATTCCAAGGTACTCATTCCAGCAAATGCCAAGTAGCCGAAACCTGCCGAAACCGTCCTGAGCAATTCGCGTCTTGAAAACATCGCTTTAGGGCCTTGCTGGGAAAATAATTGAATCGATCGAATGGGGCTAGATCAACGGACGATACGGAATTCAGCCGACCCAAGCACCGCTTGGCAGAACTGACTCCAGGCCTTGAACATGGCTTCATCGGAGGGGACTTGCGATTGACTATCTCTGGCCTTGCGCACGAACCTCAAGGACGCTTGGATCTCCTCTGGGCTGGCCGATCGGCCATAGGCGATCTGAAAGGCTCGCTCGACTCGAACTTGAGGGTCCGTGCTCGCTTGCATCAACCGACGTGCAAACGCATCGCTGAGTTCCAACACAAAGGGATTGTTGAGCATGTAAAGTGCTTGCTCGGCGGTGTGCGATACTTCGCGCGTTCCGGTGACCATGTTCGGGTCGGCAAAGTCGAATACATCCAACGCCCGAGGCAGATTGTTTCTGGTGGTCGGTAAATACACGGAGCGGTGGTAGTTGGAAAGATCCAACAGATTGACCGACAGGTTCCGCTGGTTGCCACCGAGCAGTCGCCTCAAATTCGCTGCGCGATCCTCATCGCCCGATCCGGGTGCCATGACCAACGGAAAATTCTGTGGGCCATTCGGACCCATCAAGGCTGAGCCCATCGAAGCGACTATCGATGCCTTGGGTGGTTTAAGCTCGAGCGATCCGCTGACCGAAAGCATCGCGTCGCGAATCGCTTCGGCACTCAATCGCTTGACATTGCCACGGGCGATCCACAAGTTCTCCGGATCGGCCTCGAAGCGACTCGGATCCTGATCGGTCTTGAGCCGGTAGACTCGCGAGGTAACGATGCTGCGAATAATCGACTTTAACGACCAGCCCTGGTCCATCATTTCGATGGCCAAGTGGTCCAGCAGCTCGCGGTGCGTTGGCATCGGTCCAGAGAGGCCAAAGTTGTCCGGTTCGCGCACGATGCCTTGGCCGATCAGATGCTGCCAAATCCGATTGACCATCACGCGGGCCGTCAAGGGATTCTCTTTCGAGACAAGCCACTTGGCAAACTCCAATCGTCCCGAACCGGACGAAGGGAGTTTGTCAGGTAGGTTCCCTAAAACCTGAACGAACCCTCGCGGGACTTCTTGGGCAGGTTGATCGATCTCGCCTCGGTCCAATACGCGTGCATTGCGGACCGATTGGCGGTCTTGGACCCCCATGCAAACCGAAATAGGACGCCCTGTCGAATCGACACTTTGGATCCGTGCGCGCAGTTGGCCGACGATCTGATCCAACATATTGGCGTTCAAGCCCGCAGTCGGGCCCCCGGTGCGCTGCGCGCGACGGGCTTCGACTAACTCTTGCTGACGCTCTTGAAGTTCCTTTTTCAAGTCCGCGATGTCCTGCGGACTCATCACCGGATTGCTCGCCTCGGGATCCTGGATCGGTAAGCGGATCGAGTCGGAAGGTTGGCGGTTCCGGATGGTACGTGTTCCACCGTAGAAAGTCTCGGTACTTTGGAAGATACCTGCCAACGCGTAGTAATCGCTTTGTGGGATCGGATCGAACTTGTGATCGTGGCATCGTGCGCAGCCGACCGACAAACCCAACACCACACGCGTCGTCGTATCGATTTGCTCGTCGACCAAGTCCGCTTGAAATTGCCTTGGGTTCTGCTCGGTCAGGGACTTTGGCCCGATGGCCAAAAATCCAGTGGCGATGAGATTCTCGTTCCACTGCGAATCGTCCTTAACAGGTAGCAAATCGCCAGCGATCTGCTCGAGCACGAAACGATCGTAGGGCTTGTCGTGTTCAAACGATTGAATCACGTAGTCGCGATAACGCCAAGCGTTAGGGAACGAAATGTCCGATTCTTTGCCACTGGATTCGGCATACCGTGCCGCATCGAGCCAATGGCGCGCCCAACGTTCGGCATATTGCCGAGACTCAAGCAACTCGTCGGCCAATCTCGCGATGGCTCCTTGAGGACTCGACTGCCAGTCCTCAAGGAAGCCAATGCGTTGCTCCGGGCTAGGAGGTAAACCGACGAGGTCCATCGTGAGCCTGCGGACCAGAGTGTTCGCGTCGCAATCGTCGGTCGGCTCGATCCCTTGAGCCTCCCATTTTGCAGCGATATAGCGATCGATCGGAGACTGGCTCCAACTTTGGAAATGCTCGGGTTTTGGCTCGACGCGTTTGGGCTGGGTAAAGGCCCAGAACGACTTGCCCGCTTGGATGTCTTCGAGAGTTACCTTGGAACGAACGACCACGCCTTGGTTGGTGCGAGGATCGGGTGCCCCCATTTCGATCCAGGTTTTAAAATCTGCAATCACCTCGGCAGAAAGTTTGCCTTTCGGAGGCATCCGATTGTCGCGATAGTTGATCGCATGCCACAGCGTGCTGCCGTCGATGTCCCCTGGTACGATCGCCGCCCCGGATTCCCCTCCGGCCAGCAGTGCGTCGCGATTCTCGACCGACAGTCCGCCTCGGACCGATTGCTCGCTGGTAGCATGGCAACGGTAGCAGTGCTCGATCAGGACCGGCCGGATCTTGGTCTCGAAGAAATCGAGTTCTTCAGGGGTGAGTTTCCCGTCCTGCGAAGTTTCTCCCGGCGCAACCTGCGGTGCTTCAACCTGCTGAGCTTGAACCTGCTGTGTTGCGGCGATTGCCAGAGCACCGCAGAGCCAGGCGAGCCACAGGTTCGTTAGCCAGCAAGCCATCGTCGGAGGGACCAAGGAATGCTTGTGCATCGGATGCGTTCCAAAGGGATAAGGACGACAAGGATTGAGGAAAATTCGATTGAGTATCCGAATTCGATTAGGTATCCGATATTAGGTATCCGAAGAGGGGCGGCGTGGCCGGACCCCTTCGCCACCCTCGGTTCGGCCTTCTGGACGGCCTTCTGGAGAACCTCCTGGACGGCGGTTGCCCGACCGCATGGCTTCGACCCTGCGCATCGATTGCTCCATTTCCGACTTGTCGATCGCTCCGTCGCCGTTGGTGTCGATATTGGTTAGTCGTTCGCGCATTTGGGGAGGGATCTCGTCGCCCGAGAGTTTCCCGTCCTTGTCCTGATCGCGATTCTCGAACATGCGTGCCATCATCTCTGGGGTCGGGCTATTGGCATTGCCAGCAGGAGCACCGGGCGCACCGGCTCGGCCTGGCCCATTAGGCCCATTAGGCCCGCCAAATTGTGGCATCTGGGCTGGATCGGGTCGCATCTCGTCGGCGTTGAGGATGCCGTCACCGTTTTTATCGAGTTTCAGCAGGGACTTTGATGCGTTTTCGATTTCCGAGGCCGAAAGCTGGCCGTCTTCGTCGCTATCGAGTGCCCGAAACACCGGGGAGTTTCTCAACATCATCGCCATGCCCCGGGCGGCCATTTCGGGGTTGGCACCATTGGGTCGATTCTCCTGCAATCGGCCTTGGCCGGGACGTCGGCCTTCAGGGCGCTGATTCTCCGAACGGCCGGACTCGCCACCTGCGGAATTTGGGGGTTGGGGTTCTTGGGATTGGCAAGGGAGGGTCCAAGCCAAAGAGCCTAGGAGGCTCGCTAAAAGCAATCGTTTCATCTTGAATGACCTTAAATTCCTCAGTTGCAGGGAGAATTCGACCGTGTTGATCCTAGTTACTCTACCGACGTGTTCGTTCGCGGATCCACTTGGGAGATTAGAGATTTTTAGGAATTCTATTCCCTGCCAAGTCAAACCGTTGGATAATCTTGGCATGACGGATTCCAAAGCCCCGAGACTACCCGATATGCCCTCGAACCAGCCTAGCCTGCCGGATTTGTCTTTGGCGGCCAGCCAGGATGGCGTGCGGATCGGGAATTTAGAGGAACTGACGGACTACTTTGAGTCGGTCCGACCTCGGCTCGAGAAGATCGTTCGTTTTCGAATGGATCCAGCCTTTCAAGCTCGTATCGATCCAGCGGATGTGCTGCAGGAGGCTTTTTTGCAGATGGCCAAGCGGCATCAGGAGTTGGTGCAAAGTCCCCAGGTGCACCCTATGGTTTGGGTCCGTCAGCGGGTCCTGCAAACACTTTGGGACATGCAGCGAGCCCATGGCAGGGACAAACGCAGTGTGCATCGCGAGATGGCCATGCCCCTTGCAGGCGCAAACACCACCAGCATTATCATGGCCCGATGGCTCGCCGATGACAGGACGTCTCCGAGCCAAGCGATGATCCAGGACGAGGAACAGCACAGACTCCAGAGGGCCTTGGAGTCGATGAACGAAATCGATCGCGAAATTCTCGCGATGCGCCATTTCGAATACCTAACGAACCTGCAGACGGCCCAAGCACTTAGCATCTCACCGACAGCAGCCAGCAACCGCTATGTCCGCGCCGCAAACCGTTTGGCCGAGATTCTTCAACCCACCAGCCAGTCGTCGGCTGGCCAGCAGGAGCCGCAGCGATGAATCCGACCGAGCCCATCGAACGCCATCCATTTGAAGAACTTGCCGACCAGTTCGTCTCGGAAATTCGCAGCGGTCAGTCCCCGAGCATCGAACAGTATGCCCAAGCCCATCGCGAGCATGCGGCGATGATTCGGTCCGTATTTCCATCGCTGGTGATCGTCGAGAAAGTCAGCGCTAAGGAACTTACCGCATCGATGGCATCGACGCTGCCTTTGACTCGCTCGGATCTTGCCCAGCATGTCCCGAGAGCCTTCGACGACTTCGAAATCGTCCGTTGCATCGGCCAGGGAGGCATGGGGATGGTTTACGAAGCGATCCAAGGTTCCTTGCAACGCAGGGTCGCGCTGAAAGTCATCCATGCGCAAGCCTCAGCCAGCCCCAGGAGTCGCGAACGCTTTCGACGCGAGGCCGAGTCGGCCGCCGGTTTGCACCACACCAACATCGTTCCGGTTTACGGCTCGGGAGAAGATCACGGCCTACAGTATTACGCGATGCAATTGATCCATGGCTCGACGCTGGCCGATGTCATCGTATCGCTTCGAGCTCGACTGGGCGAACCGGTCACCCAAGAGCCCTTGGGACCTGCTCTTACACTCGATGCGGTCGATCAACTTCTGACGCAACGAGCCGTCTCTCCGAACGCCAGGCAGCCGCAAAGCTCGCAGAAAGGAGACCACAAGAGTTCAAACAGCTACACCACGCCATCGACGCCCTCGCAGAATCATGGTGCCAGGAGTTCATCTGCACCGAACGAACCGACTCAGCCATTCCAAACTCTGAATCTGACACTCGCGGCGATCCAGGAACCGATGCGGGGTAGCCCGTTAGCCACGGATCAATTATCAACTTCGATTCCAACGACCTCGATTTTACCGGGGGCTTCCAAGGTTTCCCAGGACGATCGCTCGGTCCGAGCGATCCCTATGCATTACTATCGCAACATCGCTCGCTTGACGTCCAAGGTGGCCGATGCCTTGGATTATGCGCACCAATCGGGGGTCTTGCACCGAGATATCAAGCCGAGCAATTTGCTCCTGGACCAAACCGGAACGATTTGGGTTGCAGACTTCGGCTTGGCATTTCGGGAGGATCTCGAGGGCCAGACACAGACGGGCGAGTTGCTCGGTACGCTCCGGTATATGGCCCCTGAGCAGTTCGTCGCCAAGGCCGATTCGCGCAGCGATATCTATAGTCTTGGCCTGACTCTTTTCGAGTTGCTCACGCTCAGGCCTGCGCTCGATGCCCCCAAACGCCGCGTGTTGGACCCGACCAAGTACAGCCAACTCGAATTCACAGCCTCAGAGCGACAAGTGATTCCTCGGGACCTCCAGACGATCGTTCTGAAAGCCTCGGCGTTGGAGCCAGAGAATCGCTACGAACGGTCCAAGGATTTCCAAGAAGATCTCGAACGATTTCTCGACGACTTGCCCATCTTGGCACGCCGTGAATCACCTATCGAGTCGGCCATGCGTTGGATACGACGCAATCCAGCAATCGCCTCGCTGGCGGCGAGTTTGTTCGGTTTGCTCGTGGCGATCGCGACG
>JAPLNM010000097.1 GCA_026692845.1 Planctomycetota bacterium | reverse complement strand
GCGCGGAGATGCATTTTGCTTGGGTCACGGGAAGGCGACTGGGTGCTTGACCCGTTTGGCGGGTCCGGTACAACCGGACTTGTTGCAAACCAACTCGAGCGAAACGCGATGCTGGTTGAATTGAATCCAGAATATGCCCAAGTGGCCAAAGAGCGAGGTCTCGATGGCACGACCTAAGAGTTCAAAGCAACTCATTCTTGACAATTTTCTTGCCAATCGCGGAAAGATACTTGAGTCTCGCGACATTCAGGCTGCGAGTGGTGGTGCCGTAGAATGGGCAAGAAGAGTTAGAGAATTGAGAAATGAGGAAGGCTATCAAATTCTACCGCACAAGGATCGCGCTGACCTAAAGCCAAATCAATACCTGCTTGAGACAACCAAAAGAACCCCAGCATTGAAGCGAAACATCTCAAAAGAAACCCGGGCGTGGGTGCTCGAACGAAACGGCTATACATGCCAAATGTGCGGTGTTGCTGCCGGTGATCCAGATCCACTGGGCAGCGATCGTACCGTTCGGCTCACTATGGGACATATCATCGATAAATCCAAGGGAGGTGACGATACACCTCAAAATCTGCGAGCGATTTGTACGAATTGTAATGAAGGACTACAAAATACAAGCCTTCCCAAGCCGGACCAAATTCACTTGCTGGCGCAAGTTCGTCGCGCGACGATCGACGACCAGAAAGTCCTATTGAAATGGTTGCTACAGAATTTCAAACGAACGGTTGTTGAATGAAAATCAGCGCGCAACGAGCGAGTCCGAACAAAGCGTTGTAACGAAGCGGACGAAACCGGCGGCTTGCAGCGCGGAGGTTGACACTTGGCAGGAAAACATGCCGCCGTCTGGTTGCGAATGCTCTTGCGAGTCTGATAGTTCGCTTCACTCCAGTTGGGAAAGATTGTTATTCGTTATGGCAATAGCCGCGAGCGCCATCCATGTACCCTTACGTCACAATTGAGCATTCAGAGCGATGAGATCATTTAAAGCAGCCGTTTTGATCCTGTCCTTATACGCTGGCACTTGCACGTTATGCGCGGCGGATACTCCAGAACAGCCGACGCCGACAAAATCGGATGTTTCCTACGGACCTGATGCAAGAAATGTCCTCGACTTTTGGGCTGCAACCGGCGTTGGACCGCGTCCACTGCTAATTTATATTCACGGAGGCGGCTGGCTGACTGGGGATAAGAGCAAGAAGGGGCCTGCTTTTCAGCCGTTTCTTGACAGGGGAATTTCCATTGCGGCAATCAACTACCGATTGACTCCCGAAAATCCTCTGCCTGCCCCGGTCGGCGATGCGGCACGAGCTATCCAGTTTCTTCGTTGGAAGGCAAATCACTGGAACATTGATACCAAACACATCGCTTTGACCGGACCAAGTGCCGGGGGGTGCACCGCGATGTGGCTGTTACTCCATGATGACATTGCTGACCCAAAAGCCACAGATCCAGTTTTGCGAGAATCTACACGTGTCTGTGCGGCCTCGGTGTTGGTCGGTCAGACCTCCATTGAACCTGACGTCATCGAAGGCTGGTTAGGGCCAAATGTTCTGAAGCATCCCATGATCGCCCGTGCGGTAGGCGAAACTGAAATTGCGGATGTGATGAAGAAACATGACCAGTACAAAGATCTCTTTGTCGAGTTTTCACCCATCAATCATGTCGACTCGAACGATCCACCCTTGTTCATGACCTGCAGCGCCGAGATGGATCTTCCATCAAGGGACTCCGGCCACGGAATCCATCACCCGGTTTACGGCGTAAAGCTCAAGGAAAAATCCGACAAAGTCGGGCACGAATGCCATCTGGTGATCCCCGGCTATTCGGAGTCCAAGAAGTACTCTGATGGCAACGACTTTCTTTTTCAGATGCTGCTTTCAAAGTAGCCACTGCGATCGGCATGCGACAATATTTGGAAGAGGCAGACATACGGTACACACTGACTCTTGTATCGGGTTCGGCACTCTTTATTGCGGGCTGCTGGCCGGAGAATCCGAGTTCATCCACAGTCGCATCCGTAGGTAGTAATGCTACTGGTTTAGAAAATGCCTGAAGGATTCCCGTTTGGGCCGATCCCAGGCAGTAGGCATCGACTACAATCTTGCCCTGAACCAGTCTTTGGATCAGCATCTATCCGCTTATCACCTAACTCCCGCCCATAGGAACTGAAATGGAACTCGACGACTACCTCATCTCGACAGAGGACATCGATTGGACCGAGCTCTTCTCGGAATGGACTTGGCTCATTCCACCCGGCACGCAAATTGATCCTTGGATGATGAACAACTTCGGAGATCTGTTTTGGTTTGATGAGCAAGAACAAGTCAATTTTCTGAACATTTCCGACGGAACCAACGAAGTGGTCGCGGAAACAGAAGAGGAGTTTTTTAAGCTACTGGAAGACGAGGAGAACTTGACCGTGTGGCTGCTGATCGATCTTGTCGACGAGGTACAAGCCGCTGGCCTCAAACTTGAGCATGGTCAATGCTACGGCTTCAAATTGCTCCCCACTCTCGAAGGGGAATTTGAGGCCTCGAATGTCTACGTCTCAGATCTCTTTGAGTACTGGGACTTCTGCGGGGATGTCAGTCGCCAAATCGATGGACTCCCCGATGGGAGCGAGGTAACCATCGAGATCCCCGAACGAGAAGGATTCGAGTGAAGCACTTCAATCGACTCCATTCTTTCCACCCATATGACTTCAATTCTTGATATGAGAATCATCCTAATCCCACGAATCATCACGTCTCTAGCTGCGTTGTTTCTGGCGGTAAGTACGGTTGGTGTTGCCAGCCCTACAAAAGCCGCCGATGACATCCTCATCGCTGACTTTGAGCAAGACTCCTATGATCCCTGGACGCTCACAGGCGAAGCCTTTGGATCCGGGCCGGCCAAAGGTAGCTTGCCAGGTCAAATGCAAGTGGATGGTTATCGGGGCAAGGGGCTCGTCAACTCGTTCTTCCAAGGAGACGATTCGACCGGTTCGCTGACCTCGCCTGAGTTTCGCATCGAGCGCAAGTTCCTTGCGTTCTTGATCGGCGGTGGAAAGAACCCGGAGAAACTTGCCATGCAGTTGCTTGTCGACGGCAAACCCGTGCGCACCGCAACGGGCCCTAACGACAAAGCCGGCGGAAGCGAAGCACTCGAAGCCGACTCTTGGGATGTTTCACAGTACGCTGGCCAATGGGCTGTGATTCGCATCATCGACGAGGCCAAGGGAGGTTGGGGGCACATCAACATCGATCACATTGTGCAGACGGACACCAAGCCTAAAGGCTCGATCAAAGATGCCCAGCGCATCGTCCAAGCCACCTCGCGATACCTTCATATTCCTGTAAAAAATGGATCCAAAAAACGGATCCTAACCCTGTTGGTCGATGGTCAAACCGCCGTGCGCAACGAGATCGAACTGGCAGACGCGGATCCCGACTGGTGGGCGACGATGGACGTCTCCCAGTGGAGCGGCAAGACGCTAACTCTGCAAGTGGACAAACTCAGCGACGATTCGACAGCCCTGAGCAAGATCGAGCTGAGCGATCGCTTGAAAGATGCGGCCAAGCTCTATCAGGAGCCGCTGCGAGGCCAGTTCCATTTTTCGCCGCAACGGGGTTGGAACAATGACCCCAACGGGATGGTCTTTTACAACGGCGAGTACCATCTGTTCTTCCAGCACAACCCTTACGGATGGGGATGGGGAAACATGCACTGGGGACACGCCGTGAGCAAAGACCTTGTCCGTTGGCAAGAGCTTGGGGACAAGCTACTGCCTGACGGCATGGGGCCCATGTTCAGTGGCAGTGCCGTGGTCGATTGGAACAACACCAGTGGGTTCGGCAAAGAGGGCAAACCACCGATGGTGCTTATCTACACGGCTGCTGGAAATCCAACCGTACAAGGGATCGCCTACAGCACCGACGGCCGAAACTTTACCAAGTATTCCGGCAACCCGGTGTTGCAACAGATCACGGGAGGCAATCGCGACCCAAAGGTGATATGGCACGAGCCTACCCAGAAGTGGGTGATGGTCCTGTATGTCGAGTGGCAAGGGAAGCACACCATTCATTTCTTCACGTCTCCGAACCTGCGAGACTGGACCTTGGCGAGTATCACCGATGGGATCCCGGGCAGTGCGTTTCTGTACGAATGCCCGGACTTTTTCGAACTTGCGGTCGACAACGATCCCGCGCAGAAAAAATGGGTATTGCTCGGCGCCAATACCGAGTACGCGATTGGAACGTTTGATGGAGCGAACTTTAAGGCCGAGCAAACCAAGCTGACGGGACAACGCGGTCGAGGATTTTATGCCCCGCAGACGTTTAGCGATGTACCTCTCGCAGATGGCCGTCGGATCCAGATGGGATGGTTTCAGACCGAGACACGCGGGATGAGTTTCAATCAATCGATGACGATTCCGCTAGAGTTGAAGCTTGTCAGCACTGCTGACGGACCTCGCTTGACCTATACGCCGGTCAAGGAGTTGGAATCCCTGCGCCAGACAACGCACACATTCGATGCGATGGATTTAAAGCCAGGGGATCGAAATGTGCTTGAGGAATTGAGCCTCGAGTTGCTGGAACTGCGTATGGAGATCGAACCGGGCGACGCTAGCCAGATCGTATTGAACATCCGCGACGCGATGGTCATCTACGAGCCGAAAATGCAGGAGCTCAGCGTCAATGGCCAGCGTGCCGCAGCACCGCTTCGCGACGGCAAATTGCGGTTGACGATCTACTGCGATCGCACCGGGCTAGAGGTGTTTGCAAGCGATGGGCTTTGCTACATGCCCCTGCCGTTTAATACCAACCCGGAGAATCGGCGAATCTTTTTGGAGACCCGTGGCGGGACGGCCAAGGTCCAGAAGTTGCAAGTTCAGGAATTGCGATCTGCTTGGAATTAAAAAAGTTTATTCAGGTGTTTTCGCAGGTAGGATTTAATGCCACCAACCGGCTTCATGCCGGCTGGCTCTGCTTTAGCGGAACGGCGCAAGCCGTCCGGTGACGCATCTAGCAATCACTCACCGGAGGGCTTGCGTCCAACCGCTTTCAAGAAGATCGCACGCCAGGCCGTCAACCGCTCAGCTACGGCTTCCATAGAAGCGGAACGGCGCAAGCCGTCCGGTGTTAGGCTCTGAGAGCTCGGATCAAGAAATCGCTAATATCGCCGATAGCAATTGCACAGCATCCAATTAGAGTGGTTTCACAAGAGAAATCCTTGAGTTCTATCCCTGTTGCAACCTTGAAACGGCAACCTTGAAACCACTTCGAAGATCGTCATGCTTAAAAACTGGATTTTGGCAGTTGGTTTAGCTCTAGCCTTCGGTAATTCCCACGCACACTCCCAAGACTCCGACGAACCGAAGGATGAAGCTCCGGGCCTGAACTCGGCATTGGTTTCGGCGTTGAATTTCCGAGGGATTGGACCGGCTTTCATGTCAGGCCGTATCGGCGACATCGCGGTCGATCCGCTGAATCGCTCCATTTGGTACGTGGTGGCTTCTTCGGGTGGAGTGTGGAAGACCGAAAACGCCGGCGTGACTTTCAAGCCCATTTTTGATGCCCAGGGATCGTACTCGATCGGTTGCGTCACGATCTGTCCGCACGATCGCCATACCATCTGGGTTGGCACTGGCGAAAACAATTCCCAGCGAAGTGTCGGCTATGGCGATGGTCTATACAAGTCCACTGACGGCGGTCAATCTTTCAAGCGTGTGGGATTGGAAAACAGCGAACACATCGGCATGATCGCCGTGGATCCTCAGGATCCGAATATCGTGTTTGTCGCCGCGCAAGGCCCTCTGTGGAAGGATGGGGGTGATCGCGGTTTGTTCAAGACGACCGATGGAGGCAAGACCTGGACCAATGTCCTGAATATCAGTCCGATGACTGGGATCAACGAAGTCCATATCGATCCGAGCAATCCCGAAATTCTCTATGCGAGCTCCTATCAGCGACGACGGCACGAATGGGTACTGATCGACGGCGGCCCCGAGTCGACCATTTATAAATCAACGGACCGTGGAACCACTTGGAGGAAAATTGGTCGCGGCTTGCCGGACGTCGATAAGGGGAAAATCGGATTGGATATCTCGCCGGTGAACCCTGAGATTGTCTATGCGATCGTCGAGGCGTCTGAGGAAAAAGGTGGAGTTTTCCGAAGCGTCAATCGAGGTGAAACTTGGGAGAAAATGAGCAGCTATAACGCCAGTAGCCCTCAGTACTACCATGAGATCGTCTGCTGTCCGCATCAAGCGAATCGTATCTATTCGCTTGATACGATGATGATGGTCAGCGAGGATAGCGGCAAGACGTTTGTCGCTCTGGGTGAGGAGGACAAACACGTCGACAATCACGCCATTGTCATCGATCCTGCCGATGAGAATCATCTGATCGTCGGCTGCGACGGAGGTTTGTATGAAACATGGGATCGAGGTAAAACCTATGATTACAAAGCCAATTTGCCGATCACCCAGTTTTATAAGTTAGCGGTCTCTAACGATAAACCCTTCTACAACATCTATGGTGGCACGCAGGACAACGCTACGCAAGGAGGCCCGTCGCGCACCAACAACGAACATGGCATTCGCAACAGCGACTGGTTCGTCACGGTCTTTGGCGATGGATTCGAACCGGCTGTCGACCCAAATGATCCCGACACCATTTATTCGCAATGGCAGTATGGTGGACTGGTGCGCTACAACCGAAAGACCGGAGAAGCCGTAGACATCAAGCCGCAAGAGTCCAAAGAGGGGCCTGCCCAGCGATGGAACTGGGACTCTCCGTTGCTTATCTCTCCTCACAATCCCAAACGTTTGTATTATGCTTCGCAAATCCTGTTTCGCAGCGACGATCGCGGCGATAACTGGATGCCAATCAGTCCCGACCTGACCCGACAGATCGATCGCAATCAGTTGAAGGTCATGGGCCGAGTTTGGGGAGTCGACTCGGTCGCTAAGAACGCGTCGACATCGCTCTATGGCAACATCGTCGCACTGGATGAATCGACCCTAGTCCAAGGATTGATCTATGTCGGTTCCGACGAAGGGTTAATCCAGATCACCGAAGATGGCGGAGCAACATGGCGCAAGGTAGAACGCTTTGGCACATTGGATATCCCCGAGTTTGGTTACATTCATGATATCGAAGCCGATCTGTTCGATTCGAATACCGTTTATGTCGTGGTCAACAATCACAAACGCGGCGACTTCAAGCCCTACCTACTCAAGTCGACCGATCGCGGGAAGTCTTGGAATGAGATCACCGGCGACCTACCCCAGAGAGGGAGCGTGTACACACTCAAGCAAGATCATGTGAATCCAAACTTGCTCTTTTGCGGTACCGAATTCGGCTGCTATTTCACCGTCGATGGTGGTGGAAAATGGATTGCGCTCAAGTCGGGTTTGCCCACCATCATGGTGCGCGACCTAGAAATCCAACGCCGGGAAAACGATCTTGTCCTAGCCACCTTTGGCCGGGGCTTTTTTGTCCTCGATGACTACTCTGCCCTACGAGGCATCAAGCCCGAATTGCTCGAAACCAACACCATGTTCCCCATCAAAAAAGGACTCATGTTTCAGACGGTCAATCCGATGGGCGTCTCAGGCCGTGGGTTCCAAGGTGCGAATTTTTACACCGCACCCAATCCGGAGTATGGAGTCACCTTCACATTCCACTTGAAGGACGAGCTTAAAACCAAGAAATCCAAGCGAGAAAAAAGCGATCGAGAAGGAGCCAAGGCGGGTAACGACACCCCTTATCCAACCTGGGAGGAACTCAAAATCGAGGATCGAGAGGTTGCCCCGTCGCGTTGGCTGACCATTCGCGATGCATCGGGTGCCGTAGTGCGTCGGATTCCCACATCGACGGATCGAGGGATCGTGCGCGCGAACTGGGATTATCGCCATGCGGGTCCAAGCGGTGGAGCTCGGCGAAGACGCGCCGCAGGGGGCGGCCCTGTCGCGGTTCCGGGCAAGTACACCGTCGAGGTTTCTCAAATGGTCGATGGCGATGTCACTGAGCTGATCGCAAAGACAGAGTTTGAGATCGAGCCATTGACCTTTGGCGACACGACGGAGATCAATCGGGTTGCGATTCGTGACTTTGCCAAACAAGTCTACAAACTTGCCAACGCAGTCACCGCAGCTTCCGAACTAACCAATGAAGCCATCGAGCGGCTCGAAGCGATCGAAGGTTTGACCAAATCCTCTGCCGAGGCTGATCCGAGCATGTGGAAGGAAATTCGCGCCTTGCAGTTGCGATTGATCGATCTGCAGCAGATCTTTACGGGTGATCCAACCCGGACCAAGCGGAACGAGGGAGCCATGCCGGGACTCCAGAGCCGCCTGTCGAATGCCACGATGGGGGCCATGGGCAGCACCACCGGACCGACTGGCACGCATCGCAAACAGTATGAGATCGCCGGTCAGGAATTTGATACGGCCCTGGGGGAACTCAACAAACTCCTAGGAGCGGATATCCCGGCGATGCTCAATCGGTTTGACGCCCTCGGTGCACCTTGGACCCCAGGTCGGGCGATCCCCAATTGGCGATGATCTCTTGAAATCATTTTCTCGCGTTTTTTTAACAAAGCCACGGAGTCCAGGATCTGCATGCTACGACCACGGCCTCCAGCAGCGATTGATACAAATCGATCGCGAACCCCGGGTCTTTCGCGAACGGATTGGCTAATTCTCGGCTTTGCCCCAGTTGAAAACTTGGATACCATAAAACGCGGATACCATACAGAGCGATCATAGCCGCTGAATGCCGGGTCTTTGGCAGCACAGAATCCCCGGCAGCACAGAATCCTGGAGAAAAAGCTGATGGCTATTTTGCCACGTCCATCCAACGTACGGGTCAGGTTGGTGCTGTTGTTCTTGATGGTGCGTTTCGTTTTTTCAATACCCCTTGATGCGGCTCCACCCACCGAGGTGGCCACGTTCTTGTCGGAAAATTGCAAGGAATGCCACAACGCTTCGGACATGGCTGGCGGGCTGGACATCGATGCATTGGATTGGGCCATCGAACTGCGAGAGAACCGAGAGCGTTGGATTCGAATCCACGACAGGGTGGTTCGAGGAGAGATGCCACCGGAGTCGGCGCTCAAAGATGCGGAAATTGCACCCATTGCAGAAACGCTTAAGAAAACATTGCATGCGGAAATCTCGGAGCGACAGGATCGCGATGGCAGAACGTCGTACCGGCGGTTGAATCGACGCGAATTCGAAAATAGCCTTCATGATCTGCTCGGGATCGATACTCCGCTCCAACACCTATTGCCTGAGGATGGCCGGGCAAGTGGCTACGATACCGTATCGGAAGGTCTTCGGATTTCAGGATTGCAATTGGAGAAGTACCTTGAGGTCATCGAACTAGCCCTCGACGATTGCATTCGGTTGACCGAAGCTCCCACCGTGTTCCAGAAGCGTTTGCGGTACCATGACGAAAAAGGGGTACGAGAGAATCTCGACAAGGGCGAAGGCGTTGTTGACCCTGCTTCGGGGGAAAAACACCGGCAATTGTTTCGTCAGACGGAGAATGCCATTGTCTTTATCAGCCACGGATATGCGCCGGACGACCTGAGGCAATTTAGCCCCCCTGCCAGTGGACTATATCGGATTCGAGCCTCGGCTTACGCTGTGGATACTCGCGATGAGCCCGTCGCGTTGAAAGTGTACTCAAGCGATTGGAAGACCAGTCGTATGCTGCGGTATTTCGAGCTGCGGGAAGGAGTGCCACGCGTCGTCGAATTTACCACACGCCTAACCCCCAACGAGCATCTTCGATTCGCCGGGTATGGGATCGGTATCGACGCGCAAGGCAAGAGCGTTTGGAACGTCGATACCGTCAAAGATTGGAAGGTTCCCGGTATGGCGCTTGAATGGGTTGAGATCGAAGGCCCCCTTTTCGAACAGTGGCCACCCCAAAGCGTATCGAGCGTGTTCGGTGATTCATCGGTACGCAAGCTTGAGAAACCAGGTCGTTGGACTCAGAACGGTCCTATCGCTTACGAATTGACGCCGGAGAATCCCAAGTCCGCATCCAGAGATGCGATCCAACGATTCGCTCAGCGGGCGTTTCGCCGACCCCTGCAAGATGGACAAGCCGATCGCTTCATCGCCTTGGCACACTCGGAATTGGATTCCGGCCGTACCTATGAACAAGCGATGCGTGTGGCTTTGCGAAGTATCCTGATTTCGCCCAAATTTCTTATGCTCGAAGAGTCCCCTGGCAAGCTTGACGACTATGCACTTGCTTCGCGACTTTCCTACTGCTTTTGGAGCAGTCCACCCGACGAAGAACTCCTGGATTTGGCCAAGAGCAGCAAGCTCTCCGAGGCAGATATTTTGCGGGCCCAGGTTGATCGTCTTTTGGATTCCCCTCGCGGTCGGGAGTTTATTGTCTCGTTCGCCGGGCAGTGGCTCGACCTATTTCAAATCGATGCAACCACCCCCGATGCGAAATTGTACCCCGAGTACGACGATCTGCTCAGGGATTCAATGGTCGCAGAAACGCAATGGTTCTTTCGCGAGTTATTGCAGAAGAATCTGCCTATCGGCGCAATCATCGATTCGGATTTTGTCATGATCGATCGACGACTCGCCGAGCACTATAGGATGCTCGAGGAATTCCATCGCAGCGATCCGAATCTCTACGGTGAAGAGATTCGCCGGGTGCAACTGCCCCAAGACTCTCCGCGAGGAGGGATCATGACACACGCATCGGTTCTCAAGGTTACAGCCAATGGTACGGTAACCTCTCCGGTCCTTCGCGGTGCCTGGATCTTAAGGCGATTGATCGGCCGCCCACCGTCTCCTCCACCGCCGGTCAATGCCATCGAACCCGATACGCGCGGAGCAACCACGATTCGCGAACAATTGTCCAAGCACCGCGATTCGCAGACATGCAATCGATGCCATCGAGAAATCGACCCTCCCGGGTTTGCGTTGGAAAGCTTCGACGTGATCGGCGGGTTCCGGGAAAACTATCGATCGGTTGGCGAAGGCACACCGCCTAAGGCCAAACTCCACGGTAGAGATATCTGGGAATACAAACTTGGCAAACCCGTCGATCCAAGTGGCGAATCCTCCGATGGGGTTCCATTTTCGAACATCGAGTCCTTCCGAAACATCCTATTGCGCGATCAAGGTCAGATTTCCAGGTCGCTCGTCGAGCAGTTTGCTACCTACGCGACGGGTTCTGCCATCAGCTTTGCCGATCGAGAGGAAATCGATCGTATCGCTGCGGAGGTCCAGCTAAACGGTGCTGGGGTCCGCACACTCGTCCATCGCGTCGTCGCGAGCAAGCTATTCACCCACAAGTAGTCCCATCGATCCGAACCGATAGTCCACAAGAAACCTATTCTACGAGCCAATGATGAACCTCCCCAACGGCGTTTTCAGGACGGATCGACGTGCCTTTTTGCGAGCGAGCGGAGTTGGGTTGGCTTTGCCCATCCTCGATGCTTTCCTTCCCCGAGGTGTCCGAGCCGCCGATGAGAGTATCCCGCAGCGATTGGTCTGTATTTGCACCACACTCGGCCTGCACTCGCCGTTTTTATTCCCGGAGGCTGGTGGATCTGACTTCGAGGTGACACCCTATCTGAAAATACTCGATGCGCATCGCCGGGACTATACCCTATTCAATGGGATATCCCATCCGGACCAGTCCGGCTCGGATGGTCATTCCTCTACGATGACATGGTTGACAGCAGCCCGACACCCCGGTCTAGCGGGCTTCCGAAACTCGATCTCC
This sequence comes from Planctomycetota bacterium, assembly GCA_026692845.1. Lineage (GTDB taxonomy): Bacteria > Planctomycetota > Planctomycetia > Pirellulales > Pirellulaceae > JBKCUI01. The sequence goes on along the minus strand of JAPLNM010000097.1, from coordinate 14,209 downwards.
ATCGACCAATGGCTCGCCACAAAAATCGGGCTACAGACGCGGTTCCCATCGCTACAACTCAGTACGGACGGATCGAGCCAATCGTATACATCCAGCGGGATCATGATCCCTGGGGAACAGTCTCCTTCGCGAATGTTCTCCAAACTCTTTCTCGACGGAACCGCTGAGGCAAAAGACGCCCAGATTCAGAAGCTCCGCGAAGGCAAGAGCATCATGGATACGGTCCGAGAAGAAACAAGGCAATTCCGAAACCGGATCGGCAAAGACGACCGTGAGAAGCTTGAGGAGTACCTGTTTTCGGTCCGAGAAATGGAGCAGCGGTTGTCTGCGGCGGAAGCTTGGGTGCATAAGCCGAAACCCAAGGTCGACGCCACGCTCCCCGAGGATATCAAGGAAAGCAAGGACTTGATCGGACAAATGCAATTGCTTTTCGAACTGATACCACTAGCCCTGCAGACCGATTCGACGCGGCTGATCACCGTGATGGTCCAAGGCCGAAATGATGTTCCACCGATTCCCGGAGTCAGCATCGACCACCACAACCTGTCGCACCATGGTCAAGACACCGAAAAAATTCAGCAACTGCGTTTGATCGAAGAGGCGCAATTCCACGCGTTCGAAAAATTGCTCGCTGCATTGAATCGTAAACAGGAGGGTGCGTCCCGACTTCTCGACAGCACCTCCGTGGTTTTCGGAAGCAACTTAGGAAATGCCAATTCCCATGATACGAAAAATCTGCCACTGCTGCTTGCGGGTGGTAGATTTCGACACGGTCAGCATTTGATGCTGGATCGCGAAAAGAACACGCCACTTTGCAATCTCTTTGTGCAAATCGCTCAGCAAATGGGGCACGAGATCGAGCAGTTTGGCAGCAGCTCCAGCAGCAGTGTCCAAGGGCTTGATGTTAGATCAACGTAAAGCAATCGAACCGGCGTTTTTTCATCACAGAGGATAACTGTGGAACAAGAACAGAAGTCTTGGACATTGGATAATTCTACGTTTGCAAGCAATCCTGGCGAATTGGAAGTGCAACGCCTGCGTTGGTTCATGAGTTATCCGAAATGGCCGCTGATTTGGATGTTCAGTCTCGCTTTCTTTCTTGTGCTAGCGATCTTTGCGCATTGGATGTTCTGGATCCCAACCATACTGCTTGTGCTGATGAACTGGCTGTATTGGCGTAAAGTAAGCGATCATTTTCGTTTTGGATGTGCAAACCCAGGTCTTGTTTTGTCCGTCGATCCGATGCTCATCGCAGTATGCACGGACTTGACGATGGGAGAAGGCGAATTCCCCGTGATCAAGATTATCGAAAAGAAACTGACGAGCATCTGTGGCCAGTTGCCACAGGTTGGAAGTCTGGTACCGACCGTCGCTGTGTACCAATTCGGCGGAATGACAGAACGCCCATTGCATTGGGCGGACTTTGACCCGCGACCGATGATTGTGCGACGAGTGATCTACGAGAGATCAAACGGGTGATGGATAGTTTCGACCAAGACGACATCAACGAGCTTAAAACGTGGCTTAAGCAAGTTCCACAGCCGTATCGTCCAGGACTATATCCTATAGATAAAAACCTTTGAGAATATCGCTAGGAAGCACACGATTCAAGGCCGCCATCGGCTTCATGCCGAATGGCGTCGAATTAAAAGCGGAACGGCGCAAGCCGTCCGCTGAAAAACATAGCGATATCGAGAACATTCCATCACTCACCGGAGTGCTTGCGCACTTCCGCTAGCACGAATTCAAGGCCACCGTCGGCTCATGCCGAATGGCGTCGAATTGAAAGCGGAACGGCGCAAGCCGTCCGGTGAAAAACATTGCGATATCGAGAACATTCCATCACTCATCGGAGTGCTTGCGCACTTCCGCTAGCACGAAATTAAGGACGCCGTCAGCTTCATGCCGGATGGCGTCGAATTAAAAGCGGAACGGCGCAAGCCGTCCGGTGAAAAACACTGCGGTATCGAGGACACTCCATCACTCACCGGAGTGCTTGCGCACTTCCGCTAGCACGAAATCAAGGCCACCGTCAGCTTCATGCCGGATAGCGTTGAATTAAAAGCGGAACGGCGCAAGCCGTCCGGTGAAAGACATCGCGATACCGAGAACATTTCATCACTCACCGGAGTGCTTGCGCACTTTCATGCCGGATGGCGTTGAATTAAAAGCGGAACGGCGCAAGCCGTCCGGTGAAAAACATTGCGATATCGAGAACATTCCATCACTCACCGGAGTGCTTGCGCACTTCCGCGAGCACGAAATTAAAGCCACCGTTGGCTTCATGCCGAATGGCGTCGAATTAAAAGCGGAACGGCGCAAGCCGTCCGATGAAAACCATTGCGATATCGAGAACATTCCATCACTCATCGGAGTGCTTGCGCACTTCCGCGAGCACGAAATTAAGGACACCGTCGGCTTCATGCCGGATGGCGTCAAATTAAAAGCGGAACGGCGCAAGCCGTCCGGTGAAAAGCATTGCGATATCGAGAACATTCCATCACTCATCGGAACATTTCATCACTCACCGGAGTGCTTGCGCACTTCCGCTAGCATGAATTCAAGGCCACCGTCGGCTTCATGCCGGATGGCGTTGAATTAAAAGCGGAACGGCGCAAGCCGTCCGGTGAAAAACATTGCGATATCGAGAACATTCCATCACTCACCGGAGTGCTTGCGCACTTCCGCGAGCACGAATTCAAAGCCACCGTCGGCTTCATGCCCGCGGGGCCATGACTTAGGAGCTACCAAGTAGGCATCAAGCCTCCCCAAGCGAGCGATTCAACAAAGGGCGAATCAGACCGCGAAGCTCCAGTGGCAATCGAAACAGAGCGCGATCTGAACGTGGATCGGAGTTCATGACTTCGACGGCCACATCAAGACAGCGCAGTGGGATCTCTAGAGCGTCAGAGCCTTGGCCGGCCTGCTTCCAAGCTGCCTTCCAACTCTCGATCTGGGACTTGGAAAAACCTCCCTGATCTAGATGCTGAATCGATTTCGTGATCCCCTGACCAAGCTTATCCGCACACCCGTGTTCGATGTACATCGACGCGATCACCGAGATGTAGTTTGCCCACTGGGCAGGGCTGCGCCCGAGCACCATCCAAAGCAAGTCGTGGGGTGCCCCTCCGTATTCGCTGGTCTGAGGATCACCTTCGTCAAACGCTCTTGAAAGTGCTGTTTTCACGTCTTCCGGAGAGCATTGATCGATCATCGGCTCAACGATTGTAAATAAGCCCTCGGTACGCTGACTCAGCGAAATCGAGGGTATCGCCACGAAAGCTTCAAAGTCGGCAACACTCTTCTTAAAATGTTTAGTTCGTCGGTTGGCTACTGCTCGGGCAAAAAGCGCACTAGCCTTCAGTTCCACAGGCGCATCGGTCATCGCAATGACCGCCGAGTAGTCCGACAATGCGCGCGCGATGTCCCCCTGCTGACCGTACGTAAAGCCTCGACTGACAAGAGCAATAGCCCTCTTATCCACAGGCGCATTAGTCATCGCAATGACCGCCGAACAGTCAGATAAAGAACGCTCGATATCCCCCTGCTGATCGTACGTAGCGCCTCGCAAGCCAAGAGCCGTAGCCCTCAGTTCCATTGGTGCATCGCGCATCTCTACTACTGCCGAGAAGTCCGACAATGCACGCTCGATGTCCCCCTGCTGATGGTACTTAACGCCGCGAAGCAATCGCGCAGTAGCTTGGTCGATCGATGCGGATCTGGCCGACGAGGGATCCGCAAATTCCAATTCCTTGGTCAGCTTTTCTGCCGTCTCAAAATCTCCTTCTGAGATTTTGGCATTGATCTCCGAGCCAAGCGTCATCGCAAGGGTGCCTTTAAAGTCATCTCCTGACTCGATGGCTAGCTTGCAGTACTCGCTGACTCGCCCGTTGTTGGTTCCGATCAACTTCGACTCAAGCTCGGTCACCGGGAACCACGCGCGAAGAAATCGGGCTAGCAACCGGAGTGGACGTCCATGTTGATTTTTGACCTCAAGGCATAGCCGCATCAGTGGCTCGGACATGTCGTAGTAGGACTCCTTACCCCGTTTCTCCGATCGAACATAACCGTTGTCCTTGAGATTCCCAAGTTGTTTTGAACAGACGCGTTCATCGATGAACGTTTCGCTCGCAATCTCTTTGACGGTTAAGGCTCCTTGGGCATCGCAGAGGCATTGGACGAGCTGCCTTTGCTGATCCGGCAGGGCTCGGATCCTTTCCTGAAAAAACGGTGTCATGTCGTTGGCAAGACCGTCAAAGGCCGCGACGAGATCGTCAAGAGACTCCTTGGTGAGAAACTCCGAGAGCAGCACGTACATACGATGATTGCCACCAGCCAGATAGTGCAAGGCGCGAATCCGAAACTGCCCCTCGGCGGACTTCAAATATCGGATAAGTTCCCGATTCGAATGCTCTACGCTGATCCGAGTGATCAGCTCGACGGCTTCGTCGACCGACAAGGGTTTCAAGTGCTGGATATCAAAGAACCCAAAAAAGGCTTCGTTGCGATCGGATACACCCGAGAACAATTGCTGAGCGGTGGCCAAGGTGGCTATTTTCCTCGTCTCTTGCAAAAAGGCTCGCCACTTCTTCTGACCCGAATCGCCCAGGCTCTGGAATGTTTGGTCCATGTTCTCGGTGACAAGCAACAAGTTGCGAGCCCCCAGTCGACCGACGGTGGATTGCAAAACGGCCAATGCGGCATCGTCGCTGGGTAGCCCGCGCACGGCTGTTTTGAAGTCTGCGGGGAACTCCTCGGGATACTCCTTGGCCAATTGACTCGCGATGCCAAAGGCCAAGTGGATCAGACCCGTAAAAGAGTCGTCTTCTCCCAACCAAGCAATGCGCATGCAATCGGCTTGCTGGGGTTTTTTTTGAAGTTCCCAGACCGCAAGACTCACCAGATTGGTTTTCCCGCACCCACGAGGTCCTATGAGCAGGATATGGTGCTTGTCTCCCGTCGTCATGCTGCGGGATAATCGATCCACGATGCGTTCCAAAAGCTTTTCGCGCTGGACAAAGATCCGCTTGAGCAACTCCGGATCGGTGTTGCTGGGGGTGTAGGTCGATAGGATCGGTCGTCGGTTCATCCCTATAGCCCCTGCGCTAGCTTCCACCACCTCTGAATGAGGGGGAATCGAAAGAGATATCGCTTTTTGTCGTTGCTATCCGATTCGTGAACCAAGTAGTGATCCAATGCCAGCGACCCGAGCAACTCGTTCCGACCCTTCGTTCTGCGGTGAACTGCCGGGACCGAGTTTCTAGATTTTCCCAAATCGTTTCGATGAGTTTATCGCGTCCAATAACGTTCTTCGGACCAACTTGCCTTGCCATTTCGCCACCTCCAAACAACCACCATAAAATTCGCACGACAAAACCATCGTGCGACTATTTTGTCGTGCGTCAAGTCTTTTCTAGGAGAAAGGTTGCAGGACGCTGGGGTTTTGGTTTCCTGTTGGCAAAATCAAAATGCAGTAGGCACGCTCCGCTGCGCCGTGAATCAGGGCCGACGGCAAACCGGAGTGTGCCTACAACAAGCCACCGCGGAGCCTTCCAGATCAGCAGAGGGGAATATCACCGGGGCAACCCGTTGGCTATGTCCGGTCTTGAACGGTGGTGTGAACAGCGCACGACGCGTTGGCCTCTTGACCAGAAGCATCGCGAAGAAACACAACGATTTCATGGCGTCGGCGGTCATCGACAAGCGTGATAAAATCCTCGGCGATGGCCGTCCCGTCCAAGACCAAGTGCGTAAGACGTTGGGAAGTGGATCCCGATTGCTGGTAAGGGGCCTCGACATGCGACTCGATACGGACATGATAGAAGGTCTCGCGATACCGAAAGTGAAGTTCGACGTGAGACCAATGATGTGGCAAACAAGGCTCAATGCGCCAGCGGTCGGCGCGTTGATCGATACCGAGCAAGGACTCGATGATTAAACGATACATCCAAGAGGCCGAACCGGTGTACCAAGTCCAGCCTCCACGGCCCGCGTGGGGTTCGACGCCGTAGACATCGGCAGCAACGACGTAGGGTTCCACGCGATAGCGATCGATCGATTCCTGTCGATCCGCATGGGACAATGGATTGATCAGAGCGAATAGATCCCAAGCGCGATCGCAGTCCCCGAGTTTGGCAGCCGCCATCACCGCCCAAATAGCGCTGTGGGTGTATTGGCCTCCATTCTCCCGCACCCCTGGCACATAGCCTTTGATGTACCCAGGATTGAGTGCTGAGCGATCGAAAGGTGGGTCCAATAGCTTGATCAATCGCGAATGGCGATCTACCAATCGTCGTTCCAAGCTATCCATGGCTAGTTGCGACCGCTCCAAATTCGCAGCACCGGACAGAACTGCCCAACTTTGCGAGATAGCATCGATTTGGCATTCCTCGTTTTGAATCGATCCCAAGGGGGTTCCGTCATCGAAGTAGGCCCGTCGGTACCATTCGCCATCCCAGCCGTGACGTTCCAATTGGACTCGGAGTTGCTCCATTGCAATGGCTAGTTCTTGTGCCAGCGCGTTGTCGCCTCGGAGGTTTGCTAGTTCGATGAATTGCCGCATGACATCGTACAGAAAGAAACCAAGCCAAACACTTTCACCTTTCCCGTGCTGGCCGATCAAGTTCATACCGTCGTTCCAGTCACCGCATCCGATCAAGGGCAAGCCATGTTCGCCAAATCGCAATCCATGTCGGATCGCTCGTACACCGTGTTCATAGAGCGATGCGCGATCCTCCGAGATGGTGGGCAAGTCATAATTGGATTCTTCATCATCTCGCAGGGGCCGATCGCTGAGGAATGGAATAACCTCATCGAGCACACCGGTGTCCCCTGTCTTTTGAACGTAGCGGCACATCGCGACGGGTAACCATAAATAGTCATCCGAAAAGTGGGTGCGCACTCCGCGACCCTTGGGTGGGTGCCACCAGTGTTGAACGTCTCCTTCGCGAAACTGGTGTGCGGCGGCTCGCAACAAATGCTCGCGCAGCAACTGGGGTTGGGAATAGGTCAGGGCCATTGCATCTTGCAATTGATCTCGGAATCCGTATGCGCCACCTGATTGGTAGAAACCCGACCGAGCCCACATGCGACTAGCCAAAGTTTGGTAGATCAACCAACCGTTGGCAAGGAAATTGACGGCCGGATCGGGGGTTTCGATGTGCAAGCTGCCCAGGGTGTGGCTCCAGTAATCCCAAACTTGGTGGATCGCCTGATCGGCACTTTCCAAGCTTCGGAAACGCAGGGCCAGCGACCGGGCTTGGGCCATGTTCTTTCCCGCACCGAGGGTCAACGTGGTGGTTCGTTCTTGTCCAACGGCTAGTTCGAGCGGCATTTGCATGGCCGCACATGGATCGTATCCGGCGCCTGTTCGACCCGAGAGCCGGATCCGTTTCATGGCTGCAGGTTCTGACAACGAACCATTTCGGCCGATGAATTCCGTTCGGTCACCGGACCAGGAACGGATGGGCTCGCTGCAATTGACAAACGCGACACGATCTCCAAAGTCTTGGTTGTAGACGTTGCGGGCCAGTAGCGCCCCGCTGGCAGGATCGATTTCGGTCACGACATGCTGCAATGTCTTGCTGCGGATTTCCCCAAGGACCCATTCGCAAAAACCGATGACCGAAATCTTTCGCGGCCGGTCCGAGCGGTTGGTGATTTTCAATTTCGAAATTTTCACGGGTGCATCGGTAGCCACATAGACCATCAATTCCGTCGCGATGCCGTCTTCGGTCGTCTCGAAAATCGTGTAACCAAAGCCATGCCGAACGGTGTAATGATTCGAGCGCGGAGTCGGGGACGGGCACGGGGACCAAAAGTGGCCCGTCTCGTCATCGCGAACGTAGATGGCTTCGCCACCGACATCGCATACCGGATCGTTGTGCCAAGGAGTCAAACGGTACTCGTGGCTGTTTTCAGCCCACGTATAAGCGCTGCCCGCTTCGGAGACGACGGTACCAAATTGGGGATTGGCGATAACGTTGACCCACGGTGCTGGGGTGGATTGTCCAGGTGCTAGGTGAGTGATGTACTCGCGACCGTCTTGAGAAAAGCCACCCAGTCCGTTGAAGAGAGCCAAATTGCTCTTCGAGGGTTTTGCAGCGATCGGGCTCTCGGCAATCCGTCGCGTCGGGACCAGCAGCGGGCTGGTCGATTCCATACGACCGCGCCGTTCGGTTTGTTCGGCCATCGTTCCGTTTTCACCGTAAAGCACGATTCGTGCGACCGATTGGAGCAGCACGCGATCCTCGTTGGACATCTGTTCACCGCGTCGAATGAACACGCCGCCGGGTCGATCGGTGCCGACGGTTTCGTCGCTCGATACGAGCAAATTGGAAATCCTTTCTTGAATATCTTGTCGATAGACCGAATCGTCTTCGTTCCAGATCACCAGATCGGATGCGAGTCCTTTGAGCGGCCAATAGGCATGAGCTTGGATCGCTTGGCGAATCAATTCGAGCTGATCGGCGTCGCGGATCCTGACGAGCACTATAGGTAGATCCCCAGAAATGCCGTACCCCCACAACCCAGATTGCCCCTGCTGATTGCTGATGAGAATGCTGGGGTTGGCCCGTCGCAGGGAAGAGGCCACAAGGATTGACGAAGCGAGCCTCCCGTAGGTTTGGGCTTCCCCCTCGGTGATACCCAGTTGCTGCAGCAAGATATGGCTATGGGTCCAGGCCAAGTCGAATACGCGGTCGGCCAGGTTCGAATCGTGATAACGTTCTGTAAGCACTTCGATGTTCGCTCGCGAATCAGCGATCCCCGTGACAATATCGATGGTGATCGATTCATCGGGTTGCAAGGAGACGGTTTGCCGAATAGCGACCACCGGATCGAGCACCGATCCGGCTGTATCGGAAAGTCCGGCAAACGAATCAAAAGCCTGGGGCGATGCGAGCGTTCGCCGCCTGCCGATGAATCGCATGCGGTCGGTTTCGTAGGTTGCACCGCCGATGGTCGCCCCTCGCACCTGCATCATATGAGTCATCCAAGGTGGATGCTCTTGGGTCGATCGAGGCCGACGGGTGCAGAAGATGGCATTGCGATCCCGGTACAGCTCTGTTTGCACAAACAGATTGCTGAAGGCAGGGTGCGATTCATCTTGTGCTAGCGTAGCAAGAACGACCTCCGCATAGCTGGTGACCTCGATCGTTCGCCGAACGCCAGACCGATTCGTCAGTATCACACGTCGCAGTTCCACATCGTCTTCCGGAGAGATGCTGATTTGCGTGTAGGTTTCGATCTCCGCATCCATCCTGCGAAATTCGGCTCGGGATTGAGTAAAGATGGCTTCGTAATAGGTCGGAGTTGCTCGGGTTGGCTGATAGGTATTCGACCACAGTTTGTTCCGTTGGATATCGCGGATATAGCAAAAGCTTCCCAACGCATCTCGCGTGGCGTCCTCGCGCCATCGCGTGACGGATAGGTTTTCCCATCGGCTCGTACCGCCCCCTGCGCTGCTGATGGCAACGTGATATCGGCCATTGGATAACCAATGGGATTCCACGGTAGGACTGCTCGGGTCGGTGATAACGCGCATGGCTCCTGCGGCTTGACTGGTTACCGGCCTGAGGACTGCGACCTCGCTGGCATGGGGATAAACCGGTGCGGTAGTTTTAGGAATGCGCTCTTGGAGTAGCAGTTCCCCTGCGAGCAATGTCGGGCTGGCCTGAAAGCGCCGTTGCATCGGCTGGTCGATAAGCAAGTGGGCCAGGGATAGCAGATTCATCCCTTCATGGTGGGCCATGAATTGACGCACCGTGACACGATCGCATCCTGGTGGCATGCGGCTGGGTGTGTAATCGACCGCCTCGAACATACCATAAGGACCTAGTTGCCCTTCGCCGGCCAGTCGCTGAAGATTCGCACAAGCAGCTTCGGGGGCGACCATCAAGGCCAGGGCGCTGGCGTACGGTGCAATCACCAAATCATCGGCTAACCCTCGCTTCAATCCCAAACCAGGGACGCCAAAGGCACGGTACTGGTAAGTCCGAAATTGATCGATCGCGTTGTAACCCGACTCCGAAATACCCCAAGGAACACCGCGTTGTCGGCCGTACTCGATCTGCCGACCGACGGCCGCATGGTAAGTACTGTCGAGCAACGTATTAGGAAAGTTCGGCATGATCAGCAGCGGCATCAAATACTCGAACATCGAGCCGCTCCAACTGAGCAAAGTCGGGAGTCGTCCACTACTGGTTAGCAGTCTGCCGAGGGCGAACCAATGTTCCTGGTCGATCTGTCCTTGTGCAACAGCGATGAAACTCGCTAGGCGAGCTTCGGATGCGAGCAAGTCATAGCAACTGCTATCCATGCGCCGATCGCTGACGTTGTAGCCGGTAAAAAACAACTCCCGAGGTGGACTGTACAGGAGCGTGAAGTCCATCTTTGCCATCTCTTCGGCTTGCTTTGCAAGTTGCTCTAGGCGTCGGATTTGGTCGCATGCGTATTCGGATGCATTGCGAAAAGAGTCTGCGATCGCATCGAGCCATGCGACAACTTCGGGATCCCAACCCTCGTTTCGAGCCGTCTGGAGGATCGTTGCGATCTGCGGCAATTGAGTCGCCTGCAGTTTTGCGATCGAAGCTAAGCTCGACGAGTGATTCAGAGCATCCTGTACCGAACGGACACGCTCAATAGCATCGGCGGGTGAAAGATCAGAAACCCGTAGCATGGGTGTCTCTAGCTTGGCCGGCTCAGTGCACCGTAACCAGGGAGCCAGATACCGCAATTCCGATTGATGATCGACACAAGTTCTCTCGAAGGCGTCTATCCACCATGAAGTTGCTAGGCTCGATTCTCGATTCAAACCACCAGACCAAGCGATCAGACGTGTCAACAAATCATCGGATTCGCGAAGTCCGTAGGATTCGTTTCGCAACAGTGTGATCCACTCTCGCAGTTCGATTCGAACGGAATTCATCCCCTCTTCGATTGGTAATGAAGTGCTGACTTCCTGCAGCACATCCAAGGTGTCTCGCAGCCCACGCGCCCAACGCGGTGAAAGGATTGGGCCTTCTATCAATTCACGGCATCCACTCGATAGTACCAATAGACAACCTGCGAGATTGCCGCTGTCGACGGTAGAAACATACCGTGGCAGCAATGGAGCGAGCGTTCGTGTGTGATACCAATTCAACCAGTGGCCGTTGTACCGCTCCATCTTTGCCATCGTGGCAAGCGTCCTGGACGTTTTCTCCGCGAATACGGCCGATGAGCAATAGCCAAAATCGTATGCAGCAAGATTCGATAGCAGCGACATGCCGATGTTGGTCGGACTGGTGCGGGAGGCTACTAAGGGATTGGTTTGCAGATGGATATTATCGGGAGGCAACCAGTTTTCTTCTTCGTTGACAAACTCTTCGAAATACCTCCAGGTTCGCCTCGCCAATCGGCCCAGAAAATCGATTTGGTCGGTTGTCCATCGAATCGATTTAGGCTTCAGCGGCATGCTGATCCACCATGCGATGGCCGGAGATGCGATCCATAACCCAATCCATGGTAGAAAGGCAATGAGGCTGCGTCGGTCGACTACAAGCGCCAGAACCGCAACGCCGATCGCTAGGGCCGGGGCAATGAGCATGTGCCGATAGTTTGCGACCAAACTCCGAGGGGTCTTGATCTGCGAATCGCCGGCGGTTTGCCACTCCAATAAATTTCGCCGCGTGATGAGCATGCGAACCGCTGTGCGGATGATCGCATCGATGCTCACGGCAGCTTCGTAAGGAACGAAGGCCAGGGTCAAAAATCCTTGCAGCAAAGGATTCCAAAGGGATCCCAACGAGCGTTGGAGATGCAAACGGATAGGCAAATCGGTGGGCTTTGCAAAAAGCTGAGCGACCAAACTCAGGAAAACCGAGGTATAGACCGCAAGCAAGATCAAGACCATTGCGCCTAGGCTTGAACGGCTTGACGTCATCCACGCACCGATCAAAAGGGCGAGCATGGCAATAGGTACGAGGCTTCGGCGCATGTTGTCGAGTAACTTCCACGCCGATAGCCAAGAGATCGGATTCGGGACGCGACGCTGCGCATGTTTCAGGACCGTAGGTCGAAGCCAACCTCCGATCTGCCAGTCCCCTCGTATCCAACGATGGCGCCTGGCCATGTCGGTAGCGTAGCGCGATGGATACTCCTCGTAGAGCGTCACATCGCTAATCAACGCCGAGCGTCCATAGGCCCCCTCGATCAAATCATGGCTGAGAATGGTGTTCTCTGGAAAGTCCAGACACCATCGTTCAAAAGAATCCACGTCGTAGATCCCTTTGCCGATGAATGAACCTTCGCCAAAGAGATCTTGATAGAGATCGGAAACGACGCGCGTGTAAGGATCCACGCCGACATCGACCGCATTCCATTTTGCAAATAGGGATCGTTGGGAGCCAGGCAAACTGACATCCACGCGAGGTTGCAGGATGGTGTATCCATGGCGAACCCGGCCGCTGGTCGGGCAGATCCTGGCTCGATTCAAAGGGTGTGCCAGAGTTCCCACCATTTGCCTCGCCGCATCGCGTGGCAGTTGCGTATCGGTATCAAGGGTGATGACATAGCGGATTCTGGGCAAGATGCTCGGCTTGCCAACCACGACCAAGAATCGATCGGTTGCGCCTCGGAGAGTGGCATTGAGATCGGCCAGCTTGCCCCGTTTTCTTTCATGCCCCATCCAGCAATTTTCTGAGGGGTTCCAACGTCGATCCCGATGGAACAGATAGAAGATATCGTCCCGTATAGGAGCGTACTTGGCATTCAATCGATGAATGCCCTCCTGCACCAGATCCAGTCGTTCGCGATCGTTCGGGGAATTCTCCGAAATCGAATCGACCCAATCGGTCAACAACGCAAAATGAAGGCTTGGGTCATCGTTGTTCAAGAAACGCAACTCCAGGCCAGAGAGCATCCCTTCAATCCCCGCAGCACTCGAGAGTATCGTCGGAACCACGACCATCGTTCGATGATCGGATGGGATTCCGGATCGATAATCCATCCGCGCTAATGATTGGGGTACGAAACATTGGATCGCAAGCCAATTCGCAATCACGACCCCGAGATGCGATGCGACCAAGAACGCAGGCAACCAAAGCAACCATCCAAACGGATTGTCAAACGCGGCCAGGCGATCGAAAAGAATGGCGCCAAAACATGTGATCGTCAAAATGACCGTCAGATGGATCGGCAGCGGATAGCGACGACGGAGTCGATCGAGCAGAACACCAATGGTAGCACGCATCCGTGCCGCACGCTCCAATTCGGGTCTCCCTCGGTCAATCAAAAAGTAACCGACATGCGTTTGTCGTTCGTGGTCCGGGATGCCCTGGTTTGCAGCGGCTAAGCGAACAACGATCTGGCTAACTTCCAACTCGCTGGCATCACTCCGCCGAGCAATTCCCTCAATGGCATGGCGGTAGCGATTGCGGGTGGCAAAGTCCATATGGCTATAAATGCCAGCAGGGTCGCAGGCCAGGGCCTTTTCAACCACGCTTTGATCGCCGACAAAGGCTCGCCAGTCGAAGGCATTCAGGAAGCGAAGACTTGAAAAACTATTGCCGACACTCAATTGATCGGCGGCTTGAAGCTGTCCGTCGGCGCGAACGAGTTGCTCGGACGACAATCCCTGGTCGTTCAATCGATTTTCGAGCCAGTTGCTCGCCAGGGAGTAAGACGGGCTCTGGGTTTGAAGATGCCGCGTCAACTCCGAAACAAAGGGCCCCGTTAGATCGATGTCGGAGCGTGCCAATTCAGCCAGCACGATGACCAGATCCGTGGGTTGACGATCAACGACTTCTACCATGCGATGGTTCCATTGGATAGCCAAGTCCCGTTCGCTGCGGGCTTTCCCAATCCGAACGCACACACGTCGCAAGTTCTCAATCAATGCCATCCGCAACATGAGAGGCAAAGCCCAGAGCTCACCGATTTTCAAAGGCCGGACCGATTGATAGGCTGTTAGAAAGCCATCCAAACTATTTGCATCGATACGGCCATCGACGTGAGCGATGAGTTCTAATGCAATCCCATAAACCCTCGGTCGATGGAGGTTATTGCCATTCTTTATTCGAGGCAATTCGCGGCAGAACGAAGGGGGCAACAATCGCTCGATGGCATGGATCTGCTCCTCGACAAGATAGAAATTGTCCAGTAACCATTCTGCAGCAGGCTCGATCGAAGCACCCTTGGCGGTCGCCGATACGATCAAGTCATAGGTTTC
>JAPLNM010000096.1 GCA_026692845.1 Planctomycetota bacterium | reverse complement strand
TCTCAAGCTTGTCAAAGCCTCCTGCGCTCGGGTCTGTCGAACGTGGTCAATGTCGAAGGTGGCACGATGGCCTGGGCCCAAGCCGGCTTGCCCGTGATCCGTGGCAAAAAATCGGTCTCGATCGATCGCCAAGTGCGGATGGTCGCCGGCTCCTTGGTCTTGCTCGCCTCGATCCTGGCCGTCACGCTCGATGCTCGCTGGGGAATCCTCTCTGGATTGATCGGCGCAGGCTTGCTCCACGCCGGACTCTTCGATAGCTGCATGATGGGAATGTGGCTTGCCAAGATGCCTTGGAATCAAGCCAAATCCTAACCAGCTTGGGCACCAACACCGGCGGCGACTTCGGCGCACTATTTTGTTTGTGCTGTTTCTCGTACTCGAAGCGATTAACGAGAACCGCTTCGATCAATGATCGGTATCGCTGTAGGTTCAACAGCTATCGAGTACGAGTACCGCTTCGCTGAGCACGAGCACGAGCACGAGCACGAGCACGAGCACGAGCACGAGCACGAGCACGAGCACGAGCACGAGCACGATGAAATGCGATGGGATACACGGATCTCGGAATCACTACAAAATTTATTCACTACGAAATGATGCAAGCGATGAATAACCGACTGGCTGGGTTGCTGGCTCTGATGCGCGAATTGCGATCCTGGCTTTTCATTCTCGTTGGCTTTGCGGCCGTCGGCTGGATGCTCCTATGGGCCGCCGGGGTTTTCCACCCCAAGGTCCATTCCTCGGCTGAGCATGCACCTGTGGCCATCCCGCCGGGCGCTGTGTTAGAGACGCTCAAGCCCGTTGCGATCCCGCGTTACGAGACGGCCGTAGGGACAATCCAAGCGGTGCATGAAGCCGCTGTGGCTTCGAAAATCCTCGCGCGTATCGAAGAGGTCAACGTCACAGCAGGACAGAAAGTCCGCGCCGGGGATGTCCTCGTGAAGCTTCAGGATCAGGACCTGCGAGCTCGGCTCGGCCAAGTCGATTCGAATCTCGTTGCTGCCCAAGCTCGCCAAAGCCAAGCCCAGTCGGAGTTCCAACGCGCCAACACGCTGCTGGCTCAGGCGGCGATCTCGCAAAGCGAATACCAATCGCGCGAAGCCGACTTGCGGTCTGCCAACGCCGAGGTCGAACGGGCCAAGCAGTCGATCGAGGAGGGGCGGATCCAGCTTTCGTTTGCGACGATCGCTGCGCCTTTTGACGGGGTCATCGTCGACAAGCAGGTCAAAGCGGGCGATACCGCGGTGCCTGGCCAAATCCTCTTTCGAATCTACGATCCGACTGAGATGCAACTCGTGGCCCAGGTCCGCGAATCGCTTGCGCTTTCGCTCAAGCCCGGACAGGCGATCACCGCGAGCCTCGATGCCTTGAACTTGGAAACCCAAGGGACCATCACCGAGGTGGTCCCCCAGGCCAACTCGGCGACGCACTCGTTTGAGGTCAAGGTTCAGTGCCAGTTGCCTGAGGGAATTTACAGCGGGATGTTCGGGCGATTGAAACTGCCGCTGGGAACCGAGGAGGCGATCCTGGTTCCTCAAACGGCCATCGCGCGCATCGGCCAATTGGCCATGGTCATGGTCGTGCACGAGGGACACATCCGCCGACGCAACGTCCAACTCGGACGCCAATACGGTGACCAGATCCAAATCCTAGCCGGCCTGCAATCGGGGGAAACGATCCTGCTGAGCAAAGCCCACACGGAGACGCGATAATGTCCAAGCAATCGAAGCATGAGCATGGCCCGAACGACTTGCTTTCAGGGGTCGTCCGAGCGTTTCTCGATAGCAACCTTTCGATCATCCTGATCATTGCCGCCTCTTTGGTGGGCCTCGCTGCGCTGTGGTTGACACCCCGCGAAGAGGATCCTCAAATCGTCGTCCCGCTTGCCGATATCTTCGTCAACGCTCCGGGTTATGATGCCGATCAGGTCGAGCAACTCGTCTCGACGCCCCTAGAGCGCATGCTCTCGCAAATCGATGGCGTCGAATATGTCTACAGCATGTCGCGCGACGACCAAGCGATCATCACCGTCCGATTCTATGTGGGCCAAGACCGCGAACGAAGCTTGGTCAAACTCTTCAAGAAGCTCAACGAGAATCAGGACGCGATTCCGTCGGCGGTCCGCGATTGGATTCTCAAGCCCGTTGAGATCGACGATGTGCCGATTGTGACACTGACCCTCCAAGGGGCCGGCAACGATAGCTTTCAATTGCGCCGCATCGGAGAAGAGCTCGTCGAACGCCTCGCGACGATCCGCAATGTCAATCGCGCCTACCTCGTCGGCGGTAAGCCTAGAGTCGCTCAAGTAGAAATTTCGCCGGATCGACTGCAAGCTTATCAGCTCACGCTTATCGATGTGCAGCGGGCTATCCGCGCGGCCAACGACGTAGCACCTGGAGACCAAATCGCCCGCAAGGACATGCAGATCCAACTGAGGACCTCTGCAGGGATTCGATACCCGCAGGAACTCAACGACCTGGTCGTCGGCGTCTTCCAAGGCTTACCGGTCTACCTCAAAGACATCGCCAAGGTCATCGATGCGGCTAGCGAACCGAGGACTTATGTTCGCCATGGCTGGGGTGCGGCTGCTGAGTTCCCACAGCATGAAGCAACTCCGGGTAGTTTTCTTGGGAGTCACAGCGGAGCCGAATTTCGAGCCGTTGGGGATTCGAGCCCGGCCGTGACGATCGCCATCTCCAAGCAAAAGGGAGCCAACGCAGTAACGGTTTCCCAAGCCGTCATTGAGCGGGCCGAAGAACTTCGGCGAACGATTCTACCCGATGATGTCGATTTGATCGTCACACGCAACGCGGGCCAGACGGCCGATGAAAAAGTCAACGAGTTGATCGAGGCCCTGGGGATCGCGATTCTGATTGTGATATTGCTCCTGACGATCGGGATGGGATGGAGGGAGGCATTCATCGTGGCGATCGCCGTTCCGGTAGTCTTTGGCCTGACCCTCTTTGTCAATTTGCTCTTTGGCTTCACGATCAACCGCGTGACGCTCTTTGCCTTGATCCTGGCCTTGGGCCTTTTTGGTAGACGATCCGATCGTCGATGTCGAGAACATCGCGAGGCACTTTCATGACCGCAAGCGAGCTTCGCGGAGGATCGTCATGGAGGCCGTCGCGGAGATTCGTCCGCCGTTGATCAGCGCGACACTCGCGGTCATCGTCAGCTTTTTGCCGATGTTCTTCATCACCGGCATGATGGGGCCTTATATGTCCCCGATGGTCTTGAACGTCCCGGTCGCGATGCTCATGTCGATGCTCGTAGCCTTTACGATCACCCCATGGCTGAGCTACCACGTGCTCAAGCACGGGTATGAGCACGGGTATGAGCACCGTGAGGACGTCGGCGAAGAGTCGTCCGATCCTGGGGTTCTGAGCAATCATGCGGCTTACGATCCGGTGGCCGTCAGCAAGACGCTGCTTTATCGGATTTTTCGACCGGTCATGGCTCCGCTGCTCAAAACCCGGTTTCGAGCCATCGTGTTTCTGCTTTTGATCGGTGGTCTGACGTTTGCAGCCATGGGGCTCGGGGCCCTGCGCATGGTCCCTTTGAAGATGCTGCCGTTTGATAACAAGAACGAGTTTTTAGTGCTGCTCGATATGGGATCGCGTCGGTCAGACCATCTACCATAAAAACCTTCAACGCGTGGCTTATGTCACGGCCGAGACGGCCGGCCGCCCCCCGGCCGATTGCATCGTCGATGTGCTGGCCGACGAAGTCATAGGCCAGTCAGGCAAACAAGACGTTTCTTTTGTGGCCGATGGCCAGGCGCGACGGGTCGAGTCCCGGACGTTCCTGAGAAACGGATCGGGGATCGCTTGGGGTTTGCAAGACGGACACACCGCCCGATTCTCCGGGGAAGGCGAGTGGCAAATCACGCTCGATGTGTTTCGGGATCTGGGACTGGCCTTGGGGCAGCCATGGTCCTAATCTACATCATCTTGGTCGCACAGACCGGCTCGTTCCTTGTCCCGGTGATCGTCATGCTCGCGATCCCCTTGACGGTCTTGGGTGTCATGCCCGGATTTTATTTGCTCAATCAACTCGCAGCGACCAACTCAGGAGGATATGCCGATCCGGTGTACTTTACCGCCACGGCGATGATCGGCATGATCGCCCTTTCGGGGATTGTCACACGAGACTCGATCATCTTGGTCGATTTCATGGAGCAAGCCGTCGCTAATGGGCGACCGCTCTTCGATGCGATCCTCGAGAGCCGCGTCGTGCGCTTGCGTCCTATCTTGCTGACGGCAGGGGCTGCAATGCTATCTGCCATCCCAGTGACCCTCGATCCAATCTTCTCAGGGTTGGGCTGGTCGCTGATCTTCGGATTGATCGCCAGCACGATCTTCACTTTGTTTGTTATCCCGGTGACCTACTGGCTGTTCTATGCAGGAAGAACCGATAGCACGAGGGCCTAAGCCGCCGGCGTAGCGCGTGCGGCGTTGGCAACTGGGAATCGGATGCTAAAAGCAGTCCCTTTCCCAACGGTGCTCTCGACGCGGATCCGCCCCCGATGATCATCGATGATTTGCTTGCATGCGGTCAGCCCCAATCCCGTACCCCCTTTGCCCGAGGCATCCGGTCCGGATTTGGTCGTAAAGAAACGGTCGAAGATTTTCGGCAGAACTTCCTTGGGGATTCCCGAGCCGTTGTCCCGGACCGTCAGGACCACCGAGTCGGTCTTCGGTTCATGCTTGACTAGGATGCGAATCGTTCCGTTTTCTTTGATCGCTTGGCGAGCGTTGGTGATCAAGTTCAATAGCAATCGCTGCAGTTGGCCCGCCGAACCGAGGATCAGCGGAACACTCGTGAACTCCTTCTGGACATCGATGCGGTACTTTTGTAGTTCCTTTTCGAGCAGCACCAAGGCGTCTTCGACGATCGCCACCAAATCAATCGGATCGAGATTGCCCGGACCGGTGCGTGCCAGCCCCAAGACCAAACTGGTGATTTTCGCACCGCGGTTTGCCGCGTCGAGGATCCGCGATAAAGCCTTCTCGCGAGTCGCTTCGTCCTTGTGGCGCAACCCGAGTTTGGCATAGTTCAGGATCGTCATCAGCAGGTTGTTAAACTCATGCGTTGTGGTGCTCGTAAGCTCACCGACACTGGCCAGACGCTCCGACTGAACCAGACGCTCTTCGAGTTCGGCGATCCACCGGTCCTGGGCCGACCGATCGCCAGGAACAACGCCAGAAGCATAGCTATGCACATCGCTAAGAACGGATTTTCGGTTTTCGCTCGACTGCATGCTCTGTGTATCCATGCCTTGTGTATCGGATTCTTTCGAGCGTGGATGCACCAGGATTGCCCCCGGCTGTGCAATTGTGCTAGGAAAGATTTTTTGAATGTATTTCGGCGCATGCCGAGGGTTCTTTGAAAGCGGTTGGGCGCAAGCCCTCCGGTGAAGGGTCAAGTGTAGTGTTCCACGTTCGAACACTCAGGAAACCACTGGATATTTAGACTCACCGGGCAGCTTGCGCTGCTCCGCTATCATTTGCCGATTACTAGGAAATGCAATTTCATCAATGTCCCGATTTGACGGTATTTGCGATTAAGCCCAAGGAACCCTGCACAAGAGCACAGAAACCCATCGCTATGAATACTTTGGAAGCTTTGGAAACAATGCTAGCAATCGCCCAAGACGAGGGGATCGAGGTGCGTAACGAGTGGCTCTCCGGGGTGCGGGGTGGATTGGTTCGCGTCGGGAGCAAGGCGGTATTGTTTGTCGACCAAGCCTTATCGGTTCCCGAGCAGCTCGAGCAGGTCCGGGGGGCTCTGGGAGCTTTGGATTGGTCGGAAACGCCGCGCGGAGCGCAGATGGCTGTCTGTTTGGGCGAGCCTCAGGCGGATCGTTAAGGTCCATCGCCGATTTGGCTACGTGCACGGTCCATATCGGTCTTGAGCTCGCGCATGTAAGCGTGCCATTGAGACTGCAATGTTCTTAGATCGCCGAACGAGTCGGTGAACAACTCGACGAGTTTGCCTCGCGTCACCTTGCCATCGGACGTCTGGATCGCGGAGATTTTGCGGTAATAGCCGATGAGTTTTTCAAAGTGGCGTTCCATCAAAAAGTGGGTCAGTCCCCAAGCTTGGCCGTAGATCTCTGCCTCTTCTTGTTGGTTTCTAGCAAGATCGAACAGACCATCGCAAACCAGCAGGCCGATGTCTGCACGGCGAGGGTCCGAGGAGACGCGATAGTAACTTTTGAGTCGATTCTCGTTGATCGCGCCGATGCCCCCCCAGCCTGCATCGCTGGAGGTTTCAAAGTAGCTGGCTAGTCCCTCGTGGGCCCATCGCAAGGCGATTTGATCGCGCGGCATGATGCCGGTATTGCCGGCCAACTGATGGGTCGCTTCGTGCGACACGACTTCGATGTCGTCTTCGTCACGGGTGAGTTTCACAAGCAGTTCGACGGTATTGGCCAAATAGGCCGCTTCCTTGGCCTGCACGGTTCCCCGAGCTCGCATTTTATGGCGCTGCAGGTCTTTCGAATGCTGTTCTAAGTCTCGCATCCGCTGCGTGGTCCCTTGATCAAAAAAAACTGCGACATTGTCCTCCGAGGACCAATACCCAAGCGCACCGACAAGCGACGGATCGCGCTGCTGAGAATAGCTCACGTAATCCTGTTCCTTTCCGAAAAGCACCACCTTCATCGGCTGCTCGGGGGGCTCGAGCACGATCCCCTCCAGCGCGAACTTCATGAAGTACGACTCGTAGACCTTTTCGAGCAATTCCAGTCGGCTCTGCGAGCGGCTCAGGCGTCGACGACCCACCTTGTTGGATCCTGTATCGTGAAGCAGCAGATAATGGTCGCTGCGCGCAAGCTCCATCGATGCGATTGGGACCGACGCGCGCAACTCCTGCTCGGAGGATTCCCAGCCGATGACTGGCTGCTTGATCCTTTTGCGAGCTTCGAGCAGCCTGAGCATGGTCGGGTGATCGGGTTGGATTTTGTAAGCCGCGTTGCAGCATTCGCGGAATTCCTCGAGAAAGCCGCTCCGCAGGGCAAAGCGGGCCGCTTGGATGTAGTCGTCAAACCCCTGTTCCTGACGCGCTACGTTCGCCAAGCGTCGGTACTCCTCGAGTTTCGTCGGCGCTTTGATCACCAAGGCCGCTTCATGGCTGAAGGTCAATGTCCCGAGCGACGGGTGCGTGTACTCGAAGGTGCCTTGGCCTACCCCCTTGGTCTTCCCCTCCAAAAGTACCGTGACTTGGGTTCCTGGCAGGCGATAGACGACGAAATCGGCACGAGAACCCAAGCAAGTGCAAACCGTCACGAACCACACACCCCAGAGGACTTGCAGGAACGTTAGGAAGAGCCGATCGATGGCGATACCAACAAGCATGGGACCTCCCCCTCGAGGCGATCAGATCCAGGGGATTGGCTAGAAACGTCTCGATCGATAACGGATGGTTCGATCATGGACTTAGGATCCCTAGCGTCATTATGCAGGATTGCCTAGCAAAAAGACAGCATCCGGCCTAGAAACCAGCCGGGACGCCCCACCCAGCGGGGGGGGTGCAGCAAAAATCTTTTACCGTTTTTTGACCGAGTGACCAAACGAGTCACTGCTCCGGTTCACATTATCTTAACTGACGGTTACCTAGTAGGTTAGGAACGCTCCTGGAGTCGATTTTTGGTTCTAGTAGTATTCCTTACCTAGCCCTCAAACCCAGTCTCCTACGGGCTTTGCGACGCACGGAAGAAAAAAGTTGACTTTGCGTTTGGAAACGATAAACTGCGGTTCCATGACGCAACATGTAGTGCCATCGAGGCAGAAAAGCTACTAAGGGTAGTGTTTTCGGTCGATAATGGAACTGCGTGATACTTTGGTTGGGAATTGCCGCAAGCGACCAGGCAACCCCATCCGATGCGTCGGAGGCTTTTAGGAGTTTGGAGCAAGATGCTCCCACGAGGTCGCAAGGAACCGTCTTTTCCAAGTTGCGCAAGTAAGGGCCCTTTTTTCAGTCCAATCCCTTCGGTGGTCCCCTATCCCCTAAGGCCTGGATATTAGAAGAGCTTATTTGCTTTTTCCCCTAGTCACCCCCTCATGGAGTCAATCTACAGAATGGCAACCGCAGAAATCGGCAACGAACTCAGAACACGAACTCGAACGGCTCAGGAGTTTCGTGGCAATCGCAATGGACTAAAAATCGAGACGAGGTTCTGTCCAACGGGTGTGACCGATCCTTTCGAGACCGTCGAATGGGAAACCCGCAGCGCGGCGATCAAGGACGAGAATGGAAAGGTTCTTTTCGAGCAGACCAATTGCCAGATCCCTTCGACATGGAGCCAATTGGCGACCAATGTCGTCGTGAGCAAGTACTTCTATGGGGATCCGAAGAACACCAAGGAGCGCGAGTATTCGGTCAAGCAATTGATCCACCGAGTGACAAGAACGATCGCCGACTGGGGCTTGCAGGACGGATACTTTGACCAACCGGCCGATGCGGAGCGTTTTTACCGAGATCTGACATGGCTGTGTCTCCATCAGTACGGATCTTTCAATTCGCCGGTCTGGTTCAATGTCGGGCTCTTCCAGCAGTACAAGGTCGTTGGGACCAAGTGCAATTGGCACTACAACGTCGAAGAGGGCAAGCTTGAGCAACCCGAGAACCCCTACGAGTACCCGCAAGCTTCGGCGTGTTTCATTCAAAGTGTGGATGACAACATGGAAGACATCATGCGGTTGGCCGCGAGCGAAGCGATGCTCTTTAAGTTCGGTTCCGGGACTGGGACGGATCTCTCGACGATCCGTTCGAGTCGCGAGCAGCTCTCGGGTGGTGGCAAGCCCAGCGGTCCTTTGTCGTTCATGCGCGTCTATGACCAGATCGCAGCGGTGGTCAAATCCGGTGGCAAGACCCGGCGTGCGGCCAAGATGCAGTCGATCAAGGTATGGCATCCGGATGTGATGGACTTTATCGAGTGCAAGTGGAAAGAAGAGCAAAAAGCCCACGCGCTGATCCGCGAAGGTTACGAATCGAACTTCAATGGCGAAGCCTACTCGTCGGTCATGTTCCAGAACGCAAACCTGTCGGTTCGTTTGACCGATGAGTTCATGCAAGCGGTTCGAGACGACCAAGTCTGGAGCACGCGATGGATTTCGGACAAGCCCAAAGACGAGCCACCCAAGTACCGCGCTCGCGAGGTGCTCAACCGCATGGCCGAGTGCGCTTGGAACTGCGGTGATCCTGGTGTTCAGTACGATACGACGATCAACCATTGGCACACTTGCCCGAACAGCGGACGGATCAACGCCAGCAACCCCTGTTCGGAATACATGTTCCTGGATAACACGGCTTGCAATCTATCCTCGATCAACTTGATGAAGTTCCGTCGCAACGACGGGTCGTTCGACAACCAAGGCTTCATGGCGGCATGCCGGTTGTTCTTCATCGCCCAAGAAATCTTGGTCGATCATGCGGCCTATCCAACCGACCGGATCGCTTACAACAGCCACCTGTTCCGTCCGCTAGGGCTCGGCTACTCCAACCTTGGGTCGTTGATCATGACCAACGGGGCTTCTTACGATTCCCCGATGGCCCATGGCTTGTGCGCTTCGATCACCGCACTGCTCCACGGTGCGGCCAATCTGGCCAGCGCCGAGATGGCCGGCGTTGTGGGGGCCTTTGGCGAGTATCCCGAGAATGCCGAACCGATGATGCGCGTCATGCAAATGCACCGCAATGCCATCGAGCAGATTCCCGATGCCGGTCCACGGTATCTCAAAGACGCAGCTCGCGAGGTCTGGGACAAGGTCTTAGAAGCTGGGCGTATCCACGGGTTCCGAAACGCTCAAGCCACCGTGCTTGCACCGACCGGAACGATCAGCTTCATGATGGATTGCGATACGACCGGCATCGAGCCGGACATCGCGTTGGTCAAGTACAAGCAACTCGCCGGCGGCGGAATGCTCAAAATCGTCAACGGTTCGGTGAACTTGGGACTGAAAAACCTCGGGTACTCCCCTGAACAGATCAAAGACATCGAGAAGTTCATCAACGATCGCGATACGATCGAAGGTGCCCCGCATGTGAAGCAAGAGCATTTGCCGGTTTTCGACTGCGCATTTACCCCCGCCAATGGCACACGCAGCATCCGATGGCAAGCCCACGTCGAGATGATGGCCGCCGCTCAACCGTTCTTGTCCGGTGCGATAAGCAAGACAGTGAACATGCCTTCAGATACGACCGTCAAGGACATTGCCGACGCGAAAAAGGCCGAAGAGGCCGAAGCGGCCAAGGTTGTCGAGAAGGTGGTTTACAAAGTGCGTCGGGAACGATTGCCCGATACCCGCAACTCGGTGACCCACAAGTTCAGCATCGCCGGGCATGAAGGCTACATCAACGTAGGTCTCTACCCAGACGGACGGCCAGGAGAAGTCTTCATCACCATGGCCAAAGAAGGCAGCACCATCGGCGGACTGATGGACAGTTTCGGTACTGCGATCTCCTTGTCTCTCCAATACGGGGTACCCTTGGAAGTCCTGGTCAACAAGTTCAGCCATACCCGGTTCGAACCCAATGGCCATACCACCAATGCCGATATCCGAATCGCCAAGAGTGTCGTCGACTACATCTTCCGCTGGATGGGTCTGACGTTCCTGGCTGGCTATCGCGAGGAGCAAAAGGCCAAAGCCGAATTGATCTCAGGAAATGAGCCCAACCAAGCTGGCAAGCAGTCCGTAGCGGTGCCGGTCATCAAGACCACGTCCTCCAGCGAATCGTCCAGCGAATCGATTCGAACCGAAGCTCGATTCGTCAGCCACGAAGATAAAAATCCCAGCTGGGCGATCTCCTCGACGGCGACGCGCGAGGACAGCCGGACCGAACAGTTCTCGCGATTCCAAAGCGATGCTCCCGCTTGCGATAACTGCGGCTCGGTCACGGTCCGCAACGGCAACTGCTATCTGTGCCACAACTGCGGCAACAGCCTCGGCTGTAGCTGATCGCATCGCTATCGATCCTTCTAAGGGCTCTGTCGGCTTACGCCGTCAGAGCCCCGATGGCACGTGAGTTTTCTTCCTCGGGCGTAGCCACCTGTCGCCAGACGGTGGAGGCTTTACTCGCGCCGCACCACCGCTTGGCAGCGGATGGCTACGACTAGGCAGCGGATGGCTCGGGTTCCCCCGCGCGTAGCCACCTGTCGCCAGACGGTGGGGGCCTTTCTCGCGCAGCCATCATAAACTAGGTGCCAGCCATAACCAGCTAACCAGGTGCCAGGCACATTCTGAGCCGGGCCAGGATTTGCTAGCAACTCAGTGGCATAACCAGGTGCCAGGCACATGCTCAGTCGCACCAGGATTTGCTAGCAACTCAGTGGCATAACCAGGTGCCAGGCACATGCTGAGCCGCCAGGCACGTGCTGAGCCGGGCCAGGATTTGCTAGCAACTCAGTGGCATAACCAGGTGCCAGGCACATGCTCAGTCGAACTCAGTGGCATAACCAGGTGCCAGGCACATGCTGAGCCGCCAGGCACATGCTGAGCCGGGCCAGGATTTGCTAGCAACTCAGTGGCGTAACCAGGTGCCAGGCACATGCTCAGTCGGGCCAGGATCAGTCGGATCGGTCGGATCAGTCGGATCAGAGATGCTAGAATGAACCGCGGATCCGGATCCTCTTTGTCCCTACCCCCCCAATCGTACCTATGCGCAGCCCCTCGATTCTATCCAGCCTTTTCCGATTCGTTGTTCCGAGCGCCGATTTGCTCCGGGGCGTCTGCTTGCTCTCGGGCGTGTGCTTGATCTCTATGTGCACGAGCCCTGGGGCTGTCGCCCAAGACCCACTCCCACCCAAAGATAAAAGAATCGTCTTCTTGGGGGATAGTATCACCCACGCCGGAGGATACATCGCTATCCTCGAAGCCGCCTTGCGCGTCGAATATCCCGATCGCCAACCTCCCGAATTCATCAATCTGGGGCTCCCAAGCGAGACCGTAAGCGGGTTGTCCGAACCTGGTCATGCCGGCGGCTCATTCCCTCGTCCCAATCTCCACGAACGCCTCAGACGCGTCCTTCAAGAAACTAAGCCCAATCTTGTCATCGCCTGCTACGGCATGAACTGCGGAATGTACTACCCGCTGAGCGACGATCGTTTCGCGAAATTCCAATCGGGGATCGAACTGCTCCACAACAAGGTCGTAGAGTCGGGTGCAAGAATCATCCATCTGACGCCCGCTTACTTCGACGCGCTCCCCATCCGCGACCGCCTACTGCCCGACGGACTCGATGAGTACCGCCAACCCTACGCCAAGTATGACGATGTCTTGGAAGCCTACTCGCAGTGGCTGCTGAAGCAACGCGATCGCGGCTGGACAGTGCTCGATGTCCACGGTGCGATGAAAAATGCCGTCGCCAAAGCCCGCGAATCCGACCCGAACTTCACTCTCGCCTCCGACGGTGTTCACCCCAACGCGGCCGGCCAAGCAATCGTCGCGGGTCCCCTGGCTGCACACTGGGGCTTGAGCCTCAATCCTGATGGACTACCCAAGCACCCTCGCGCTGCGGAACTGGTCGAACTGATCGCTTCGGAACAAAACAAACTCAAACTCGCTTGGCTCTCGATCACCAAACACGTTCGTCCAGGTATTCCCGAAGGCATGAAACTCGATCAAGTCGCCAAGGAAAACCTTCTGACCGAACAGAAAATCAAAGCGATCCTACAACCTTAGTCTCTAAGTCAAGTCGACGAACGATTCCAACGATCGAGCATCCGTCGGACTTGAACGATCTGGTCGGCGATCGGTAACCCGAGCGACCCTGGTGCGATCGGACCTTCCTGGCCGTAAGCTGGATCCTTGGTAAACGAGCCGTGCAATTGCCGGCACTGTGTTTCATGCAAAATCCGCTCGGCATTTTGCGAATGGATTCCGCCTGCGGGCAAGATCTCCAAGCGCTCGCCGGCGGCGAGATTCCACTCCCGAAGCGATGCGAGCGAATCGACCGCGTGCAAAGCGCCTCCGCTGGTCAGGATGCGATCGTACCGAAGCTCGATCAAGCGTTCGATCGAACGGACCGGATCCGGGACTCGATCAAACGCCCGATGCACCACCAACTCGGCCGCTTCGGATACCCCAAAAACAACCCTTTGCACCCGAGCCAAAAAATCCCAATCGAGCGATCCGTCGGCACAGCATGCACCAACAGCCACACCGTCGGCACCCAGTTCGATCGCTTCTTGTGCTTGATCGAGCATTTGATCTAGCTCAACGGGCGTGTATTGAAAATCTCCTTCGCGACATCGCACCAATACGATCAATGCTCCGGAAATCTCACCCCGGACGGCTTGGATCAAGTCCGCCGAAGGGGTGACTCCTCCGACGCTCAAATTCTCGCTCAGTTCGATCCGCTGGGCTCCAGCGTCGATCGCTTTGCGGACCGCTTGCAAACGATCGACACAGACTTCTAACATTCCACAAACGCCCTTAAGTCCCTTGCTCGACAAGCATTTCCTGATCGAGTTTGTCGATCGGAATCTTTTGCTCGGTACCGTCTGGCCATCGGATCGTCATCTCTTTGGGGTCGCGATTGCCAAGCCCGAACGTCGCCGTCAGTTCCGTCTGCGAGAGATAGCTTCGCGTGCTCGTAATGGTCCGCTGCATTTTCTCGTCGTTCCCGAAGTCCAGGAGGATCGTTGCCCCCAGGGCACCCGTGTTCGACTTGTCCTTGAGCTTGACCCTCAACCAATGGTTTCCAAGTTGCTGATCGTTCCGCAGCAAGCGAGCTTTTCCTCCGTTGGCGACCAACAGCACATCCAAATCCCCGTCCCGATCGATATCGGCCACCGTGACGCTTCGTCCTACCATCGGTTTTTGAAAATCGGCTCCGGTCTTCTCGGCGTTCAATGCCACAAACTGAGTCGGCTGCTTCTTGCCTGCATTCCAGAACAACTGACTGGGCTGCTCGTACTGCTGGGTCGGGAAGACCTTTTGAATCTCGGGCTCTAAGTGACCGTTCGAGCATAGGATATCGAGCCTGCCATCGAGGTCCATGTCGGCGAAAAGGGTGCCGAAGGTCAATCGGATTCGAGTCTGTGGGCCGAAACCGGTCGTCGGAGCCACATCGGTGAAACTCGCTTTGAGCCCATCGCTCAAATACAAACTCGATTGCTCATTGGCGAAATTACCGATCACGATGCCACAGCAGTCGTCGTTGCGAAAGTTCGCGCAATCGATTCCCATCGCCCCGGTGGCTTGGCCATCTCGGGTCAAGGCGACCCCCATGGTGATCCCTTGATCCTCAAAAGTCCCATCCTTTTTGTTGATGAAAAGAAAGTTCTTGACGGTGTCATTCGCCACGCACACATCCATCCAGCCGTCGTGGTTCGCATCGAGCAGGGCGATCCCAAGCGACTTGGCCTCAGGAACCTGTGTCGCTGGGTTGAGCACGTGCAATCCAGTTTCCTTTCCGACCTCCTTGAAAACGCCCCCTCCTTCGTTGTGGTAAAGGTACATGTGCACCCCGTCGAAATTGGTCGGTTGGCCGTAGGATCGCTCCAAACCGACAAGGGTTGATGCAAGGGACAAATCGATCTCGCGACTCCATGAAACGTAGTTGCCCACGATCAAATCGAGCTTGCCGTCCCGGTCGTAATCGAACCACATCGCCGGGCAACTCCACTGACTCGAAACCCCACCGACGCCTGCCGTTTCGGTCACCTCGACGAATTTGCCGTGATCGTTTCGGTACAGATGGTTTTTACCCACAGCCGTGATGAACACATCCACCCAGCCATCGTTGTCGTAGTCCCCGAAAGCAGGTCCCATGCCGTAGAAGGTCACAGCCAGTCCGGATTCTTCGGTGACGTCTTTGAAGTTCCCTTTGCCATCGTTTTGGTAAAGGCACATCGTCGGAGGTGGCTGGTTTTGGTCCCGTTGGTTCCAAGGCCAATCGCAGGAGTTGACCAGCAAGATGTCTTGGTCGCCATCGTTGTCGTAATCCAGGAATCCACTTCCACCTCCCATCGTTTCGGGGAGCAAACGCTCACCTTGTTTACCTGTGTAATGGGTGAATTGAATACCGGCCTGCTGGGTGATATCGGTAAAGCTGATCGTCGGGATCTCAACCGTCGCGGCCTTGCGCTCCTGCGGAAGTTCAGTCTGCGTTTTCTTCTCGACAAACTTTTGCTTCTCCGGTCGGCTGAAGGCATAGATGGCCCCACCGAGGAGGGCCAAGCCAGCGATCAGACCCAGCGATCGCCAGAACATCTTGCCGATGACCGAATCGTCTTCGGCCTCGTGGCTTGAGGCTTGGGAACGGCTAGGGTTCTGAGCAACCCTGCGTTGGATGTCCCGTTTCGAGGGCTTTTTGTTCGGTGAGTTGTTCGGTGAGTTATTCGGCGAGTTGTTCGGCGAGTTATTCGGCGCAGTCATAGAAAAGCTCGGTGTCGTTCGCGTATTAAGGCGTTCGTGCTCGGGAGGGTTTTTTAAGGTTGATCGATCAGCGAAACCGATTGCGGAGCGTCATTGGGTGGCAATCCTGGAGCACCCGTGCGTTGCATCGAATAGATCACGATCGCTTCGGCAGCGCGATTGGCCGCCGGATACTTTTGCCTTGCCGGGCGGCGTGCTAGGTTGCTAGCGTTATCGTCGGGTTTGTAACGCAAATTTGCTTCGCGATGGAATTGGGCTTTGTCTTCCAATCCGAGCCGTTCAAAGACGGTGACCAAGTTGGCATGAGCCATCAGGTTTTCGCTATCGATTTCTAGCACGCGTTGAAACTCGCTGCGAGCCAGTTCCAAGTACCGATCTTTCGCGTCGGTATCGTCGGAGCTTGCGGCCGCTAGGGCTAGGTCCAAGTACGCTGACCCGAGTCCATTGCGTACGACATAGTCGAGAGAGAAATCGAATCGGCGTTTGTTGCGTTCTTCCGTTTGATCGTAAAGCACACTCTTGAAGTTCTCGACCGCGACATCGAATTGGCCTTGTTGTCTGGCGATTTCGCCCGAGAGCCAAGCCGAGGTCCAAGCCGGTGGTTTCGGATCCATCGCCACGGCGCGCCCTAGCGCTTCGGTCGCCCCATCGAGGTTTCCTTCGGCGAAGAAAACGCGTGCGATATTCAAAGGTCCATCGAATCGTCCAACCTTTTCGACGTTGGCGAAGGCCTCCGCAGCCTGCTTAAGCTGTGCCGTACCGGTCAGCAACAATCCGATTCCATAATCGTTCCAGCGCTGCCAGGTCGGTTCGATCGCTTTCTTGCTCTCTTCTTGGACCTCGATGCGGGTGCCGTCGGCAAGGACCACCGGCAGGATCAATTTGTCCTGGGCGATGAGGGTAATCGGTAGAGGATTCAATCCTGTGTTTCGGTCCGCAAAGTCGCGATCACCGGGCTGGAAGGCTTTGTCCATGAACTCGATGTAGCCGCGATCGAATTTGCGGTAGTTGAGTTTCACGGTCACCTCGATCGGTGCGAGGATATCTTTGGGTACATCGAGCCGATAGTGAACCGTCTGTCCAGCTCCGGGGGGGATCTGGTGGTCGTACAGCGCGATGAAGATATCCTGAGCGTTTCGGCGAGCGATGCGATCGCCGTTTTTGTCGATGACAAAGTTGTTCACAAAGTGGGACCATTCGTCGACTTGGCCGTCCTGAGTTCGACCACCGCTTATGCCGATGACTCGGCCAGCCGATTTGGCCTCGATCTCCAGCCACAGTTCGTTCGAATCGACGGTCCCTTGGGTCAGATGGTGTCCGACCTTGAGGGTGCGGATAACCGTTTCGAGCAGGTAAGCTTGGCCTGCTTCGAGGGCTGGAACGTCGGGTCGCAAAGGAGCGATCAGTTCCCCTTCGAGCGTGCCACCTTTGCGCACTCCGAAGATATCGACGCGGGCGCAGTCTTTGAGGATCGATTGGGCCTGCTCGATCACCTCGTGATCGCCGCGCCAGAAGGGTAGGGCGGTGTTTGCGCCCGGGAAGAAGTGGCTATGGACCACGTTCTTGCCTGTTTCGGGATGCGGTTTGGAAGCAAAGTCGTTGGACTCTCGGTAGGGCATGTGGCAACCGTTGCAATCGGTTTGCGCTTTTTCCGGGTAGTAGAAACTACGAGCGCCGTGGCCGGCAACACCGCTGAGCAGATAGGAGTCGTAGTGGTTTTGTCCTCGCACCCAATCTTTGTATTTGGTCAGGTTGCCTGGCAAGTGAACTTTATGGCAGGTGCTACAGAACTCCGCCGACTTGAGGGCTGGATTGAGCATTTCGCTTTTGTGAAACGCTGGCTTGGCCTTGACCATCAGCATGTTGATTTGCTGCAAAAGGAAATTTTCGCTGTAGGCGAACGGGTAGTGCTGGGGTTCTTCGATGATGTAATCGGCATTGCCGCGCGTCGATTCGACTTCGGTAATCGCATGGCAGACCGAGCAGGTGATCCCGGCTTGGCTCGTCGGATCGTTGACATCGTCGTAGTGCGGGTTGTCAAACGCACCGGAGAAGAAGGGGACCGGGTCGTGACAACCGGCGCAGAAGCGTGCTGCATGGACGTTGCCATCGCGTTCGAGGGAAACTTTGCGCGTCTCGCGAACGGCGTACAGGTAAGCCGGATTATTGAACGAGCTGAAGTGGTGGGCGCTGTGGAACCAATCGTCGTAGACATCTTGATGGCATTTTTTGCAGTACTCGTCGTTCATCAGCGCCCGCTTGGGGATGAAGTTCCCATCGCGGGTGCTTGCCAGCGAGTTTTCAAAGTACGTCTGTCCGTCGCTCGGGGCCTGTTTGTTCCATTTGCGGGGGTCTTGGGTCTGAGCGATGAGCATCGCACCGACGGCCAAGGCCGTTGCGATTCCGACGCGTTGGGCGATGACCCACCGGATGCGGGTACCGACGAGCCGGTGGAGCCAATAGAGCCACATCGCACCGAGTGGAGCGATGATGTGGGCCCAGTAGACGACCCGTTTGCTCATCGCGCCACGCATGAATTCAAACGTCCCGAACTTGATCAGCAAAACGCCGCTGACGAGGACCACGATCCCTGCGATCAGCAGTGCATAACCGATCCGAACCGCCCGTCGATTCCGACGTTTGTGGGACGCTTTCCAATGGAAGAATCCGAAGGCCAGGAACGGGACGATCAAGACCAGTCCGAGAACCAGGTGGAGCAGGAACATGTAGTGGTAAAAAAGATCTTGGAACGTCCGCTGAAAATACCACTCCGAGAACGTCACTCCCGAGAGGTACATTCCGTTGGCCAGGAGCAACGAAAACAGCGCCAAGACGGCCAAGAGGAGTATTCGGGTCCTGGGGGTGACCGTCAACCTCGGCTTGGCGCCGGTGGGTTTGAGCAAGTTGGACAGATCGTCGGGTACCGGTGTCGATTCAGTGGACATCGTAGATGCCTTCAGTGCAGCGCAGAAAGAGAATTCGTAAGACTCGGAGACATCCACCCGATTCCAGGGGGGCTAGTCTGAGCGTTTCAAACCGCCGAAGCGCAAGAGATCGCAATGATACGGGATCCGAAGCGCATTTAGAGCGACGCTTTGGGAGGTGGCTCGTGGACATCGAGTCCACCTCGCGGCGCGTAGAGCGAGACCGTACGAGGAAGCTTGGCTCTCATGGGGTCCTGGCAAGCCCATCGGTCCGCCGAGATATCCCCCTGGGATAGAACGAGGTTGGAACCCCCAAGGGGCAGGATCGTCGGGTCCATCGTGGTTTTGGTTCGGCAGCTAGGTCCCTCGCAGGGTTTCATCGGCCGTTCGAACGTAAAGCTGAGTCTCCCTTGCTCGTAACGCACGTAGAGCGACAGGGACAACTGACCTGCAACGGTCGCTCGGGAATCCACCAACCGGGTCGGCTCGTGCGCCAAGCCAGCGCAGCCGGCTTGGACGTCTCGGATCGACCCGAGGCATACGATCAGAAACAGCAGAGGCCAAAGCCATCGGCTGCTGCTTTTTCGATCGGAAGCTAGGGAGTTGGAAGCGATCATCGTTGCCGAAATGAAACTTACTGCCAGGACCGTTTAGGGTCCGGAATCTGCGCACGGATCTATTCTCGGGCGCACGTTAGGGAAATCCAAGGTAAACCGAGGTGATTTTGGCCAAATTAACCGTTTTGATTCTCCAGCGAGGGGAAATTCGCAAGAAATGGTGGGTTATTCGTCGGCTGGATTCGCCGGAGTTTCGGTTTTTGGAGTTTGCTGCGGACTGTCGGCAAGTTTGGGTAGGGACTTGGGCGCAAGGGTCGCACCCATATCGATCAGGTCGAATTCGGCTCGATCGACATCTTTGCGGAGCACGAGGTAGATCGCCGTCGAAGCGGTCCAAAAGAAGCTGAAACCGAAGGCGGTAATCAGCAGCGGCACGATACCCAGGAAGCACCCGTCGAGCCACGAGTTCATCGCGCCCAGACGGCCAAAGGAGCCCAAGGCGAAGGCTTGGGAGATAATGTTGTAGCCCGTGTTCAGAACGATCGAAACGATCGAGCCGCCAAAGTGTCCGGTCCACTCGGCGACCAGAACGGCCAAGAAGAGGGTCGCGGGTCGTTGGAACGCGTAGGCTGAGGCTCGGGACATCCCGTCGAACGCATCGGCTTGTTTCTCCGTGACGATCGAGACAGTCGCGAGCGAAAAGCCGAACAGGGCGATGCCAGCGACCCAACCGACCCCGAGTCCCATCAGCGCCACGGGCAGCATCAGGACCAAGGCCACGGGTTGGCCTAGGACCGGAATGTTCGAGATCCATCCCAAAAGGAGCGGTACAAGGCAAAACAGAAGCACCAACGCCAGCGGCATTGCGACCGACCAAACGATCGATTGCCAGCGTGGAGCGACCCATCGCAGGGTATTGATCCACGGCGATGTGATGTGCATTCCGAGTTCTTGGACGCTGCGTCGGGCAAGGCATCCGCCGACGAAAGCCCACAGGGCGATGAGTCCAAGGGTATTCGTGAGGAAGTAAGCGGACTTGCGCAGCGTCAATCCATCCATGGCATGGAAGGGGTAGGAGACATAGCGCCGCCAAACCTGGATAAACGAGTTGGGAGCAGGATGAAACCACACGATACGCCGTTGGCTTGACAATGCGGATTCGATGCGTTGCTGGCGCGATGCGGCGGATTCGGTAGCCAGATCGGTGGCGCGATCGGTAGCTTGAGCGTCGTTTTGGGGCGGATCGATACGAAGGGTTTCGAGCCATTGGTTTGGGTTTAGGGTCCAAGGCGTCATGGTTTCGGATTGCGACTCGGGCGTCACCCACGAAATGGAGGCATGGTGGGGTTCGGGGGCAAAGAGCCATCCTGAAAACCCGATCAAGGCTTGGGTCGCAAGCAGAGCCAGGGCGCAGAGTCCCAGGTGCGAGGCGCGCCAGGAGATCGCCAGCGAGTGGGAGATCAGTCTCCACCAGGGGGCCGAGCGGTACCAATCGATCGATACCTTGGGGACCACGGCGATCTTTGAGGGTGAATCATTCATGGGGGCTTAACAGATTGTGTTCTGGGGTTGCCGATCAGTCGAATCGCCACTCTTTGGGAGCGCTTGGCGTTTGCGGCTCGTCGTCTTGTTCGGGGTCATCGCATGTGTGAGCCGGCAAGCCGATTTCTTCGGTGAACCATTGGTTTAGGTCGACCATTTTGCAGCGCATCGAGCAGAAGGGCATTGCGGGCGCATGGACATCGGCCGCGAAGTGTTTCCGACAGGTCGGACATTGGATTTCGGGTAGTGAAGCCATAGGTGGATCGGTTCAGCGTGAGATGGAGATTTGACTGACCGGCGTGAAGCGTAAGTGGTTGATGGATTCTTGGATTGCAGTGCGAGCGTCTGGATTCCAACGACTGGCTGGATGGATCGCATTTTAGGCAAAATCGCAGGGAGCAAACGCGTCTGCTGGAGTTAGGCGACGGGCTGTTTCGATTTTGGAACAGCGTCGGCGCTCGGGTTGCGACTTGGCGTTGCACAATCCTAGTTTCGGGCGGTTTTGAATCTATTCGATCTGTGCAACTCACGCAACGTTCGGACATGCATCGGTTGGCCGAATACGGCTTTTTTCTCGCGTCGAATGGGTTGTCGCATGAGGGGTTGCCTAGCCAAGGCGCGATGACGCCAGCGCGTAAGTCTCTATGGCTGTTTGGATTTAGCCCACAGGGCGACATAAGAACTGCCGGCGAGCGTAAGCCGCCTGGCTTGGGCGCCAACCAAGTCAACGCTGTCCACTGTCCACGGTCAACACCGTCCACTGTCAATGCTGTCCACTGTCGATAACGTCAACACCGTCAATGACGTCAATGACGTCCAAAAACCATTCCCCCACCACCACCGGCGGACCTAGGCTCGCGTCTTGCAACGCCGTCTAACGGCGTCGGGTTTCTGGACGTGATTGAGGTAGTTGACGTGATTGACGTGATTGACGTGATTGACGTGATTGACGTCATTGACGGTGTTAACAGCCGTCAGGCCGTCTTATTTAACCCGCAGTCAACGGCGAGGAACTTAACCAAGGCCGCCAGGAAGCAGCGTATGGGGTCGCAACGTAGCAGTAAACGCCGATCAAAAAAATCGCCTAGTTCGTGGCCGTAGCTGGAGTCGCAAGACTTCAGTTGCATACTGCGTGGCCGTAGCTGGAGTCGCAAGACTTCAGTTGCATACTGCGTGGTCACTGAACTCTTGCGAGTCCAGCTACATACTGCGTGGTCACTGAACTCTTGCGAGTCCAGCTACATACTGCGTGGTCACTGAACTCTTGCGAGTCCAGCTACATGCTGCGAGTCCAGCTACTTGCTGTTTTTGGTGTTTAGTCGACAAAAAAGGCAATCTTTGTGTTTTTTGCGTCAGATCTCACGGGCCAAAGCATCTCGACAGTTAGACCCACACTGTGAATTTCCGGGATCAGCAGCCCTTATTCAGCCATCTGTCGGTTCGTTCATTTACCAATTTAGTCCTAAGCAACCCTTTCGCTACTTACGCGAGGCCAAAACCCATGTTTAAATCAACCACCGAATCACGACTGAACGCTTATCAGTTTTCGTTACGCCAACTATTTCTGTGGATGCACATTGTTGCGGTCGCCTGCAGTGCATTTGCGGGGGTTGGACAAATTCTGGTTGGGAACTACAACGAATTTGGAGTCCTTTTCACCGCTTTGACCATCGCCTTGGCGAGCGTTTGTGCGCTCGGATGCGGAGCGGCGTTGGAAGGCAAACGAGCGACGATTTTTCCGGTCGCGGGGCTAGTGCTGACCTTACTCAGCACGCTGATGCTGTTGTACTTGATTTGGCTTGAACCGACGCGTGGGCCGATAGTAGATTTAGATTTTTTGCGATGGACGCCGGTCATTTGCATTATGGCAGTAGCTTGCAGCCATATTTCACTGTTGTCTATTGCGCGGCTCTCCAAGCGATTTCGCTGGGCGATCTTACTAGCGGTATTTTCGATTCTCACCGTCGCCTCGTTTGTGTCCTTGTTCGTTATGTCGCCCCAGCTCATGGAATCCTGGAGTGGTTCTTTAACTACCCTAGCAGTGGCAGCGATCTTCGACGCGGCGATGTCGGTTCTGATTCCGATCTTTCACTTACTGAGTTATAGAGAGATGAAAGACTTGGATTCTGGAGACGAGTCGAGACTAGAAGCTATTGACGCACAGATCGCACAATTGGAAGGTCGCTTGGCCGATCTGCGACAGTTACGGTTGGAAAACTCCGACGATTACAGACCGGAGGAATCCGGGGTACTTGCACGTTGAACAGTGGAAAAAATGGTGCCAGCGGGCAGGCGATCGACTTGTACGACGGACTGGAAGTCCGTCCTACGCATAGTACGACGGACTGGAAGTCCGTCCTACGCATAGTACGACGGACTGGAAGTCCGTCCTACGCATAGTACGACGGACTGGAAGTCCGTCGTACAGTTAACGAATCAACTGCCGCTCGTACGCGTACAGCGGCCAAGTCGGCTTTTTTTGGCCCGTGAGCCTTGCAAATTGAGCTAAGTAGGGTCAACCGCGATGGCCTTCCCGGGCAACTGATCCCGTAGGGATCGAAGCAATTAGCCGGTGCTAACGGTCGGCCATCGCATCGTGCTTAGACAAAAACCCCGGGGGACAGTCCCCACGTTCTCAGCGATGACTTGATACGGCAAGAACGCCTGCTATTCGAATACTGGAAGCGATACAAACGAGCAGAGGTCAATTGGAAAGCATTCAGGCGATTAGCGAGTCCCGTTTGTAAGGAGTTCAATAGTCTTCTTCTCCGGGGCAGTTATAGCGGCCATGCCAAGTTGATTGGATTCTGCGATGAGATCCTGCCTCGCAAGGATCACCGATAGACATTTCTGGATGTAGAAGGAATCGAGCCGACGAATAACGCGGCTGAGCGGACGCTTCGTTCGGCGGTAATCCTGCGAAAACTGTGTTTTGGAACTCAGAGCAGCCAAGGTAGCCGTTATCTGGAGCGTATCCTAAGTCTTTCGGAAACGTGCCGGTTACAGAAACGCAACGCCTACGAATATTTGATTGGCGTGATGAAGGCAAAGTTCGCGGGAGAAACAGTACCGTCACTGCTCCCGTTGATCAAAGATTACGCCGCCGCAGCGTAATTCTTTGCACCGGCCCGTGAACGATTACGATTGCCCTGGGCCTGACCCCTTCGATATTCTCCCGACATCCGAGATGTAGGCACAAAGGCGTGGCAAGATCATCTCGATCAGCGGGTGGTTCTTTCCGCCATTCTAAAGCGGATCGGTAACGAGTTAAAACTGAGCTAAATGTATACAAATGATTGAAATTTCCATGGTCGAACGGCATCACGAAGAAGGCTTGTAACTCCGCTATGCTCCAAAAATTGATTGTTTTTACACGCCTTTATGCGATACTCGATCCATGCACTCGCGAGTTGCGATTGCCTGACCGGGCCCTGAACGGTTACAGATCTGGCCTACACAAATCCGGTTGACGATCCTGTAGACTGGAAGACTCAAGCTGGTATTCGGTTCTCGTACTAGGAGTTCAATTGTGGATCTAGAATCCATAACATCACATCAGAAACTCTTGGAAGCAACTGCTTCTCGGTTTCGTCGAGTGTTCGGTGACTCAGCGACTCGACTCGAATCGACAGTTTCCAGACACCAAGATCATCCAGTAAGTGAATACGAACGTCACCGTAACCAAGCGATCTTCGCAATGCAGGGGAACCGCAATCCGCTGGTTGATCATCCAGATTGGGCAACTGCATTAGAGTTCCAAAACGGATTGGGCTGAACTGAACACTTCTTTTTTCGGGCTCTTCCGCAGAATTTGTGGGTAAAAGGTTCTAACATTTCTAGGATGGAAGCGTTTGGATTTTTCGCTTTCCCCAGATAACAAGCCACAGGGATGGGAGGAAGTCAGGGGCCACCGTAGCAGCCCCTGGCTTGTTACCT
>JAPLNM010000095.1 GCA_026692845.1 Planctomycetota bacterium | reverse complement strand
GAAGATCTACAACGAATCGTTGCAAGGGACCTGGGGCTTTGTGCCTCTGAGCGACGGGGAGATCAAAGCCTTAGGGATGTCGCTCAAGTTGCTGATCAATCCGGCAGCTACGAGCGTCATCGAGGTCAACGGCGAGGCCGTTGGGGTGGGATTGGGTTTGCCCGACTACAATCCGATCATCAAGAAGATTGACGGGAGTTTGTTCCCGTTCGGATGGCTCAGGCTGCTCTTGGACCGCAAGAAGATCACCAAGATGCGGATCATCAGTACCAACGTTGTCCCGGAATGGCAGCGCTGGGGGTTGGGCTTGGTACTTTTGAATCGGATGCTTCCAGACGTGGTGGCCATCGGGATTACCGACGCGGAGTTTTCCTGGGTGCTCGAGAGCAATAATTTGTCACGAGGTTCGTTGGAACGCGCCGGTTTGGTGCCGTCGAAGACCTACCGGCTCTACGACCGCTCGCTATCGGACCTGTAGTTTCGGTGGACTTGCCCAGGTAAGCCGGACACCGGCCCCCTGAGAAACCTCAGAATCGTCAAAGTTTGACTGATTTGACTATCCGTTAAAGCTTTGAAACGCTGGACTGGGTTTAGGGGCTGGTCGATCTTCCAAGCCGTTGGCTAGGTGGATTCCTCTTACCTCGTTTCTTGGAGCGTTGTCCTGTGCCACGCTTGTCGCTGATCGTTCCATTCCAAAGCGATTCCCAAGCTTTGGAAAACACGTTGGTGTCGGTTCTGGAGCATCGGTCTCCCCACGACGAATTGCTCATCGTTCATCGAGGCGAGTACCAGGATCCTTATGGGTTGCAAGGCAACGAGGCGACGCTCGTCGAGACACCTGCCTCGACGTCGCTTGCCGAACAGCTCAACATCGCCGTTCAAACGGCCAAAGGAGATGTTCTCCAAGTCGTCCTGCCGGGTACGGTTTTAGAACCCGATTGGTGTGTCGATGCTTTAGCGGCATTCGACGAATTGGATGTCGACATGATCGCCTTGGGAGTTCTGGCCTCGGGTTCCAGCGCGTTGCGATATGGATTCGAGTCCGACCTGATTCCCCAGCGACGCGTCACGAGCGAGGCCGCGAAGATCGCTGGACCACTGCTAGGCGGCACGATGATCCGCCGCAGCGCCATTCAATGCCTAGGGGGCTGGAACACCAAGATCCCTGGCGACTTGATCGACTTCGAATTGTGCTTGATGGCCAAGTCGCTTGGGATGCAGGTTGGGGTGGTCGAAGGTTCGTCGGTGACCTGCGACGAATCGCGGGCCATGGTCCTATCGCATTATGAGTTGGGCCGTTCGATCGGTCAGTTGGCTTGCGCATTTAGCGAAATCTCCGATTCGGCGATTGTCATCGAACCGCTCGTCCGAAGGCTTGGGCATCTGGCAAGCGGCTTGGTCAGTACCAAGCTGGCCGCAGAGCGGCTCGGTTGGGTGCTGGGTGTTCGCGATCGGAGCTGGTCGCAGGCGGTTGGCAAACGGGTCGAATCGGCGAAAAAAGCGTTTGCCGAGCGTTCCCGAAAATGGGAGCAATTCCCGGCGGTCGTTCCTCAATCGGTCATCCCAAACCCGCAACGCGATTCGGCTCGCAAGGCGGCTTAGGCGACATCGTTTGCAATCTGGCCAAGGTGCACGGGTTGCGATATGATCAAGCCAGTGTCCGATGAGACTCCGTCGATGGAAACTTTGGGAAAACTGCCATGACCTCACGCAAAGTTCGCGTCGCGATTGTCGGCGCTTCGGGATATACCGCTTTCGAAGCGATCGAAAGGTTGATCGATCATCCGTTTGTCGAGATCGCCGCAGCGACGAGTCGCCAAGCCAACGGGAGCATGCTTGCCGACATGCATCCGTCGCTTGTCCGCCGCATCCGATTGCCGGTCGAGGACTTGACGTCCAAGCAAATTGCCGAGCGATGCGATGTGGCACTGACATGCCTGCCTCACGGTGCCTCTGCGCACATCATCATGGAGTTGCTCGATGCTGGATGCCGCGTGATCGACCTTTCGGCCGACTACCGCTTGAGCACCCCGGAGCTGTACAAGAAGTGGTATGGGGAGGTCCATCCGGATCCGAGTCGCCTCGGGAAAACACCTTACGGTCTGCCTGAGCTCTTTGCCGATGAGTTGGCCGAGGCTCGCTTGGTCGCCAATCCTGGGTGTTATCCGACCTCGGCGATTTTGCCCCTGTCACCCCTGCTCAAAGAAGGGTTGATCTTGCCAAAGGATATTATCGTCGACAGCAAGTCTGGGGTCAGCGGCGCGGGGCGAACGCCCAAGCTCGGGAATCTCTACTGCGAGGTCAACGAATCGATCTCGGCTTATTCGATCGGCAACCACCGTCATCAACCCGAGATCGTCGACATTGTCCATCGTTTTAGCGGTGTGACTCCCGAGGTGATTTTCACTCCGCATTTGACACCGATGGAACGAGGGATTCTTTCGACGATCTATGTCCATCCGACGGCCGGCGTGACGGCCAACCAAATCCGCGAGTGCTTATTGAGCTATTATTCGGTCGATGGTTTTGTGCGGATCGTCTCGCATCTGCCTGCGACGAAGTATGTTGCGAGGACCAACTACGTCGATATTTCCGTCTGGGAGAGTGGACCTCGAATCGTCTTGATCAGCGCCATCGACAACTTGGTCAAAGGCGCAAGCGGCGCTGCGATTCAGAACCTTAACCATATGTTCGGCTTCGAGCCTTCGACAGCCATTGGGTAAGTTGTTCGCGGAATATTTTCGAGTTGTGTCGGATGTCCGTCGGTAGTCGTCCCGGGTGGACCACAAAGGAATCGATGTCCAGGTTTGGATGGCGATTCAAGAGCAAGGCTCTCCATTCTTGTTGGTGCGCTGCAAGGTTGCTTTTGACCTGCTTGCGATGTTCGGGCCAGGGTTCGACGATCACGACGGGCTTTTGATTCCCTGCCGATCCAAGGGGAACGAGGGCGCTTCGATACACACTCGGGTGGGTGTTGACGACCGCTTCGATCGGCTCGGTAAAGATGGGACCTTGGGCGGTTAAAACCCGATGGCTTTTGCGACCGCAGAACCAGAAGCGGTCCTTGGAATCGAGGTAGCCGACGTCTCCCATGCGATGCCAGATTTCGGTTTGAGGATTGCTAGGCTCCGAGAGGACTTTGTGCAGGGCGTTTTGGTCGGTGCGCGTGACATAGCGATGCGTCACGCTAGGACTGCAGACCATGAGTTCACCGATCTGGCCGGGTGCAACACTGCGGGCCTGATCGATCGAAGCGATCGGTTCGTCGGTGATCTCGATGACCTTCCATCGGACTCGATCGAAGCGGTTGCCGACGCAAGTGCCGTATCCCTGACGTGTGCGCTCGGCAGTTTCTTGCAAAATCTCGCGAGACTCGATCGAGGCGATCGGGAGTGCCTCGGTCGATCCGTAGGGGGTGAAGACTTGGCCGTCAGGAGCGATAGAGACTCGGAGGTTTTCGAGGACACGCGGTGGGACCGGGGCGCCGGCGCTTAAGACAAGCTTCAAGCTCTCGACACGCCTAGTGGTCGATTGGCAATAAAGCCCCACCTTGGTCCAAAGCGCCGGGGAGCCAAAGGATTGGTTGATCTGCCATTGATCGATCGCATCGAGCAAGCGAGGAGGATCGACATCGGCGGGGCGCGTCGGATTCATGTCGGGCAATATCGTGCTCGTACCCATCACGGCGTTGAAGAGTCCGAAGAGGGGAAAGCCACTGAGGTCTTTGCCGCCGGGTTCGATGCAGTAGCGCTCAGAGATCATTTCGATCTGCGCAAGAAAGGTTTGGTGGCTGTACAGGACACCTTTGGGCGGGCCAGTGCTACCGGTGGTGAAAATGATGGCCGCCGAGTCGTGCAACTGCGTCACGGGAGCACGAAAGCGATTCGATGGAGTGGCCTCGAGTTCCGATAGCGTCGGTGCTGGGAGAATCCCGAAGCGGTTGCCGACGGTCACATAGAACTTCGCGCTCGGGAACAGACCCCTCTTGGCCTTGAGGATCGCTTGTGCCAGGGGGATCGCGACAAAACCATCCG
The DNA here is from genome assembly GCA_026692845.1 of Planctomycetota bacterium. Lineage (GTDB taxonomy): Bacteria > Planctomycetota > Planctomycetia > Pirellulales > Pirellulaceae > JBKCUI01. Next base: position 38,415 of record JAPLNM010000095.1, on the reverse strand, counting down.
GCTGGGTCTCCGCAAGGCAATTCAGGAGGTTCTTGCGGCCCATCCCTGGATCGACCAGTACCAAGGTCGCCCCGGTTTTCAGCAGGGCAAAGACCAGCGCGATGAAATCCTCGCCAAATTTCACAAGCAACGCGATGCGATGCTTCGGGCCGATCCCCATGGCTTGCATGCCCGCAGCGATCGAACTGGAGCGTTCATCGAGATCCCTGAGGCTTATCGTGCTGTAGCGGCGGTTGGTCCCTTGACGATGCGAACCGATCGGCGTGGCGATCCCCAAAAGCTCCGGTCTGGCGATGGCTTGGGCCGTCAATCGCAATCCGACGTTTGAATTCAAAGCATCATGCATCATCATTCGTCACTGTACTCGGATTTCGATCCGTGCGGCAGATTGCAGCTCGTCGGGGCCAAGCGAAAAACAGGCCTCGTCGAACGCCGGTGGCCCAAAGCCCCGCTTGGGGTTCTTGGAGAAACCGTAAGGTTCGGTAGGGATTCCAAAGGCATTTTTGTCGAGTTGGTCGTTGTTGTTCTTGTCGTGATGGGCCGAGACGGCCCAGCGGGTCGAGGACCCTGCCTGCGGCGCATCGTCGAGTTCGATCGTCCAGAGCACGGGCCCTTGGTTTGGCACATCGAGCGTTTGCTTGGCCCATGCAAGTTTCGGTTGGTTGAATCCCTGGGCGTTGCGGTAGAGGGCCAAGCGGCATTGCCCTGAGGGGCTTTGGAAGCCGTGGACTTCGACAATCAATGTCTGCGGGCTAAGTTTCCCTTCGGATGCAGGCACAGTTTGGCTGGCAGGCGTTTCTGGCTCGGCTGTTGCTTCTTGGCTGGCAGTTGCTTCTTGGTTGGCCGGAGCTGTTTGGTTGGCCGGCGCTTCTTGGCTGGCTAGAGCGTCTTGGTTAGCCGGAGCCTGACGGACGATTGGCAGGGCATCCCGAATGGCCCTGGGTCGCTGGGTTTTTGGATCACGAGCGGCGGTCGCAGAGTTCGAATCCGGGGTGCAGCCTAAGGCAAAGAGCAGGGAAAATACGGTAAGCAGCTTGGTCAATCCGGCCCCTGGGAGGCGTCCTGAAGCTTGTTCAGAACGACGGTTCGGTCGATTTGCTTGCATGGAGGGACTCGGGGGCTGGCACTGGAAGGTAGGGTAAAATGAAATTCAAAGAGTACACTGGCGGTTTTGGAACTGCTAAGATAGTAGCGGGTTTGTGAGGCTTATCGTAGTCACAAACCGCTGGGCTTGCTGTTCTTCTCTTGTTTCGTTGTGTGGGTGACTTATGTCGAATCCTGGTGAGGATCGTAAAGATCGCAATCAAGGGGATCTGAATCGATTGGATATTGGATTGCCGGAATTCGAGACTGCGCCGAGTGCCAAGAACGAGGCGTCCGAGCCGATTGTCGAGCCTACGGTCGAGTCGGCTGGAGGAAAACCGGCTGCTGCCAAATCGCCTGTTTCCCCGAAGACGCCTGTTTCCTCGAAGACGCCTGTTTCCTCGAAGACGCCTGTTTCTCTGAAGACCGGCGATAAGCGACAAGCAGACGGCGCTTTGGTCGGGGCAACGGAGTCTGGCCCGAGCGAACCGCAGTTGCGGGAATCGCGGCCGAAGAAGACCGGTTTTTGGCATGCAGCCCCCAGTTGGCTTATCAGCACTGTGGTCCATGTCGCGGCGATTCTTGGGTTGGCGGCTTGGAACATCGAGCCGATCCAAAAAGAGATCAATTTGCTTTTGAACATTGGAGAGCAGTCGGGGAACGAATCCGATGCGCTTGAAGAGTTCTCGATGGACAATGCGACGGCCGACATGCAATCGGATACCACCGAGGACAGTCCCTCGGATGTCCCGAGCGTCGAGCCGACGGCGGTCGATGCGAAGGTCGAGGTCGACATGAGTTCGATGATTGCCGCTGCTCCGGATGTTTCGATTTCCGGTTTGAGCGAATCGCTTGCTCCTGCTTCGGGAATCGCGGCCCAGAGCAACGCAGCGATGCGTGCGGGGTTGAACAGCCGTTCGAGTGAGACCAAGCGGGACTTGCTCAAGAAGTTCGGTGGGACCACCGAGACCGAGCGTGCCGTGTCCATGTCGCTCAAATGGCTTGCCGAGCATCAGAATCCCCAGACCGGTGCTTGGACATGGTCCCACTCGTTGGTCTGCGGTGGCAAGTGCGATCATCCTGGAGAGCGCACCGCGAGCATGAACGGTGCGACAGGAATGGCCTTGATGTGCTTTTTGGGCGCAGGCCAAACGCACATGGAAGGGGAGTACAAGGAGACGGTTTTCAAAGGCCTGAGTTTCCTGATCCAAAGTCTCAAAGCGCAAGGTGGCTATGGGGCTTGGTGGGTCGGATCTGGTGGCAAGGGGTTCGACGACATGTACGGCCATGGGATCGCCTCGATTGCCATGTGCGAAGCCTACGGCATGACGCGAGACCCAAGGCTTCGCGAAGCGGCCCAATTGAGCATCAACTACATGACCCCGGCCCAGAACCCGCAGACGGGCGGATGGCATTATTCCCCTTATATCCAAGACAAAATGCCGGGGGACACCTCCGTCGTCGGTTGGCAGATGATGGCCATCAAAAGCGCCGCGATGTCCGGATTGGACATCGATATCGACACCATCCGCCGCGCGAACTTCTTCCTCGATACGATGATGGTCCCGGGCGGCTTTGGCTACCATTACAGCATGGATTCGAAACAAAAGAGTCCGCTCGAATACCGCCCGGCGATGACCGCTTGTGGCGTTTTGTGCCGCATGTATTCGGGTTGGAAAAAAGATGAGCCATCGATCAAAGCAGCAGCAGAAAAATTCGCCGAAGCCGGACCGAGCAAGTCCGACATCTACTACAACTACTATGCGACCCAAGTCATGAAACAATACGGTGGGCCGGAGTGGGAGTCCTGGAACGTTCGCATGCGAGATCAAATCGTCAGCACGCAAGTCCAATCCGGACACGGGGCCGGCAGTTGGTACACCGACGCAGGACTGAGCAACGAAGGAGGTCGCTTGTACTGGACATGCATGTCGACGATGATGCTCGAAGTCTACTACCGATACATGCCGTTGTATGCCGAACAAGCTGAGGAAGACGCGTTCCAATTGTAAATCGCCCGGCGATTTCCAACTGGAATTCATGCGATTTATGGCCCACTGCGCCATCCAATAGCCGCGACACGAACCGCGATGCTAAGCACAATATCGGCATGAATATCAGCTTGAATTTCATTCAGAATTTCATCCAGAATACCAGCCGGATTACCAGCTAGAATAGAAGCCATTTCGATGAGCGAGCCGATCATCCGTAAACTTACCCTTTTGGACCTCCAAGCGATCGATAGCCAAACGCAAGGAGTGATTCAAAAGATCGCCGCTCGGATCGTGGTGGCCAAGGCGCTCAAGCAGCGATTGAGCGCAGGGGTATTCGACGAACTCGGGGAATTGGCTGATCATTATGTCTATGGATGTTTCACCACGCTCAAACGGGGCCAGACGTTACGTGGCTCCTGTGGATTTCTTGGAAGACCGACGCGATTAAGCGATGCGATCGCCGAGTCGGCGCAAAAGACGGCCAACGAAGATCCTCGCATACCGGCGATTTCGAGCATCGAATTGCCCTACCTTTCTTGCCATCTGACCCTGCTGATGGACCCCTTGGCCATCGAAGCCGACGGAGCAGAGCGCAGCGAAAAGATCGAACTGGGCAAGCATGGGTTGCGAATAACCACCAGCTTAACCAGCGTCTACGGTCAGCGCGGTGGCTTGATCTTGCCGGGGTTGCCCGTCGAGCAAGGTTGGGATCTCGATACCACCTTAGCAAGCTTATGCCGCCAAGCGGAATTGCCTGCGGATGCTTGGAAAGACCCATCGGTCTTGCTCGAAACGTTTGAGGGATTGGAAATTCCAGGGGACTTGAATGTCGTCGCGTTGCCCGATCCGATGCCGATCCAGGGGCCTCCCGGGGACCTGGAGAGTTTGCAGAAACTCAAAGCGGCCACGGTTCAAAACATGATCAATTTGTCGCATGGTGCGACTCCGAATTATTACGTGCTCGACGCGATGGATGGAACGGCCCAGACCATCGTCCTTTCGGCTGTAGATCTAGCATCCAATGCCCCGTTAGCGCATTGGATTCAGACCTCGTTTCGACCGGGTTTGCCGTTGCAGTCGACCGTCTTCGGACTCAGCCGCTTGGCCGAACAGACCCTGCGACGCTCTCGATTCGATCAAGCCGTGGATGTCGATATGGCGCTGAGCATCCTCTACGATGCGGCCCATCATGGCTCGATCCATCCGGTCGATTGGGATGAGCAAAAACTCAAGGAGACCTTGAGCGATTGCTCGTTGGAGGGTGTTCAAGCCAACCGACGCGCCATCGTGGTATTGTGCGGCCAGCGGATTGCCGTAGCCTTTGATCCCAGCAAGTCCGTGCATGTTTTGCTTGGGGAAGCTGCGTCGATGGTCCGCTCGGAGTCGCAGGCCATGAGCGTCATGTCGCTCGGATGCATTTCCACGGCAAGCTCCTTGCTAGCAGCCAACACTCCACGCATCGATTCGAGCGATCGAGTCCAAAAGGAACCAGGAATTGGATCCTGAATCGACAAGCATGGTCCGGGCACCCTTGCGATGCTTGAGCAAGGTTCTTGTGGCGAAGCGTTTGTTACTGGCAAATCTTGCTCTCATGGCCATCGGCATGTTGGTGTTTTTCCCTGAGGCACTCCTGGCCCAGCCGATTGCCGAACCTATTCAAGAAAGCATCACCGAAGAAGGGCTCGTGGCATTTAATCCTCACGATCCTGAGGCAGTTGAAGCGCTTTTGAAGCCGTTTCGCCCCAAATCAGAAAAGTGGCAAGAGGATGTCGCCAAGCTCGCTGAGAGCAACGCGACCGACGGCGGGTCCGAGCATGTTTTGTTCTTGGGGAGTTCCTCGTTTCGTCTATGGGACACGATCCAAGAGGATCTTGCGCCTGTGAAGGTCGTCAAGCGGGCATTTGGGGGCGCACGGTTCGGCGATCTTGCGATTCACACCCCGGAGCTTACCGCAGGCTTGCGATTCTCCAAGGCGGTTGTCTTTATCGCCAACGAAATCACTGACAAGTCCGAGGAAGATACCGATCCGGAAACCACCTCGAAATACGCCCGGTTGGTGATTGCCCAGTTGCGAGCCGAGCGCCCTGAGGTTCCGATCCATTTGGTAGCCGTAACACCCACACCGTTGCGGTACAAGTATTGGCCAAGGATTCAGCTCACCAATAGCATGCTTCGAAAGATTGCCGAATCGACGCCTGGAGTTTTCTACATCCCGACTGCTTATGCTTTCCTCGATCGCGATGGAAACCCCCGAGCCGAGTTGTTCAAGGACGACAGGCTCCATTTGAATCCGAACGGTTATCGAACCTGGTCTAAGATCCTACTGGGTTCTTTGCAGACGGCCGATCAGGAGTTCAGGTAACCGTATTGGCGAGCGTATTGGCCCCAATGTTCGAGGATCATGGCCTCTTGGTCGCTGCTGAGTTCGAGTTTGTTGGTCTGATAGCCTTGCTCTTGATCGCATTTGTTTTTCCAAACCGTCTGCATCGATTCACCGTCACCCAGATCTAGGTGTCTGTAAATCTCCGAGAGCATCTCTACAGGTTTGGCGATAAAATCTTCGTAGCGAATATCGACGATCTGGTTTTCAGGGACCTCGGTACGGTCCCGTTCAAAGGCCTGGTACATCGTACAAAGCGATTCGAGCACAAAGGTTTGCAATTGCGATTGGTCGGTGATCGATTGGAGCGATTGGTGTTCATCGAGCGAATTCCAAAGTTTCATCGTCGATGGATAGAGCTTGCGCGGATCGCGGACGATATGGATGTATTTGGCCTGCGGGTACATGTCCCTCAAGACGCCCAGACGCCCGGTATGGGGGGGGCTTTTGAGCAGCAATTGTTTTCGGGTCTTGAAAGTCAAGGCTTGGATAAACCACTTCAAGTGGTCGCGCCAGGCCTGAAGGTGCTTGGGCTCAAATCGATCGGAATCCAAGGTGTCGGTAAATGGCACCGGGTGGTTCGGAAACATCAGACGCAAGTAGGGCGACGGTGCGCCGAGATTCATCAGCGCAAACTCGTCCTCCTGGGGCAACGCCCAACCGGCCTTCATGTTGTCCATCGGACGCCGATCGGGCAGCAAAGAGTTGCCGTAGCGCGTCACCAAGCCTTCGGTCAGCAGGAAGTGCCAGGGGGCAAAGCATTGGTAGGTCGTTGGCGATGCGAATTGCGGGTCGAGCCCTAGGTACTCGTGCAGGAGCGTTGTGCCACTTCGCCAGTGTCCCAGGATGAAGACCGGGGGTTGTTCGATTGGCGTTTTGGCGATCGCTCGGCCCCATACCAGGTGCTGAGCTAATGCTAGCATGGCCGTCATTGGACCGAAGGCCGAGACACCCAACGCGTGGTGCAAGCGGGAAGGGGAGATATGGAATCGGTTGCGGACCAAGGCTGGGAGCCAGACATGGGGTGGCATTCCGTGCCAGATTCTGGGCATGAAGATTGAGTACTTCAGTGGTTTGCTCGGCTCGGCTTTGACCATAGGGACCATTGTAGCGGACTGAATCGGTCTGGACTTTAGGATGCCTGGAAGGTTAGTTTTCCGTTGGTTTGAAAGCAAGAACGAATTGGAAATCGGCACCTATGGAAAAACTCGTCACGACGTTCCTCCGCTATCGGAGTTTTTTGGTGCCCGCTGGAATTTTGGCGTGTTTGGCCGTGTTGTTGGTCCCCATGCCATCGGCGATGGTAGATTTACTCCTGGTGGCCAATATTGCGCTTTCGCTTATGGTGCTTCTGACAACACTATCGGTCGGTGCTCCGTTGGAGTTCAGCGTTTTTCCGACGGTACTTTTGGCGACGACCCTCGGTCGTTTGGCGTTGAACATTGCCACGACCCGATTGATTTTGACTCAGGATACAGGGAGTTCCACTGCGGTCGCTGGCCGGGTGGTCGAATCCTTTGGTGCGTTTGTTGCTGGGGACAAAATCGAGGTGGGGATTCTGCTTTTTCTGATTATCTTTTTGGTCAACTTTGTGGTGATTACCAAAGGGGCGACACGGATTGGTGAGGTCGCAGCGCGTTTTGCTCTCGATGCACTCCCGGGCCGTCAGCTAGCGATCGATGCGGACTTAGCAGCCAATGCGATTGACAACGAGGAAGCCCAGCGAAGGCGTCGGGAGGTGACCCAGCAGGCGGACTTTTACGGTTCGATGGATGGGGCCAGCAAGTTCGTTCGAGGGGATGCAATCGCTGGACTTGTCATTACGGCATTGAATCTCTTGGGCGGAGTCTACATGGGGGTGGTGCACTTTGGATTGTCGATCTCTCAAGCGGCTGCGACCTACAGCAAGCTCACGATTGGCGATGGGCTTGCGACCCAGTTGCCGGCCTTGCTCGTCTCGATTGCAGCGGCCGTTTTGACCACGCGTTCGACGCAGCGTTCGGACCTTTCGAACGATCTATTTGGGCAGATTTTTTCCAAACCCGCACCGCTGATCATCTCTGGCGTTTTCCTGGGGTTGTTGCTCTTTACCTCCATGCCGCCTGTACCCATCCTGGCCCTTGGTGGTGGAATGGTTGGTCTAGCGGTGATCCTTCAAAAGCAGCACAAGCAAGAGTCTCAAAGCAGCCGACGTCGCGAGGAGCAGCAGATGCTTTCGCGGTCCAAGCCCACGGACAAGAAGATCGAGGATTACTTGCAGGAGGATCCCTTGCGGCTCGAGCTCGGTGCCAAACTGGTTCCTTTGGTCGATCCGAAGTCTGGAAGCGACATCATGAAACGTATCGGGGCGGTTCGCACGCAGTTGGCCGCTGAACTTGGGATCCTCATGCCGATGGTCCGCATCAAGGACAAACTGAGCTTATCATCGTTTCAATACGAATTTTCGCTTTACGGAAATGCGGTCGCCTCGGGAATGTTGGTACCCGAAAGGCTCCTTGCGGTGCCACCTCGAAATCGTTCTGGGGCTACCGCTTCGACGATTTCTGGGGATCCTGCCATCGATCCGTCTACGGGTAAAAAAGCCCTTTGGATTGAACCTTCGGATCGTTCGGCTGCCGAGGCACAAGGCTTCCGCGTTTGGGAGTGTGGCCAAGTCCTGGCGAACCATCTTTGTGTCGTGGCCAGCAAGCATGCCTCGGAGCTGCTTTCCAGGGAGGTTTCCAAGCAACTGATCGATCAGCTGCACAAATCCAATCCCGCGACGGTCGACGAATTGATCCCGGCGGTTATGCGGCTTTCGGAAGTTCAGCAGGTTCTCAGGAACTTGCTCGACGAAGGAGTACCGATTCGACCGCTGAACCTTGTGCTCGAGACGCTCGGCGACCATGCCTCGGAGACCAAGGATCTAGAGGTATTGACCGAGAAAGTGCGTCAGAGGATGGCTCGGACGCTCTGTGGGCGACTGAGGGATTCCAGAGGTCGGATACTTGCGATTACCCTCGATCCGTGGATCGAGGACGCGTTCGCATCGGCCGCCGAGAATCGCCGTGTGCCTCATGCAGCCTTTCCGCCCAGTCTCCTGCGGCCGCTGATCGATCAGCTCAAAAGCTACCTCCGATCGATCGAGGATCCTTCTCTAATTGCTGTGTTGCTCGTCAATCCGCAAATCCGGCAATGCGTTCGTAAAACGTTGCGAGACTCCCTGCCGAACCTTCAGGTCCTCTCGACGAGCGAGATCCCAAGCGACACGCATGTCGAATCGATCGGGCTAGTCGAGCTGCCCGTGGCGCTTGCTAGCTGATCTTACGACCGGCCGAGGCGACCTCCTAGCAGGAAAGCACTTAGCAGAAAAGCTAATCGAGAAAATCCGCGACGAACGTTCGAATGATCTCGACCAAACTCGCCGGGCGCGGCAGACCGAGGCTCACAGCGCGCTGGCCATCGATGGCCACAGGCCACTGCTCGACGATCCTCTCGATGCGAGGATCGGGTTCCAGAAGGATCTGGCCGAGACGATGAGGAAGTTCGATCGCATTGGGCCCTGAGGTCGCTTCAAGGAGGGCTTGCTGCGCCATGCGAGGGGTGATGCTCATCGCATCGAGACCGATCGCACGATCCGTGCCGATCGATTCAGTCGGCAGGTTATGGATGGCGATGAGCGAATCGATTACCGTGGTGGCACTGGTCATTGGATGGCGTTGATCCAAAGAGACAGGCAGCAAGCAATCGAGTCCTTGGAGTGGTTCGCGAAACATACCGCTGGCCCAACTGCTTGCTGCTGCATTGGGTTTGCCTGGTCGGATGATGACCGTCGGCAATCGCGCCGCGCGGCTGTCGACAAAACCTTTGCGAGCATAATCGCTGATGAGCATCTCTACGATCGCTTTGGTCATTCCATACGTCGTCTGCGGAGTGAGCTTGGTCCAATCATCGCAGGGGTCTTTTAGGGCGGGTCCGCCGAAGCAAGCGATGCTGCTGGCAAAGACGAATCGGCAGGTCGGGCCCAGCCGCCTTGCGGTTTCAAGCAAACGCATCGAGCCGTGCAAGTTCACTCGCAACGCCTCGTCGAACCGTTCTTCGCATTCGCCGCTTACCATCGAAGCAAGATGAAAGATTGCGGTACCTGGTTGCGAGCCGACCGCCGCATCGATCGCTTCTTGCGATTCGATGCTCCCGACGATTTGCTCGACTCGGACGGAGCTGGACTTTTGAGTTCTTGGTCTTGGGAAAGCCGCGTCTAGAAGAACGATCTCCTCGATGGCTTGCACTTGCCGGTCCTGTCCGATGAGCGATCCGCGATCCATTAAGGCCTCGCAGAGTTGATGGCCTAGAAATCCACCTCCACCGGTGATGACGACTCGCATGAAAACTCCAGTTTGAATGTAGTAAAATGGGATTTTGGTGTTGTAACGCGTTTGTTATCTAAGGGGAAAGTAGCAAATAAATGCGGTTCGTCCCTGTTTGATTCCCGAATCGGTCTACAATTCTAGATGTATGTGCTTTGGACCTGTCGATGGTTCCCAAGGATGTGCTCCTCGGAAGTTGAACATGATTTTCTATTTTTTAAAAGGCAGATTTGCTCTGCAGATCGTTGGAATGCTGCTGCTTTCCTGCGTCGCGGGTGTCTTTGAGCCATGTTTCACGTCGGATCCGTCGTTGGTGGCTGCCAACGTGGTCGAAGAGATCGAGTCGGATGCCGAGGAGTTTCGGCATGACGAGTTCCGCGAAACGGTTTTCTATGAGGCCAGCCAGGTTTGGCAGCCCGTCTGTTTTTGGACTTTGCATCTATCGGACCGGCCGAGGCTAGGGGTCGATGATGCGTTTTTTGAACCGCAATTGCAACGCCCTCCACCGGCTTAAGTAGACCGCTACATCGAATGCGTTTGCGAGGGCTCCATGGGCAATCGCAGGTCTAACTTTTTCACAAGCAATCGGGATTCAAAAGTGTCTGTAAGCAATGTCGAGACGCCGCGCGGCAACGCGGCGGGATTTGTCCGTTACTTCAAAGAGGACCTGGTCTCAGGTCTCATGGTTTTCATTATCGCTTTGCCGCTGTGCTTGGCGATTTCGCTTGCCAGTGGCTATCCGGCCATGGCTGGTATTATGACTGCCGTCATCGGCAGCATCCTGACGACCTTCATCAGCAATTCCGAATTGACGATCAAAGGACCCGCAGCGGGCTTGATCGTGATTGTCTTGGGTTGCATCAAAGACTTCGGTGGGAACGGTTTTTCTGATGGCCAAGGCCCTGGTGACTTCGATGCTTACCGCGCGTGCTTAGCCGTCGGAGTGGCGGCTGCGGTCCTACAGATTTTGTTCGGGGTGTTTCGAGCGGGAATTCTCAGCGAGTTCTTCCCAAAGTCCGCCATACACGGCATGCTCTCGGCCATCGGTGTGATCATCATCGCCAAGCAGATCCCGAATGCATTGGGTGTATCGACCGACAAGCAAGAGCCATTGGAATTGCTTGCGGAGATTCCGCATTTGATTTCGCAGGCCAATCCTGCGATCGCATCGATCGGTCTATTGAGCCTTTGTCTGCTTGCTCTGTGGCCAACGATCAAGAAGAAGATCCAAGCAATCTCTGTGATCCCTCCGCAATTGGTCGTCTTAGTCGTCGCGGTTTTGATCGGACTGTATTTGAATTTGCTCGAGAACCATCAGTACAAACTCTTCGGACATGAATACAAATTGGGGGACCAGTATCTAGTCCCGCTACCGTCGAAGATGTTTGGCATCCTCGATCAAATCACCCTTCCGGATTTCGGGGTCCTCAAGCAGTGGATCGCTTGGAAGTGGATCGGGATGTTTTTCATCATCGGCACGCTCGAATCGATCTTGAGCGCAAAGGCGATTGATTCGATCGACCCATGGAAGCGCAAAACCGATATGAACCGCGATGTGTTGGCCGTCGGCTGTGCGAATCTATGCGCTTCGATGTTCGGTGGACTGCCGATGATTTCCGAGATTGTTCGAAGCAAGGCCAATATCGACAACGGGGCCCGGACGCGATTTGCCAACATGTGGCATGGAGTATTCCTGCTGGTTTGTGTCGCGATTCTTCCGGCCACACTCCACCTGATTCCAAAATCGGCGTTGGCAGCGATGCTGATTTACACCGGATTTCGCCTTGCGCACCCGAGCGAGTTCTCCCACATGTACCAGGTCGGACGCGAGCAGTTTGTCATCTTCGTTACGACCCTGATCGTGACGCTCGCGACGGACCTTTTGATCGGAGTGGCCGCAGGGATCGGTTTGAAGTTCCTGATCCACTTGATCAATGGGGTTCCGATCAAATCGTTTTTCAAAGCGTATCTGGACATCGAGGAGGTCTCGCCTGATACCGTTAAGATCCGGGCGAGCGAATCGGCGGTCTTTAGCAACTGGATCCCCTTCAAACGCCAAATCGAGCACATCGGATTGGTCCAGCGAAAGAACCTGATCATCGATGTATCAGACGCCAAGCTGATCGATCATACGGTGATGGAGAAACTCCACGAGACTCAATCCGAGTTTACAGCCGAAGGCTTGAAACTGGAAATTGTGGGGCTCGAACAGCATCGAGCCCTGAGCAACCACGCCGAGGCGGCCCGCAAGCGGGGGTTGGCTCGATTGCGACGCATCACCATTGTGGCCGAACCGGATTGCGAGGATCTTTTGCAACGAGAATGCTTGGCCCGCGGCGCTAGCGGCTTTACTATCACTCCTTCGCGAGGCGTCGGTCGTCACAACGTCCACGATGGTACTTGGGAGACAACCAATGGCATCCGGTTGGAAACCATCGTCCCGTTCCAGGTCAGCGAGGGTCTCTTGAAGTACCTTCGGGAGGAAGTGATGACCAAGTACCATGCGACCGTTTCGGTCGAGACGATCGAAGTGCTTTTGCCGGATCAATTCAGCCAATCGGAGGTCAGTGCAAGTCCCCTAGCGAATCATGGTTGAACGTATTCCTGAAGGGTGATACCCTTTTTTGGGACCGGGCGAAGTTGATATCCAGCCGGTGTGACGACCTCAACGGGTTGTTCGATCATCGGCTGGATCATTTCCGGTGCAAAGGGCGCCGATTCGAACTGCTCGGGTTGACCGAATTGCGGCTCGCAAGGGGGGCAAAATGCTCCCTGTCCGTCGAATCCATAGATCTCGGAAGTGATCGGACCTGGATCGACCCAAATGTTCTCGGCATCGACACGGATCGTTCCGAGGTCTTGGTCGAGGTTCCGACGCTGGGCCTCGTAGAAGACCCATACGCCCAAGAACGTGTTTTGGGCGTTGAGCAAGTCCTGCAAGGCCGAGATGCTATCCCGGGCGGCCGTCGGGCCAGAGGCTTGGTTCAAACTCTCGCGGATCTGACGCAGATCCTCATTGATCGTGATCTGCTGGGCCGCGATCCGAACCGCATAGCGCTGCAGCTCGAAATTGTATTGGTTGTAGCGAATATTTCTCAGCTGCGAACGTAGGGTTTGCCAGATGCCGTCTTCGAATCGGTAGTAATTGCGTTTGGCTTGCTGCCACTCGATGAGGACCTGACGGTACTGGTTGCGTTCGTTCATACGCGTCAGGGCCGTGTCCCATTGGAAGCCGGCTCGCAAGCGACCGGTTCGTCCACGCAGCGACAACGGATTGTCGTTGATGTTCTGCATGTCGCCGCTGAAGACCACATCCAACGAGCTTTCGAGGTTGTCGGCTACCACTTCGATCGATCGCCAAGAGTCCACCAATTGCGCCCGAGCATTCATCCAGTCCAATCGCTGCTGACGAGCGATCTGAACGGCTTCTTCGGGCTGCAAATCGACTTCGGGCAAGTTCACGCTTTCGACCCTCGCTCGGGCTTGGAGGACCTGGAGTGCAAGCACATCTTCGGCGAACTCGGCCAAAAGGGACTGGCTCGGCAGAATCACTTCATCGCGAAGGCTTTTGAACTGTTCCTTGCCCCCAGGACCGGTGCTAGCCAATGATTTCTTGGCATCGTTTTGGAGTTGCTCGATCCGCTTGGCGCGGTTCAAAAAGCGTTGTTCAAGAATATCGACATCCTTGCTCAATTTCTCAGTAAGCGTTTCCAACGCGGTCGGGTCGATCAAGGCCGCATCGAGGGTTTCGATAGGGAGCAAGTTGCAGATCATCGATCGCTCTTGCTCGTAGACCGTGCGCAAACGCTTGAGCTCCTCGATGCGTTGAGGCAAGACCTGCCTGAGTCTTTCGATGTCTTGACGAACCAACGGGAAGTCTTTCGACAGAAGCGTCTTTCGGACATCTTCGAGCGTTTGAGCCTGCCGATCGATCCGCTCGATGGCTTGTGTCGATTCGCTTCCCTTGGTCAGCGATCGCTCCTTTTTGCCTGTGGAAGGATCGGTTTCCACAGGACTTTGCTCGAGGAGTTTGGTGTTGTCGTTCCCAATCTCGTCTCGAAGATCCGCAACCTTGTTGCGACGTTCCTTGAGCTCACCGCTGATCAAGTTGAATTGATCGAGAATCGGATCCTTGATCTCGATGCAAACGTAAGGTGGTAATCCGAGCGTGCTCTTGAAATTATCGAGCGTCTGCTCGTAGTTGAACTTCTGCTGCAGCAAACTCGCCTGCGCCGAAATCAACGCTTGGCGAGCTTGGGCCACCTGAAGCTGCTGTCCGGGAATCGTGTCTTGGGTCGGCGGGATGATCGTCAATTGCTCGCGCAGGGTGTCTTCAAAGCGAGCCAGATTGTCTCGGAGTCGAGCGACGTTTTCCTCGGCGTTTCGGATTTGCAACTGGTTTTGGACAAGCCCTAAAAAGCCGCCGACTTGCGGGACCGCACCCCCACCACCAAAGCCCGCTCCCGCGTTGTTCTGGACGTTTCCAACGGTTCCAAAGCCGCCTCCGAGGCCCGTAAAGCCCTGCAAGCCCGCTCCGCCAAACAAGCCCCCGCGGCGGGTCGGACCGGCCTCTGCCTGTCGACCTACGGTCACCGTGGTATAAAATCCTGTGCGATATCGTTCAAACGCCCGAACATTGTAGAGCAACGTGCGTTCTGCAAGTGTCAATCGCTCCATGACCACGTCCCGACCCGCACCTCGAAGAAGAGGTTGGACGAAGCTAAAATCGATCAATGAGGTGGCCGACTGTGAGTCCGGACCTGACAATTGCCAAGTCAACGTGTTGGCAAAGCCCACGATCAAATCGGCTCCCGTGGTAAACTGACGACGCAGAGCCAGCCCGCGAGGTCCTCGCGAAAACGGACTGTTCGAGAACGTCGAACTCGAATTCCCGCCAGCTCCCCGACGCAAAGCCCCGTCGGCAGTGTAAATCGATCCGTATCCAGCAAACAACTGATTGCTCAACAAGAACCGCTCTGAGCTCACATCCAACGCCGAAAGATACAGCGTCTCGATCTCGGATTGGTAATTCGTGTTGTGCAATGTCGCGACACGCACCGCAGTATCCGCATCGAGCACCAAAACTCCGCGCTCGTCGAGGGGCAAGTACTGCCACCAGACTGGATTCTCCGACGTGTTGGTCCGTCCGTTGACGTCCCACAAAGGATAGTGCTTCTTGCCATTGACCAAACGCATGTACTGATGCGCCACACCGTCGTCCTCAGGCATCGGTGGACGGTCCGGGTTGAACGGATCGAACATCCGCGATGCACGGTCAACCTGGATATCCGGAATCGATGGCATCGACGAGTCGCAGACCTTCTCGTCGATCAAATTTCGGACCTCCTCGTCGGCCTTGGTCCGATAATGGGCCCGATTGCAACCGGTCATGGCTGATGGGATCCATGGGACCATCAAGGCCGAAATGCAAGCATTTCGGATCAGGGATTTGAGCCGGTTTCGGTTTCGTTGTAAGCCGTCCATGGGGTACCTATCGGTTCGAGGAAGACACTCGTTGGTCCAATCGACAGTCCGAAGGGGTATGGTGAAGGCAGACTGTTCGGATTTGGTAAGATTTTCCGGATGCGTAGTTTTTTTGGCCCGGGGCTATGGTGGCTTGGGCCAGGGAATGGGCCGGGGAATGGGCAAGGGATTACTGCATCGAGACAAGCCAGCTTGACGCGGAGATTGCGCATTTTGTACAAAGCCCGCATTATGAAACTCGCGGTGATGCTTCCAAACTGGGTAGGGGATGCCTGCATGGCAACCCCGGCCCTTCGCGCTTTGCGCACTGAGCTTCCTGAACCGGTGGAAATCTGCTGGGTGGCTCGCCCTGGACCCTTAGCGGTCCTGGAGGGACTTCCATGGGCCGACAAGACCCTTTGTTATAAGCCCCGCGCAAAACCATCGCGTGGGTCCTCTGGGGGAGCCGAGGTTTTGAATCGGCGAGGCTTGGTCCGAGCCTTACGCAAAGAGCGCTTCGATGCGATTCTCTACCTGACGAACAGCTTCTCGACGGCCTTGATCGGTGCGATGGCTGGTATTCCTCGTCGCATCGGTTATGCCCGCGACTATCGCTCCTGGCTATTGAGCGATCGGGTCAGGGTTCGCACCGCCACGGCCGATGCACTCAAGGATCCGTGCATCGACAACTATTTGCGATTGGCACAAGCGATCGGTTGCCGAGCCGACGATCGTCGTACCCAGCTAGGCTTCTTGCCTCGCGACGAAGCGCTTGCGACGCGCTGTTTGGAATCGATCGGGCTCTCGAGCGATCGCCCGTTGCTATTGATCAATACTGGGGCGGCCACGGCCCTGACGAAGCGTTGGCCGATCGAGCATGCTGCTGCGGCGGCAGTGATTCTAGCTGACGAGTTGGATCTTTCGGTCATCATCCATTGCGGGCCGGCAGAGCGTCAGAACGCCAATGCGATTGAGGATTTGTGCAATCACCCTCGGGTCAAGAGCATGGGGCGATTCGACGACTTGCCTTTGGGATTGAGCAAAGCGCTCATCGCTCGGTCTGGGTTGGTCGTCTCGACCGATTCGGGGCCAAGGCATATCGCCGTGGCGATGAACAAGCCTGTCGTCTCGTTGTTCGGATCGATCGATCCTGGGCTCACGCGCAGCTACAATGCCCCTGAGACGATTCTGACCATGGGCTTGGCATGCCAACCCTGTGGCTCTTACGATTGCCACTTGGGACACGCCAATTGCATGAACCAACTCGATGCATCTAGGGTCGTGCATGCGGCCAAGCACGCCTACCGAGGCTCCATGGCAGCTTACCCTCCCTTGGTCCATCTTCGCTAACTCGATTACCTATCAGGAACGCAATGATGATTCGTCGAGCCTTTGCTTTTGGATCCGTACTAGCCGTCGGGCTGTTGCTTGGCTGGTTTTTTCACGCGCGCATCGATGCGCCTTGGGCGATGGCCGGTCCTCAAAATCCGGCGGTTCAACCCGCATCCCCGACGCAATTCCCCCAGCCGTTGACGACCCCGCATGCGGTCCTATTGGCCGATGGATTCATAGCCAGTTCGCCAGAAGAAGCCATCCATGTGAATGTTTACGAAGCGGTCAATCGCTCGGTGGTGAACATTTCGACACGGAGCGTCCGGCCAGAAGCTTTTTTGCTCGTCGCGGAAATCGAGGGCAACGGGAGTGGATCGGTCATCGATCAGCAGGGCCATATCCTGACGAACTTTCACGTCATCGAGGGCGCTAGGAACATCAACGTCACTTTGTTCAACGGCGAATCCTTCGCCGCAGAACTTATCGGCCAAGACCCCGACAACGACATCGCCGTGTTGCGCATCGCCGCTGCGGCCGAGATGCTCTTTCCGATCCGATGGGGCGAGTCGAGTCAACTGCGAGTTGGCCAGCACATCATCGCCATCGGCAATCCGTTCGGATTCGAAAGGACCATGAGCACAGGCATCATTTCGAGCCTGAACCGACAGATTACCTCTCGGACTCGGCGTACGATCCGCTCGGTGATCCAAATCGACGCGGCGCTGAATCAAGGCAATTCGGGGGGACCATTGCTCAATGCTCGCGGTGAATTGATCGGGATGAACACCGCCATCGCAACCCGCAGCGGCGATAACGCCGGCATCGGCTTTTCCATACCGGTCAATACCATGAGCCGAGTGGTACCCCAACTGATCAGTACCGGACGCGTGGCCAGACCGACGATCGGGATTCTCCAAGTCTTTGAAACCGAAAATGGTTTGTTGGTCGTCAACATGACCCCAGGCGGACCCGCCGAAAAATCAGGGCTGCTCGGCTCGAGCATCCAACGACGCAAAACCCGCTCGGTCCTCGGCATGATCGAACAAGAGACCGTCGACCACAGCCAAGCCGACTTGATCGTGGCCATCGACGAAACGAAGGTCAAGCAAGCCGACGATCTGCTCAGTGTCATTGAGACCAAGCGAGCCGGCGAAGTCGTCCGGCTGACAATCATCCGAGCCGGAAAGGCTCTTTCTATTCCCGTGACGTTAGGATCTGGCGAATGATTCCCTGGGAGAGAGTGCAAGCGGCCGAAGCGATCATTTTCGATTGCGACGGGACTCTGGTCGATTCGATGCCGATCCACTTCCTGGCTTGGAATCGCACGATGAAAGAGATAGGGATCGAATTCCCCGAAGATCGATTCTATGCCATGGGTGGGATTCCGACGCATCGGATCATCGAGATGCTCGCCCACGAGCAGCAGATATTGGTCGATGCGCACGCGACAGCCAAACGCAAAGAGGAAGCGTTTTTCGAGCTGATGCATCTGCTCGAACCGATCCATGTCATCATCGAGGTGGCTCAGAGAGTCCGGGGGGGCAAACCGACGGCCGTCGCAAGTGGCGGAACTCGCCATGGAATCGAAAAGCAACTGCGCCATGTCGGAATTCTCGACTGGTTCGACACGATCGTTTGCGCCGAGGACACCGTCAAGCACAAACCGGATCCGGATGTTTTTCTGGAAAGCGCCCGGCGGTTGGGGGTCTTGCCGGAGAAATGTTTGGTCTTCGAAGACGCCGAACTTGGGATCGAAGCGGCCAAGCGGGCTGGGATGGATTGGCTGGATGTGAGAGACTATTTCCAATCCAAGCGTATCGCCCCGGATTCGTTTCCTACCGATTAGTCTCTTACCGATTCGTTTTTTCCCGATTCGTTTTTTCCCGTGCGACCCATCCAATGATTCGATACCGATGGCTTTGGTTCGCAATCGCTTCGCTGCTGCTTGCCGTCGTTTGGCCGATCTCCGAGCGACTCTCGCTCGATCGTTCTTTGGAGCGAATGTTTCCTGTAGACGATCCGGATCGGATCGCCTTTGAGCGGATTGAAGCGCGTTTCGGTGTCTCTCAATTCTTGGTTTTTGCGTACCGGGATCCAGAGCTTTGGTCCAAAGATGGTTCGGGGATCGATCGTGCCATGCAGTGGCGAAAAAAAATCGAGGGAATCCCAGGGGTCTCCTACGCGCTGGATCTTTCGCGCGTCGACGAGATGCTCACGACGCTGCGCGGTCCGGCTGGATTTTTAGGAGCCTTCACCGCAGCGCAACCCAAGCATCCGTTAGTCGATCCGAACAACGCCCTTGCATCGAAGTACCGAGAGTTATTCACTGGGCAGACCCATGCGTCCGAAACCGACTTGGTCGCCATCGGCGTGCAGCTTGATCCATCCTCTAGTCCTAGCGGTGATTCGTCATCAACCTTACCGGCGCTACGCGAATTGTCTCAAAGTGCACCGGGCGGATTGCTCGTCGGACATGTAGCGTTGGTCGACGAGGGGTTTCGTCAGATCGAGCAAGATGGGAACCGCTTGGGGATCTATTCGACCATCAGTTTGACGTTGCTGATGCTCGTGGGCTTTCGTTCGATCCGCTGGGCATTGATCGTCGTGGTCGTGGTTCAATGGTCGCTGGTATTGACCCGTGCGGTCCTGGTCCTGTTGAACTGGGAATTGACGATGGTCTCCTCGATGCTTTCCTCGATCGTCATGGTCGTCGGCGTGGCCACCACGCTCCATTGGATGTTCGGCTATCAAAAAGAGTATGAATCCAACGCCCATGTGAGCGATCCTCCGCTTCGCGCAAGAATCGCCCTGGAGGCATCGCTGCGTAGGTTATGGCAACCGATCCTCTGGGCCGTGGTGACCGATGCGATCGGGTTTGCATCGCTGGCACTCTCCCGTGTCGGTCCGGTCCAAGACTACGGCAGCATGATGGCGATCGCTTGCGGGATCGTCCTGCTGGGGATCTTCGGATTGGTGCCGACATTGGCGTTGCTGCCATTAGGTGGGCCGAGCTTGGGCAAGGCTTCCGGCTACGCACTTGGCGTTGTGCCTGGCGAAGGAGCCATCGAGTTGGCCTTGCGCAAAATCCTCGGTGCTGTGACGCGTCAACGGTTCTTTGTGATCGCAGCTGCGGTACTGCTGATGCTCTTGGGTTTAGTCGGTTCGAGTCGCTTGAAAGTCGAAACCGATTTCTTGAAGAACTTCCAAAACGACTCGCCGATCGCAAGAGCTTATCGTGCCGTCGAGACCGAGTTGGGTGGGGCAGGGGTCTGGGATGTGATGATCCCCTCACCGATGCCGATGACCGAGGAATACTTCGATAGAGTTCTGGCTCTGGAAAAGGAACTCCTTGAGATCGAGGTCGAGTCCAAGGAGCCTGGCCAAGAGCCCTTGAAGCTCACGAGCGCATTGAGTTTGGCCGATACCGATCGCGTCGCCCGAAGCGCAGCGGTCCTGAGGATCCTACCGATCGAAGCTCGCTTGTTGGGGATGCAGCAATCGATGGGGAGTTTCTTCGGGACTTTGCTCAGTCCACCGCAGCGCAGTTCCCCTGACGGCGATCGCCCGCGCGCGTTGCGATTGATGCTCCGATCGCGTGAGCGCAGTGAGTCGGAGCAGAAGACAGAGTTGATCGCACGGGTGCGGCAAGTGGTCGAAAAGCACCGCGAGGGGTTGGGCAGTTTGCGCAGCGAGGATACGGCCGTTGCAGGCTATTACGTGCTCTTGACCAAGCTTGTCGAGCATGTCGTGGCCGACCAGTGGAAATCGTTTCTCGTCGCGGCACTTGGGATTGGAATTGCCATGACGATCGCTCTGCGGTCCGTCAAGTTAGCGATCATGGCGTTGGTGCCGGCGGTGCTGCCGAGTTTGGTGGTCTTAGGGGTCCTCGGGGCCTTGGGAGTCCGAATGAACTTGGGGGCAGCGATGATTGCAGCCGTATCGATGGGCTTGGGGGTCGACTCATCGCTGCATTATCTGTTCCGTTATCGCCAGGAGCGTGCCGCTGGGCGCAGTTTAGAGCAGGCCTTAGCCAGTTCGCAAAGCGAAACGGGTATGGCCGTCTTGATGGCGACGATGGCCCTGGTGATCGGATTTGGATCGATGGCGGTAAGTGATTTTTTACCGACGGTGGCTTTCGGGACCTTGGCTGCCTGGACGATGCTCGGCGGACTGGTGGGGAACTTGTGCCTCTTGCCCGCCCTGATCACCTGGCTCGATGGCAGGTCCACCTGAGCCATCGGTCCGTAGTTTCGCTTTACCGCAGTTTCGCTTTACCGTAGTTTCGGTTCGGTTTGCGAGAAGGTTTCCCAGTGCTTGTCGCCCGTTGGGATGTCCCAGCGGTTTCGATGCAATACGACCCGATACATAAAGTGCAACGATTGGCCTGGTGCTAATGCATATCCACCGGCCGCATAGGGTGCTTCGATTTCCCCCGACTTGGTCTTGGTCCGACTGCCGATGAAATCCTTGATACCAAAGGCGTTGTGCGCAAACAGTCCATAGGTACGAACGTGCCATAAACCCTCGGCGTGGAAGCTTTTCGGGTGCACCAAGATCGCGATGCCGTAAAGGTTTTCACCCCCGGTCGCGACGGGACCTGAGTAGTCGACCCAACGGGCCGACTTGCCCCAGGCATCCCCTTGCTGGTCCCCAACGCTGTTGAGGATCTGTCCGCCAGGTTTGTCCCCTCGCATCGTCTCGGGTACCCGGATTGCAAACATCCCCTCTTTGGTATCTCCAAAGTGGATCGTTGCCGTCGGATCGGCTGCTTTCCAAAGATACTCGCAATCGATCATGGTCCGATCGGCATCGCCACCGACGGTGTAGCGGCATGTCTCGTGGATCACCGGAGAGCCTGCAGGTGGTTTTTGCCATTGGTGCTCGGCGATCCAACTGACTTGGCTACCCTCTGAATCGCAGGATACTACCTTGCCATGTGCAACGATTCCTTTGTCCTTGCCCTCGGCCCACCAATCCGCATTGTCGACTTCGCCAAAGGTCATCCACAAACCGCGGTGGTGGGGGTGGTCGTGCGCTTCGTTCGGGATCGTGGCATCCATGGGATACGAGCGGGTCATCTTGTGCCCATCCGGGCCGTGGATCGGCCAGAGCACCGGTTTGGTCCCCGAGCGAAACAAGTAGCTCGTGACCAGCTTGCCGCCGTGCATCACATCGATCCGGTCGGGTTGCTGGACGGTCGTAAACTGTGCGTCAGCAACCCCCTGCATGAGAAAACAAAGGGTAAGCAGAAACAGAGGGAGAAGCTTGTGTTGCATAGGACTTACAAACGCTTGCAAGAGGAACTGAGAACCGATCGAATTGCAATATAAGCCCAAGCAGGACCGCTGGGTATCAACGGCCCTTGGCGAGGGGGGACGGTTTTAGATTTTTTCATCAAGTTTCCTTGCGGCCTTTCTAACAAGTCCATCGAAATCGGATACGATAAAAAACCGATCTTGGATCTTTCTGATCTAACCCCAAATATGTCGACTGCCACCATGAGTTCGTACGCCAAGTTTCTATCAAGCATCCTGTCGAGCACCCTGTCGAAAAGGGAGTGGAAAACCTGTCATTTTGCTGTCAATTCGATGTTTTTTCGTGTTGGTCAACGGTCGAATCCTGTTGGGTTGTGGAAAACCCTAGGGAAGATGCAGAAGCTTCTAGCCGCATCGCTACTGATCGTAATTCTCTTGGCGAGCAACCTTTTAGCCCAGCCCGAGCCGACGATCGAACTTCCCTTTTCGCTCCCCGACGGCTTTCGCGTTTCACAAGCCGCCGGTGACGCCCTGGCTCACGATTGTTTTTGCATGACGCTCGATGCTCAAGGTCGCCCGGTGATCTCTGGACCTGGGTATTTACGCACCTTGATCGATGACAACGGCGATGGAATCTACGATCGATCCATCGAGTGGACCTCGTCGATCCGGGCCGGTGCTCAAGGTTTATGGGTCGAAAAGAACACCCTCTATTACGTCTCCGATGGGGGGCTCTGGAGGTCCGAGGATAGCAATTCGGATTGCGTCGCAGACCAGGCACCCACGCGGATCCTGGAGCTTCCCACCGGTGGCGAACACGACGCGCACGCCATACGCCGAGGACCCGATGGACATTGGTACCTGATGGTCGGTAACTATGCAGGGTCGATTTCCAAGCTTACGTCGGATCCCCAAGCTCCGGTTTCGATTGCATCGGGACAACGACCACGAGCCGGAACGCTTTGGCGTATCAGCCCTGATTTTTCGAAACGAGGCGTCTGGGCTCATGGTCTTCGCAACTGCTACGACTTTGATTTTCTTCCCGACGGCCAAGTCGTCACTTACGACTCCGACGACGAGCGAGAAGCGACTTTGCCGTGGTATCGCCCGACGCGTGTCTTGGCCTTGGGCCCCGGTTCGGATGCAGGCTGGTGCGGGTCGGCTTGGAAAGATGATGACTATCGAGTCACGATGCCTACGACTTTGGCCCGGCTAGGGAGAGGTTCACCTACGGGCGTAGCGGTCTATGCGCATGATGCATTCCCTCCAAAGTACCTCGGGGCGGTCTTCGTCCTGGATTGGACCTTTGGACGTGTGCTTGCTGTCTACCCTTCGGGGAATCTTCCGACCGAACAGCAAACCCCCAATAAACTCCCTTCGGAAATTTTCATGCAACCCTCGGGCAGTATCGGATTTGCTCCGACGGACATTTGCGTAACTCTCAGTGGAAGCCTGCTGGTGAGCGTCGGTGGCCGTGGCACCACCGGTGCGATCTACCGGATCGAAGCGGCCGTTGAAGCCAATCCGCCATCGTTGAAAAAATCTCTTTCAAGCATTCCGGGTGCGGAGTCACTGGCGGGAGTTCTCGATGCCCCTTGTCCGTGGGAGACCTGGTCCGAAACGCGATGGAAGCCGCTGGCGACTCCCCAGGTCGTCGATACGCTCGGCCGATTGGTCAGTGGGGAATTGAGTCTCCAGTCGCTGAACCCACCGATTTCGGCGGTTCAAATCGCTCAAATCAAGCAGCGAGCCTCGCAGATTTTGACCCGTTTGGGTTCCAAGCTATCGAGTGAACGGTTGTTGAAGGGAGCCAAGTCCGATTCGCCATCATCGCGCAGTGCCGCATGGTGGTTGATTGGGCGAGGGGCATTGAACTCGACGGATGAACCGAGACTGGTTCGAGAGTTGGCAAGTCTTCCAACTCCTTCAGCGCTCGAGTCGGTAGAAGAAGCCAGCACCTGGGAGCCGATTTTTGGCAATACCGAACTTCGCCATCGGCTCGAAGCGATCGGTCTGAGGCGTTGGCCGATGAATAGTTGGTCCCGCTTCGACGTGCCAGACGACCTATCGGGAAACACGCTGCGTCGCAG
This sequence comes from Planctomycetota bacterium, assembly GCA_026692845.1. Classification (GTDB taxonomy): domain Bacteria; phylum Planctomycetota; class Planctomycetia; order Pirellulales; family Pirellulaceae; genus JBKCUI01. The sequence continues at coordinate 14,472 of JAPLNM010000095.1, read as the reverse complement.
TTGGCTTTGGGCGCTGAACCGAACCTTGCAACCTCCGACGAACAAAACCGTAGAGAACAAACTGGATCTGATCGAAGCCAAGCTTTTCTTCGGCGCACCTAAGAATGGCTTGGATGCCCTGGCCTTGGAGATCCTCGGTGGATGGCTTTCGGCCAATCGAGAGGGCATGACCACACGCGACCAGATGGAGTGCTTGCACACGATGCAAGCGGCCCTTGGAGACCGCCGAGGTAGCTTGCCCTTGCAGTCGGACGTCCCAGCCGATGCGCTCGATGGGGTGCGAGCTCTCTACACATCCCGCATGAGTGAGTCGGTCCGCAATAGCTGGGCCGATTGGGCTTTGTATTTTGCGCAGCAAGCCGACAAATCAGGCCAATTCGCTCTGCAGGCCGAGGCGATTCGCACGATCGGAATGCTCGAGCCGAGCGAACCGAAGATTCTCGATTATCTTTTTCAGCAGATCGGCCAAAGCAGCCATCCGACCTCGGACCTTCATGTGCTTTGCACTCTAGCGCAATGCTCCTCGACCAGGAGCCAAGAGCAGACCCTAAAGACCGCCTCGACCTTGATGCAATTGGTTCGAAAGGTCAAAGGGCGCGGGCTCTATACCGACAACCAATGGCCAGCGAGGATCAAGCAGTTGATCGGTGCCTTATCGAAAAAAGACCAAGGCTTGCAGGCTGCCTATGCTGCACTTCCGGAAACCCTCACCGGAGAGGATCTGGTCACCGTCAACGCCTTCTCCGAAGAGATCCAGGATTTGATCAAGCAGCGAGTCAGGCGAGATCTACTGAACTTGCCGACGGACCGCTGGGAGGTGCCCATGATCAAGCTGGCTGTCACCGGAAAGATCGAGCCACCGCTGCGAGAGTCGTTCCGCAAAGCCTGCGAAGTCGAAACACTCCGTCCGGTCTGTTTGGAGCTGCTTGCCAACGATCCTTCGGAATCCGAGTACGATCTGTATGTCGGTGCGCTCGAATCGTCGGACCGCTCGAGTTGGGCAAGTGCTTGGCGGGCACTGGAAAAAATCTCGCAGGTGCAATCCGCACGCGAGTACCCGCTGCTTGCCAAGCTCGTCTCTGCAAGTTTCAATTCGAATGTGGCTTTGCCCAAAGCGGCCGTCATTGAGCGAGCCAAGCTTGTTGCTAGGGAATTGCAGAAGCCCGAACCACCTAGTTCCCAGCAGTGGAAGGATTGGGAATCTTATTTTACGAAAGAGATCGCCGAGTCGGAACGATCCAATTGGGTCTTGCCGAGTGTCCAGGTCGATCTCGATGCGCTGGCCGGTGAGATTAAGGAACTTCGAGGCGAGAGCCAGCGGGGCAAGGTTTTGTATCAAGCCAAGTGCGGCCAGTGCCATGGGGGTCAGACGGCTTTAGGTCCAGCCCTGACGGGGGTATCCAAGCGGTTTTCATCGGTGGATTTGCTCCGGTCCATCTATGAACCTAGCCGGGACGTTTCCGACCGATACCGTTCGATGAATGTCCTGACGGTCGATGACGAGATCTTGACCGGTTTGGTGATCTATCAAGCCTCTGATGGAGTGACGTTGCAGGCCGCCGACGGAAATGTGTTGCGGATCAATGCCGATGCGATCAAGCAGAAAGGCTTCTCGACCGAGTCGCTCATGCCCAAGGGCTTGCTTGAGGATAAAACCCCCCAAGAGGTCGCCGACTTGATGGCCTACCTGCAATCGCAGTAGCGATAAGGTCAATCAGACGGATGATAAGGGTTCCCCAAAAGATATTTTTCGCAGGACACGAAGGTTGGCTGAGGACCATCGATAGTCTTTTGGTTTTTGAGCTAAGAGTGGAAGTTTTCGAGTGCTGTTTGCGTGGCAATACGGACGGACTGGAAGTCCGTCCTACGCTTGTGCGGTGCTTGCACACGTGGGATAGGCTTCCAGCCTGTCCTGCGGTATAGTGAATGTTCGCTTTACAATACGGACGGACTGGAAGTCCGTCCTACGGTTGTGGAGGTTCGCATGTCAGGACGGACGGACTGGAAGTCCGTCCTACGTGTGTGAATGGTGGGGTAACTGGCCAAAAACCCAGGGAATGTGTCGTTTGCCGCGCGAAATTCGACCAAATCGCCAAAACAAGAGGACTTACTTGTATACTTGGAAAAAGTTCGACTTTCGGGATGAAGTGCTACGCCCCAGGAGGATCATCAAGCATCATGCGCACCGATTCGCTCATTGCATTTGCACTGCTTGTCGCAATGCTTATCGCGCCGTTAGGCTGCACACCTAGTACTCCAGAGTCCTGTTGGGAATCGCTGGAATTCGCGACTGCTAAGCACGATGCAGTAGGGATCTTGAAGTGCTTGGCTACCGAAGATCGTTTGATCTCGCTCGGTGGACTTGCCTATGAGGTTGAAAGCCTTATCGTTTTTCGCACACCATCCGAACAAAAGGCCTTGGCCTTGCTCAAACGTCACGGAATCGATGGGCTCGATATCATGGGAGCCCTGCAGATAGAAGATTCCCCCGGTGGTTCGGGTGCCGATGCGGTTTTCACAGGCGTGGGCCAGAAAATCAAGAACCCATTCGCATTTGCCAAAGAGGCTACCGAGTTAATCGGGGCCGAGGCCGAGCCGCACGAAAGCCAATTTCCTACTCGGTCTGCTTTGATGTTATCGAAGGTGATCGTCAGCGGACAGACCGCAACGGGCATGGTGTCTTCGGCCGATTCTGAGGATACCAGCCCAGTCGACTTCGCAGTCCACTTTGTACTTGAAGATGGAACTTGGAAAATAACAAACTATCCCAAGTCCACCGACTCGCATTGACCGAGTGCGAGGAGGAGACTTTACACAAGTCAAAAACGCTCGATCGAGCACTTCGGTTCAATGCTTTGTTTCGTGCTTCTTCTCGTACTCGAAGTGATCTAGTATAGCTATCCGGTCCAGTGGTCTGCTCCCGTGGGATAGGGCTTCCAGCCTGTCCTCTTCTTCTTCATGACGTTGGTTCGGAGATGCGCATGGTTACCGTCCTTTTGCTGCTAAAGCCGGACAGGCTGGAAGCCTATCCCACGTGCCTTGGTTCTGTTTTCCAGTGGTCCGCAAGTTACCGCAAACCGCTTCGATCAAGGATCGGCATCCTCGCAGTATAAACAGCCATCGAGTACGAGTACCGTTTCACTGAGTACGAGTACGACGAAATCCGATGCGATGCACGAACTTACACGTTACGCCTTAACTATCGAGCACTTCGATGGTGTAATTTCCGTCGGTATAGTCGACATGGATACTTCCACCTTGGGTCGCATCGCGTTTGAGCAGTTCGGTGGCGATCGTGTTTTGCAACCGACGTTGGATGACTCGCTTCAAGGGCCGTGCGCCGTAGATCGGATCGTAGCCTTCGTTGGCAATCGCATCGACGGCTCGATCGCTCACAGTGAGTTTGAAGTGAGATTCGCCAAGTTGTTTTTCGAGTCGCTTGAGTTGAAGATGGACAATTTTGTGGATTTGGTCGCGTTTGAGCGGTTCGAATAGGATCGTCTCATCGATTCTGTTGAGGAACTCGGGCAGAAACTTGCTCTTGAGGGACTCTTGGACCGCGAGCTGCATTTCCTCCTCGCCGCCACCTTCGTCTGCCACTCGTTGGATCATCTGACTGCCCACGTTGCTAGTCATCACGACGATGGTGTTGGTGAAATCGACCGTACGGTTTTGGCCATCGGTCAAGCGACCATCGTCGAGGACTTGCAAGAGAAGATTGAACACGTCGTTGTGAGCCTTTTCGATCTCGTCGAGCAATACGACGCTGTAGGGACGTCGGCGAACCGCTTCGGTCAGTTGCCCACCTTCCTCGTATCCGACGTATCCTGGAGGGGCACCGACAAGACGGCTTACGGTGTGTCGCTCCATGAACTCGCTCATGTCGATTCGCACCATGGCGGCTTGGTCGTCGAACATGACCTCGGCGAGCGCTTTGCACAATTCGGTTTTTCCGACCCCGGTGGGTCCTAGGAACAGAAACGAGCCGATCGGTCGATTTGCATCGCCCAGACCGCTGCGGCTGCGTCGGACCGCATTGCTGATCGCTTCGACGGCTTGGTCTTGACCGACGACCCTCAAGTGGAGTCGTTCTTCCATGACAAGCAGCTTGGCCCGTTCGGTTTCGAGCATTCGGGTCACAGGCACCCCGGTCCAGGAACTGACGACCTGAGCAATTTCATCCGCAGTGACTTCCGTCCGCAGAAGTTTGGGATGCTCTTCTTCTCTTTGACTCGATGCGTCTTCGTTTTCGAGTTGTTCACGAAGTTTCCGGCGGGTTTGGTCGAGTTCAAAGAGTTTTTGGTAATCGGTTTCGTTGACGGCCAAGCCCGACGATTGCTTGTCTTTGATCCCGTTTTCGAGATTGCGGAAATCCGATTCGGCTTGATCGAGCGCTTTGCGCACGGACTTGACGTCCGATAGCCCCATCTTTTCGGCCTCCCATTGCTCGCGAAGGCTGGCGACTTGCTGACGCACACTGGCCATCTCCGTTTCGATACCCTCAAGGGCCCCATCGGTGCTCTCGTCGGTTTCTTCTTTGAGTTGGCGTTGGGCCAATTCGAGTTGACGCAGGCGGCGTTGGAGCGAATCGATTTCGGTCGGGACGCTGTCGCGTTCCATAGCCAATCGCGCTGCGGCTTCGTCGACAAGGTCGATCGCTTTGTCGGGCAAGAAACGTTCGGCGATGTAGCGGTGCGATAGCTTGGCAGCTTCGACCAAGGCCGAATCGCGGATCTTGACCCCGTGGTGGGTCTCATAGCGGGGCTTGAGCCCACGCAGGATCGAGATGGTGTCTTCGACGCTCGGTTCACCGACATAGACTGGTTGAAATCGCCGTTCGAGCGCCGCGTCTTTTTCGATGTGCTTGCGGTACTCATCGAGCGTCGTAGCGCCGATGCAACGCAGTTGCCCGCGAGCCAGTTCGGGCTTCAGGAGTTGTGCCGCATCGCTTGAGCCTTCGGCCGATCCGGCACCGATGACGGTATGGAGCTCATCGATAAAGAGGATGACTTCTCCTTCGGCGTCTTTGACCTCGCGGATCACCGCCTTGAGTCGCTCCTCGAACTCTCCACGAAATTTCGTACCGGCGACAAGACCACCCATGTCCAAGGCGATCACACGTCGGTTCTTGAGCGATTGCGGAACGTCCCCTTGGACGATCCGCTGCGCGAGTCCTTCGGCAATCGCGGTCTTGCCAACACCCGGCTCACCGATCAAAACCGGATTGTTCTTGGTCCGACGCGAGAGGACTTGGATCACACGTCGGATCTCATTGTCCCGGCCGATGACCGGATCGAGTTTGTTCTTGGAAGCTTGCGCGACAAGATCGACCCCGTACTTTTCCAATGCTTGGAATTTCCCCTCAGGGCTTTGGTCGGTCACCCGAGCGCTGCCGCGGACGGTCTGGAGTCCCTGCAGGATCTCTTTTTCGTTAACGCCAAAAAGTCGCAAAAGCTCGGAGGTGTTTTTGTCGGATTTGCAAAGCCCCAGCAGCAGGTGTTCGGTGCTGACAAACTCGTCCTTCATCCCCTCAGCGCTCGAAGCGGCCGCCTCGAGCCCTTTTTGCATCGAAGCGCTGATGCCTGGTTGGCGGTTGCTGCTGGACCTCGGAAGCCTTTGCAGTTCGCTTGCAGTCGACGATTGAAGCTTATCGAGTTGGGTGCCGATTTTCTTAAGCAGTGGCACCACGACGCCTGTGGGATCCCCGAGCAGGGCCGACAAAAGGTGGAGACCTTCGATTTCAGGGTTTCCCTGCGATGTGGCTAAGGACTGGGCCCCGACGATCGCCTCTTGAGCTTTGATGGTCAGTTTATCCATGCGAAAAGGCATCTTCTGTTCTCCCGTTAGCGACTCTTTGGCAGTCAAAAAAACTTGCTAAGACAAGCGGATGCAAAACTCAGGCCAAACTCCATGACCTGCGTCGATCCGAAACTCGACGCATGCCTGAATCGATCAATTATCATAGAAATACTTGACTTCGCGGACTTGAAAATCCACGTTAGGTTTCGGATACTTTGATCCGTGAGAATCCGACCAAAGAGAACCTCAAGGCCCACGGCCCTTGGGGTTTTTTTGTTGTTCGCGGCCCAACCCCCACCAAGATATCCAACCCGTTCCCCGAAAAGTGAACCCATCGCATGATCGTAGTCATGGACCAAAACGTCGCCGACGAGCTGATTGACAATGTCACCAAGCGTGTCCAGGAGCTTGGGCTCAAGGCCCACGTGATCCGGGGTACCGAGCGCACGGTGATCGCGGCAGTCGGCGACGAGCGGATGGTCAAGGTCGAATCGTTCGAGAGTTTCCCGGGGGTCGCCGAAGTGATGCCGATTTTGGCTCCTTACAAAATGGCCTCTCGTGAGCTCAAACCCGAATCGACGCAGGTCCAGGTCGGTGGGTTCCGCGCAGGTGCGGGTGCCATCGGCGTGATCGCAGGGCCATGCTCGGTCGAGAGTGAAGAGCAAATCGTCCAGAGCGCCAAAGCGGTCAAGGCGGCCGGTGGCACGGCCCTTCGCGGGGGAGCCTTCAAGCCTCGTACCAGCCCTTATTCCTTCCAAGGAATGAAAGAAGAGGGGCTAAAGCTCCTTGCTTTGGCCCGTCAAGAAACCGGTCTTGCGGTGGTCACCGAAGTCATGAGTTCCGAGGATGTGCCGTTGGTGGCCAAGTATGCCGATGTGTTGCAGATCGGCGCTCGCAACATGCAAAACTACCGATTGCTCGAAGCCGTCGGACGCTCTGGAAGGGCTGTGTTGCTCAAACGCGGTCCAAGCGCTTCGATCGAAGAATGGCTATTGGCGGCTGAGTACATCCTCAACGAAGGCAACCCCGATGTCATGCTCTGCGAACGCGGAATCCGAACCTTCGAAACCCATACTCGCTTTACCTTGCCATTGGCCACCGTCCCCTATCTGCACCGCAAAACCCATTTGCCCGTGATCGTCGATCCGAGCCACGGCACGGGCCACTCGTACTTAGTGACCGACATGGCCGCTGCTAGCGTCGCGGCCGGAGCCGATGGCCTAATCGTCGAAATGCACCCGAATCCCGAAAAAGCGATGAGCGATGGTTATCAGTCCTTGGATTTCAACCAATTCCAAGAAATGATGAACCGTTGCAACGTCATCGCCAAAGCATTAGGTAAAACCTTTGGTTGATCCATGCAGGACCTGACCGAGCATCGAACGCCCATTAGCTTGCCAATCCTGGCGGTCATCGATAATGCCCACCCTTGTTCGTATTTGCCTGACCGCATGGCGCAAATGCCTCTGATCGTCCCGGAGCGATTGATCAGTACCGATGAGTTCGACATTATGCTAGCCCAAGGAATGCGGCGCTCGGGCCGCTTTGCCTACTATACGGCTTGCAATGGCTGCCAAGCTTGCGAAGCGGTGCGAATCGACGTCTCGAAATTCGTATGGTCCGACTCCTGGCGGAGGACTCTGAACCGAGGGGATCGGACCCTGCAGATGGAAATCAGCCCGCCGGAGTACTCCGATGAGCGACTCCGACTCTTCAATCTCCACCGAGGCCTGAGGGATTTGTCGCACGGCGATGGCGACTACGGGCCCTATGAATACGAGGGATTTCTGGTCACCTCCTGCTGCCACTCGACCTTGGAACTACGGTACTACCTCCAGGACGCTTTGGTGGCAGTCTCGGTGATCGATGTCGGCACCCTCTCGATCTCGGCCGTCTATACTTATTTCGATCCTGCGCACGGCAAATTATCGCTGGGCTCCTACTCCGTGCTCAAGCAGATTCAGATGGCTCAAAATGCTGGGCTTCGCTGGGTGTATCTTGGACTCTACGTCGAGGAAAACTCTCATCTGAATTACAAAGCAAGGTTTAAACCTCAAGAGCGCTACATCAACTCCACCTGGGTGGAGTTCCCTTAAGTCACTCCCTATCGGATCCGATCGCTCGATGAATCAACCCGACGAAAAATCTGTTCGAACCGCCAAACCCTTGCTCCGACGCTGGTCGACCTGGCTGCTTGTAGGGCTCATGGGAATCGTCGCACTGGTCGGTGCGGTCCCGTCGGTCCTGGGTTCCAAATGGCTGTATCAGCGACTGGTCGATCAACTGGCGATCGAAGGCTTTCGACTCAAGATCGAGTCGGCTCAATTCGCATGGTTCCGACCCCTGTCTTTGCATGGGATCGAACTCGAGCAGAGCGATCGATCGGATCGACCGGGCAGTTTGCTCTCGATCGAATCGATCGCCTCGAATCGCTCCATGCTCGGCTACCTTCTCTACGGAAGAGATCTCGGCAAGCTCACGATTCGCAAACCGAAACTCGACATCGAGATGCTCGAAAACACATCGAATATCGAAAAACTAGCAAGGTCGATCGAAAACTCAAGCATGGCGCCCAAGTCCGATCAGGCGAAGACCAAACCCAAATTGGATATCCAAGTCGTCGTCGAGGGTCTCTCGGTTGCAGTGCGCAGGCAGGATACCGATGAGGAGTTGATGGTCATTCCCCCGGTCGATCTGGATCTGCATTATCTGGCTCTCGATGGCGATGCCCGCTTGATCTTTGCGCCGACAAGATTGCTTGATCAAGTTCAGGTGACCCAGGAGCTCGTGCGGTTAGGGCTCGGACGGGCCGTCCCGCTGCTGGCCAAATCCGCTTGGTTCGACGGTCGCGTTTCGCTCAACTTCGACAAGCTGGAAATACCGTTGGAACGTCCTTTGTACGCCAAAGGGCGAGCCGAACTGACTCTCCATGAGGTGCGCAGCGGACCGTCGGAACCCATCGTTGTGAACATCATCGATATGATTGCGAAACTTCGCAAGACCGATATTCCGCAAGAGTTAGTGTTTATCGATGGATCGGTCATCCAAGTCCAGGTGGCCGATGGTCGAGTCGAGCATCGAGGCGTGCAGGTTGGCTTTCCGAAAATCGATCAGCGTTTCCAACTCTCTACGTCCGGCACCGTCGGCTTGGTCGATCGACAAATCGATCTGGGCTTGGGCATTCCAGTCCCCTTGGAGATGCTCGCTCGCCGAGAGTCGGTCCAGCAGATCGGGGTTCCTCAAGTGACCTTGCCGGTGCGAGGGACGATCGATTCCCCCTTTGTGGACTGGAAATCTCTGCGCGGCGACTCAGCCGATTTGCTCTCGCTCGTCAGCGCCGCGCTAGGAGGTGAGGCTCCGGGGACTGCGGCTCTGATCGACCTAGCAAGTGGTCTGACCGATGGGAAGGCCGACGAAGCGATCGGAGCGGCCGTCGATTTGATCAAGGAACTCAGGGCTCGCCGGCTCGAGCGCAAGACCCGTTCGAATTCCGAGCAAGCCGACGGATTGCTCCAGCCGATCGATTCCCAGCAGAGCGATTCCCAGCAGATCGATGCCCAGCGGATCGATTCATCAGGCAAGGAACCTACCAAACCTGAGGCCCCTCGACGCCCCTTGAGGGATGCACTCAAGAACATCCTGGGCGGTAGCTCCGAGGGCAAGTAATCGACCGTACCGACCGTACCGACCGTACCGACCGTACCGACCGTACCGACCGTACCGACCGTACCTCTTAGGGAATCTTTCCGGAAAATGGGTCCTGGAGCTCCTCAGTAAGGAATTGCGAACTACCGTTGTCTAGCACGAGTGTCTAGCACGAGTGTGTGAAACTGGGGGGAGGATTGAGACGATTTCCCTCGGTTTGTTTTGCATCGATGGTATCGGTTTTAGCGATTGTGTAGGCAGTTACAAACGATGTGGTCTACGATTAAAAAATGGTGGTCTGAGCCGAAAGTCCAAGACGACGGTCGCAAAGCGCACATGACCTTTGCACGCACTTCGATGGGAAACAGGTTCCAAAGCACCAAGCTGCTGCTTCGCCGCCAACTGTGGCTCTGGCCGATCCTTGCTGTCCTACTTCTTTCGTTGATCGGTTATCTGATCACCCGCAGCATCCGATTGACGATGGAGGCCAACCTTCAATCGCAACTGTCGACCCTTTTGGAAGTCGAAAAATCGATGGTGCTCAAGTGGCTTACTCACCAGGAAACCACCGCCAGGACGCTTGCCAATCAGAGCGATCTGCGCGAGATTGTCGAGCGGTTGGTCAATACCAGCCGAAGCAGCGGTTCGTCTGCTACTAGCGATGGGACCGATCCACTGAAATTGCTCGAACAGATCGAACAAGAGGTTGCACCGACGCTGGCCAACTACGAGTTTTCAGGCTACATGATCTCGGATCCGAAGCATCTGGTGCTTGCTTCAAACCATCGAGAGCTCATCGGGAAAGACTTTCAAGAGTACGATAGCTTTCTTTCGAAAGTTTTCGATAATAAAACGACCGTCTCACCACCGTTTGCTAGCAGCGTTCCGATCGCTGATGCTCAGGGCAAGGTGCAGACCGGTGTGCCGACGATGTTTGTCTGCGTACCGATCCTCAACCAAGACCTTCAGATCATCGCAGCGCTGTCGTTGCGCATTCGACCCGACCGCGAATTCACCCGCCTGATCCAGCTCGGACGCATAGGTCGCTCCGGGGAGACTTACGCGGTCGATTCTCAGGGGTTGATGGTCTCAGGCAGTCGGTTCGACCAGGACCTGATCCTCCTTGGGGTACTTCCCGACCGAGACAACGCCGAGTCGATTCTCAACATCCAGCTTCGCGAGCCCGGTGGGGACATGACCAAGGGATTTCGACCGAAGTCCCGGCGAAGCGAATTGGCCTTCACCAAGGCAGCGGCGCAATTGATGGATCAGAAAGATGGAATCGATATCGGAGGATACCGCGACTATCGAGGGGTACCGGTCGTCGGAGTTTGGACGTGGCTCAAGGATTACTCGTTTGGTTTGGTCACGGAGATCGACTACGACGAAGCCTTTGAGCCTTTGAATATTTTGCGCCGCGCCTTTTACACCATGTTTGGGCTCTTGGCGCTGACGACCATGGCGATATTGGTCTTTACCATCATCGTCGGACGACTGCAGCACGAAGCAAGGCAAGCGGCTGTGGAAGCCAAACAACTTGGACAATATCGCCTCGATGAGAAACTCGGCGAAGGAGCGATGGGAACCGTCTACCGTGGTCATCATGCGATGCTGCGCAGGCAAAGCGCGATCAAGCTTCTGAATGTCGAACGAGTCAATGAGACATCCATCAACCGCTTTGAACAAGAAGTCCAAATCACCTGCAATCTAAACAACCCCCACACCATCGCGATCTACGACTATGGCAGGACCCCCGAGGGTATCTTTTACTACGCGATGGAGTATCTCGATGGGATCAATCTACAAGACCTCATCGATAAATACGGACCACTGCCCGAAGGCAGGGTCGCAAAAATCCTCGATCAGCTTTGCAGCTCGCTGTTCGAAGCCCACTCGATGGGCCTAGTGCATCGCGATATCAAACCCGCAAACGTCATGCTCAATCGACGCGGTGGTGTACCCGATTTTGTAAAACTCTTGGACTTTGGCTTGGTTCGAGCCGTCGACGATGCCAAACGGACCAAGCACCAAGAAGGGATGGCAGGGACTCCGTTGTATATGTCCCCTGAGTCGATCCAAACCCCCGACTTAGTCGATGCCCGGAGCGATCTGTATGCCGTCGGTGCCGTGGGCTACTTCCTCCTGACTGGATCTCCGATCTTCCAAGCCTCGTCGCTCGCTGAGTTGTGCCAATTGCATATCGATGCAGTCCCATTGGCTCCCTCGGTCCGATCCGGAAAATCGATATCCTCGGAACTCGAACATGCGATCATGTCTTGCTTGGAAAAGAATCGATCCAAACGACCGCAGACTGCTCGCGATCTTTCCAATTTGCTCCACCGGCTTGCCGCTAGCGACGCTTGGACCATCTACGATGCAGACGCTTGGTGGAGCCGCTACGAACGGGGCAGCAACCCTTCGATCGATCCGCTCCCTGCGCCGAGCGATGCTTCAACCTCGGGAAGTTCCCAAGCGAAGTCCCAGGTAAAGTCCCAGGGACAATCCCAGGCAAAATCCCCGAATTCCGAAACAATGTTGCTCGCCCAGCCATCCAGTGCCCCCGTTGCGGAAAACGAGCAGACCTGGAGAACGATGGTCGAGCCGAAGGATTTCGACAAGACCGTCGATTTCGGGACCCTCTCGGGCGACGGACCGGATTCGATCGAGACAAAAACCACGTAAACGGCCAGCCCTAAGCCGCTCGAATCGCGCGGGATGTCTTATAATCGCATCCCCCTGTGGATCGATTCTGTGCGCGTCGGATGCGGAAGATCGTATGATGAACCATGCCCCCAATCTCCCTTCCAAATTGCCCGAATCGGTGCGCATCGTTCATGTCGGAGACGTCGTCGGCAAGCCGGGGATGACCATCGTCTGCTCGATGATCGAGCTGCTTCGAAAACAAGCTTGCGACCTGATCATCGTCAACGCGGAGAATGCAGCCGAAGGAGCCGGGCTGACGGCCAAGCAATACGAGCAACTCGTATCAGCAGGGGTCGATGCGATCACCCTCGGGGACCACATCTACAAAAAGCGAGAGATCCAGGAGATTCTTTCGACCCGTAAGAACATCGTCAAACCGGCCAATTTCCCGACCAAGGCTCCTGGGAAAACCTATTGTGTGGTGTACACCCAAACGGGAATCCCTGTGGCTGTGATCAGTCTGCTCGGACGCGTCTTTATGCGTCCGGTCAATTGCCCCTTCGAGGCCGTGGAAGGAGTCCTCGAAATGATCCCAGCCGAGGTCCGAATCCGTTGCGTGGACTTGCATGCCGAAGCGACCAGTGACAAGCAGGCCATGGGGTGCTTTCTCGATGGTCGAGTCAGTTCCGTGCTTGGGACCCACACGCATGTGACCACGGCCGACGAGCAGATCCTGCCCAACGGGACGGCCTTTCAATGCGACATCGGAATGACGGGTCCGTACAAGAGTATTCTCGGACGTGAAATTCAGCCCGTGTTAAAAACCACCTTGACCTTTGATCCCAACACCTTCCATGTGGCGACCGAAGACGTCCGCCTGGCTGCCACCTGGGTCGACGTCGATCCCGTGACGGGTTTGGCCAAAGCCATCGGTCGATTGCAGTGGAAATCTGCTGGAGACTGAAGTCACAGAAAACAGAAAACAGAAAACAGAAAACAGAAAACGCAAAGGTGCAAAGGCGCAAGGGCGCAAAGGGGAAAAAGAGAAGGTGAGAAGGAGGAAATGGGAGAAGGAGGTGAAGGTAGATGTGCGTTCCATTCGCATTGTTGCATTCCATGCGATTCTGTCGGCCTCAAGACGCCCTGAATCTTTTTATACGCTACTTGCCAAAAGCAGGGAAACACAGAGGCACAGAGACCACAGAGTGAAATGCTCTAGTTCCCTCTGTGGTCTCTGTGCCTCTGTGTTTCAATTTCTTTGCATGGTGCGTTGTAACCAAAGCCATTTGGAGTTGAACTTGGGATCCCCTACGAGCAAGCCGCTATGGCCCGATCCAAGAGTTCGGGATTGACATCCCACCATTTTTTCAAGCCCAGCAAGGCTGGCCTGAGGCTCGAATCGGCATAGAGCTCGGCGGCTTCCACAAAGAGCTCTCCAACACGGTCCGAACGCAGATGCTGACCCAAAAGCTCGATGGCCCTGGGTTCCTTGCGATCGGCCAGTCCCTTAGCCGCCTCGCTCCGAGTGCCGAAATCCGAATCGCTCAAGCGTGTGAGCAACGCCTCACGGATCGCAGGGGAATCCTCTTGGGTGATCGAAATCGAGAAGGTGGCCCATTCGCGAACCTCTGGCTCCGAATCCTCCATGAGTTTGAGCAATGTCTCCAGGCTCGAGCGAACCATCGCAAGGTCGCTCAGGTTGGGAATCGGCAGCGCCCAAGCGACTCTCCAACGAATGTCCTCCAGGGGGTGCTCGGCCAGGGAGATCAGCCAAGCTGCCGCGTCGGGAAGCTCGCGAAAGTGAACCGCACTGATCAGGGAGGTGATGACCTCAGGATCCTGCTCGTTGGCGATCATCGCGAGGATCATCGCCTGGGACTCTTGCGGATAGGCTTTGGTATCCTTGCCGAACTGCGCTAGGATCGAAACGCCGACGGATCGGCGAAACGGGGCGCTGTCCTGACACCAGGACAGCGCCTTGGAAAGAACCCTGGCCGTTCCGCGTTTTCGCAGCGCGTCGATGCTTTCCCAGAGTTCCTCCGATTCGACTTGGCCGGAGGTCTCGATCGCTAGCCAATGCCGATCCTCGAATTCAATATCGTTTTGCGTTTCCATGATCTTTTTGGTGGCCTTCAGCAGTACAGCGAAGCGATCCGAGCGCTCTCCAAAACCGTCATCGCGTGGATATCGACTATGTCTTCAACATTCGGAGCATACCCTCCGGCCATCGCTACGGCGATGGGTATCCTGCGTTCCATCAGGATATCCAGAACCAAGCGGTCTCGCATACGAAGCCCCTCTTTGCTCAGGGTCAGCCGACCGAGCCGGTCGCCAGCATAAGGGTCAGCACCGGCAAGATAAATCGCAAGATCGTAAGGACCCGAG
>JAPLNM010000094.1 GCA_026692845.1 Planctomycetota bacterium | reverse complement strand
GTTGACCGCTCGATGGGAGGTGAAGGTTGTGAGCATCGTGTCTGCTAGGGTTCCATCTTGATTCATCAACAAGAAGCTCAGTAGCAGCTCTCTTGCACCTATCTGGCCAAAGGTTCTTGTCCAAGGAGTGATCCCCAATTCCTGATTGATCGACTTGCTTTCGGATGCATTGGGCTGGAAGAAGTTGAAACCTCCGGATCCTGTTTGCTGGTTACGGTTCCCGCGTTCGACAAGGTGCAACTCTAGGATCTGGTCTCCGATTTTCGTGGATGCAATTGGGGTCGGTTTAGTGACCGTTGATCCCAATTGCCCAGAAGCCGTCGGGACAAAAAAATAGCCAGTTGCCAGGAGACTCAGTGACAACGGTTGAATGAAACGAATTAGAGCGTTCATGAGCGTGGATAAGATCAAAATAAGAATGTATGAGAAAGGAACCGTTCATCGTATTTTTTATGATGGCATGGGCAAAACGCGCAGTCAACTATGGATTTCGCAAAGAAAGACTGAATTTGCTCACCATTCCAAGAGATGGAATTCCTGGGTAGAAACACTCGTCCGTAGAGTTTTGGGATTCCGCTAGAACGTCCAGGGACAGCCCCCGAGTTTTTGAGACGCCCCTGAATTTCCTGCTCGCCCAAAGCGAAAATTCGTTTAACCCGCAGCCAACGGCGAGGGACTTAACCAAGCCCGCCAGATTGCTGCGTATGGGGGCGAAAAGGAGGTGCAAACTCGTATCGCAATAACCCCCTTTGGATTGATGGACCCCCGAATCCGGTGGCTTACGCACCAATGGCAGAGAAGTGTCGCCCTCTGGGTGAAAGCCAAACAGCCGGATCTCTACGCGAGATCCACTACCAAACAGCCGGATCTCTACGCGAAATCCACTACCAAACAGCCGGATCTCTACGCGAGATCCACTACCGAACAGCCTTACGCGCGGTCAGCCCCCTCGACCCCCCCGCCCCCTCTCCCCCAGCCAAAGCCCTGGGGGCGATGGGGGGCCAAGCGGTTATCTGTAGTTCTGTATCAACGAATATTAGTGTGCATCAGTGGTTGGCACGAGCAGCCACTGGCCACTTAGCACTGGCCATTCGAAAACCAGAAGGGCTCTTCGGGTTGCGAAGTCCGCTAGGCTTCTCTTCTTCTCTTCTTCTCTTCTTTGTGCCCTCTGTGCCTCTGTGTTTCCCTATCTTCCCTCTGAAAGACCCTTTGGAACACAGCCTAGCCCCCTACTCCTGTTCCAGCACGATCGCCTTGCCATATTCGTCGAGCTTGATGTCGGCCACGGCCGTTTTGTGCCTGGCCACGTGCAGCAAATCCGAATAGATCGGATCGGCCTGAGACTTTTGAATCGACGCGACCGCCGATGCGACCTCTTTGAGGTACCGCAAAAATACATTCCGTCGATTTCCCTGCGCTGCAATCGCCTGACGCTTTCTCAAAAAGCTCGCCAACGAGCGACCGATGTACTGGATACCGAGCCGGAGCTCTTTTTCAAGTTCGGGCGTCGTGGCGATCGCTTCTTTCGATTCGCTCGTAAAAGGAACCCAGACGCTGGCCACATGGACAATCAAGGTCACGGGTCCCATCGGCAAGGAATTTCGCGATTGGGAGAGCCCATAAGGCCGCCAGTTGGTACTCAATACCGCTTGGGTGATCGCGCAGGCCGACTGCTGAAACTGCAAGGGGACTCGGTTGGCAAACCGATAGATCTGCATCGATTGGCCTTCGGAGATATTGGTCTCGCGCATCACCGTGTGAAGCGTATCGAGCTGGGTTTTCGACAGCTTCTGCGGACTGCACCGCGTCGGTAGCTTTGTCTCGGTAATAATTCTCTCGGCCGAATCCGAACCGATTCCAGCAAAGGTATCGATCAGGAACTTGCGGAGCGTCTTGGCATCCGACTGCCCGATCAGATCGACCAACTCGTCGCGAGTGATCTTCTGCGCCGCGACGTTGCCACCGTAAGCCAAGGCGACTTCGATCTGGAATGGCGAGCCGCGTTGGACCGAAGGTGGACGGGTGATCGCATCGTGAAACTCCCCCGGAACAATCGCCTTGAGGCCTTTGTAGAGCAATTCGCTGCCGATCGGTGCGATGCAGTCGGTCGATGGCGGCCGGATCTTGGTCTCCTGCAATGCTTTGTAGAGACGCTCGGCTTCGGTCTGGCCGACCTTCAGCGCCGTCGAGCGTGTAGAGATGTTTGCGACCTCACATACCTTGCGAGCTACCGCAGGGGTCACGCACGAGAAAGAACCCGTCAGAAACGAGGTGACGGTCGTACCCTTCTCTGCCCCGAGCATCGTGATCAATCGACCTAGCTCGACTCCATAAGGATGGGGTTTGATCTCCTTGGCCTCTTTGGGCAACACCGTCGTGGTCCGCGATATGGTTCTTTTTTCACCGTCGGGACTCTGCCAATGAATCGTCACGTGGGGATTGGCGATCGCCGTTTGCTCGAGATACTCATCGACACTGCCGCGACCTCGTTTGTAGACGGCCGTCAGCTCGATCGTAACGCGGGTCCCCGACTCGACCTCCGAGCCGGGCTTGTTCTCGACAAGACTCGGTTCGTTAGTCTTGCCCGCAGCGGCCTTGCGCTCGGCGCTCCTGCGTTTTGCGTTTTTCTGCTCGGCGACCGTGGTATCGAGCAATTCGGGTTGGGCCTCTGCCTCTGGCGTGTCGGAATCGGCGGTTTGAGCCACCGACGTTTTAGCTTCAGCAATTTTCGTTTCCTGCTCCGGATACCGGGATTCCCAGGCGATGTCCTGGTCTCGCATGTACTGGAGCCCCTTTTCGCCCGAGGCGATATCGATCCCCTCCCCTTTGCCGTTGATGATCTCCGGCTGGTTCTTTTTGGTATCGACCTGGAGTTGGAAGTAGTGGACCGGAGAGCGTTTGGAGGTCTTCGATAAGATCTGCATCGGGCGTCCGGTCGTGAGCATGCCGTTCATGCCCGCTGCGCTGATGCCGATGCCTTGCTGGCCGCGGCTCTGACGCAATCGATGGAACTTGCTCCCGTAAAGAAGCTTTCCAAAGATCAATGGGATCTGCTTTTTGACGATTCCCGGCCCGTTGTCTTGAACCGCGACGCGAAATCGGCCTGGCTGCGGCTGGTCGACCTGCACCCAAACCTCCGGCAAGATGCCTGCCTCCTCGCAAGCATCGAGAGAGTTGTCGACGGCTTCTTTGACGGTCGTGAGCAAGGCTTTGCGGGAGTTGTCGAAACCTAGCAAATGCCGGTTCTTGGCGAAGAACTCACTGACAGACACGTCGCGCTGCTTGGTGGCCATCGACTCGGCGGTGGCTCGACGTGCCTTGGAAGGTGGATTGGTCATTCCGTTGGATCTATAGGAGGCAAATCAGGAAGTAAATCAGGGAGTCAATCGGTATCGGGGTGCCTATCGGATTCGTAAATGATACCGAGTTACTCGATTTTGAGGACTGGGTAAAAAACGTCGACTTTATGCTAGCAGGACCCTTTTTCGCTACAGATCCTTTCTTCGGTTCGATCGAATACGGAATTGTAGAATCGCGCGACCAAGCCCCGATTTCCTTTTCGCTCCGACCCTTTGCTGGCCGATCCACCGAAAAGATGGTGGCTCAGTCCGAAGTCGCGTACCCACGCGATCGATCGCGTTTGGTCGTTTTTGACTGAAGCCACAACAGGGCGTCGCGGGCACAGGAGTGAACGGAATGCGACTTCACGGAATGATGAAATTTGCGGTAACCAGCGGCCTAGCTTTGGCGTCGATCCAAGCAAGCTCGGCGATCGCCAGGGCTCAATGCCCCTCCTGCGGAAACAACCACGCGGTGGCAGGTGCTCCGATTGTTCAAGGCCCTGCTATGCAAGGCTCCATCGCAGGTGCACCCGCTGTCGGGGCAACAGGCGTTGGGACACCAGCCGTTGGGACACCAACAGTTGGTTCCCAGGGCTATGGAGGCTATGGAATACCCGGTTTGTCGACGATGCACCAGATGACCGCGCAGGCCGCTGCGAGCCATCCAGGAAACACCGTCGCTTACGGAAACATTCTCGGACGCGGTACCCAACCTTTGTTCGAAAACTACTTCACCCAAGGCAACGCAAACCAAGCGACCGCAGGCATGTACATGTCTCCGATCGGTGTCCCAGGAAATGTCGGTCACACCTACTACACCTACCAACCCTTCTACCCTCACCAATACCTCTATCAACACCACGACCGCTATCACTCGTACTACGACGGTGGTCGAGGTTTGAACCGAACGCACGCCAGCTACATCGCCCCACCGGCCCGTAGCGCAGTTCACTGGTTTCACAAGTCGATCCAGTTGCCGCACCGCTAAGCAACGCTTCGATTCGTCAGTCACACCAGGGTTGGATCCCAGGTCTCGGAAAAAGATTGTTCAGTCGAGCTTCACGGAAGACGCCAAACTGAGCCTCAACGCAAACAACTTTTTACGGACACTATTTCTCACTGGAGTGAACCCCTCATGATTCGGAATATTTCGGTTGCAAGCATCGCTCTAACAGCGACGCTTGCTTGGAACGACGCCCAAGCTCAAACGACTTCGGCACCTTGCAACAACTGCCCACCGGCAGCAGGCTCGCACCTGCACGCGACTGGCTCGCACCTTCACGGGGCAGGCTCGCACCTTCACGGGGCAGTCGCTCACGTCGGATCGAGCGTCCATGCTGTCGGCGGAGCGGTCCAAGGCCACATGCTCAACTACGGCGCGTTGGCTGCTAGCGGTGCAAACGCCAACGGATTCGGTTCCAACGCAGGTTGGGTCTGGCACTCTTCCTGGGGTGATTACTGGGCTCGTTCGCAAGCCAATCAACGTCCTTGGCACGGCGGATACTACTGGCAACGAACCGGTCAGCCAACGGCCCTGGTAGTTCCACCGACGGTCACCATGCAATCGAACTACTCTTGGGGCGTTTCTCAAAACACGATGACCCCAGTCTATCACCAATTCGGCGGTAACCCTCCCAATGGTGCGGGCGGCGGCATGTTCCGTGCTACCCCCGTCTGGCCGACCCATACCGACCAGTTTGGCGTCTATCCTGTTCGTGGGCCTTGGTAGTCTTCCCCCTCCCAGGCTCCTGCGTTAACGCGGCTTAGATCTTTAAACACCCCTCGAAGCGGCCGGCGTGGATTTCCATGTCGGCCGTTTTGCTTTTTGGCTCGTGCGACGATCGCACCGACGTTTAAGATTCGTTTTTTTTCAATCCACATCCAAATCAAAGGACCTCACGAACGAACAGGTCTATAATCGAACGTTCCTGGCGAATCCCTCCTTCGGGCCCTTGCGGCCCTTCCCTGCCCTACAGGGCCTGTGTGCCATCCATGTTCCGCAATTTCCTACGATTCTGGCCGCTGATCCTCTCGGCCCTGTCCTCCCTCACCGTGGCGGATTTCTGCACGTCAGCTTACGCCCAAACACCCGACGACTCGGCCAGCGAACCGGCTGTGGAACCGGCTCTGGCCGAAAAGACGTTCAAGCTATCCGAGGGCCTCGCGTGGAAACTGCTCCTGAGCGAACCTCGAATCACCCAACCGCTGATGGCCTCGTTCGATGCCCATGGACGCTTGTGGCTCGTCGAGTACAAACAATATCCGAACCCCGAAGGTCTCAAAGTCCTGAGCAAGGATCGCCACTGGCGAGTCGTCTACGACTCGGTCCCCAAACCCCCAGGCTTCGGTGGGCTCGCCGGCCGCGATCGCATCTCGGTCCACGAAGACAAAGACCGCGACGGAAACTACGATACGCACCACATCTTCGTCGACGAACTGAATATCGCGACGTCCGTCCTTCCTGTCGATCGCGGCGCTTGGGTCCTGAACCCTCCTTACTTGCTTTTCTACGCCGACATCGATGGCGATCTAAAAGCCGACGGCCCCCCCGAAGTCCACCTCGAAGGCTTTGGCCTCGAAGACACCCACTCGGTGGTCAACAACCTGACGCTCGGACCCGATGGCTGGATCTACGGCGCCCAAGGCAGCACCGTCAGCGGGGCGGTCAAAGCTCCTGGTTCCTCAGAAAAACCGATCCAAAGTCTCGGACAAGCCATCTGGCGATACCATCCGAAAATTCGAAAATATGAAATATTCGCAGAAGGTGGCGGCAACGCCTTCGGAGTGGCCTTCGACGACCGAGGCGAAATCTTTTCAGGACACAATGGCGGCGATACGCGCGGGTTCCACTACTACCAAGGTGGCTACTACCGCAAAGGCTTCTCCAAACACGGTAGCCTCTCGAACCCCCATAGCTACGGTTACCTCGAACCGATGCAGCACGACCCCATCCCACGCTTTACCCACACGATGCTCCTGACCGAATCGACGGGACTTGCCCCACCGAAATCATCGACTCCCAAATCGAAACAAATGCTCGGCGTCGATCCGCTCCATGGCAAATTGATCCAAACCGAACTCCTGACCGTAGGCTCGACTTACAAAACCAAAGACATCGCCGATGCGGTCTCGAGCTCCGACAAATGGTACCGCCCCGTGGCTATCTGCGACGGGCCCGATGGCGCCGCGTATGTCTGCGATTGGTACGATTCGGTCGTCGCTCATCTTTATGCCTTTGAAGGACGCCTCGACCGCGATCGAGGCCGAGTCTACCGCTTAAACAACCACACTCCCGATCCGAATATCCCTCTGTGGAACCGACAACTTGCAGATGCCCAAGACGAAGCCTCGTTAGAACAGGCGATCGGCTTACTCAATCACCCCTACCGTTGGCAACGTTGGCAAGCTCGATGGCTCATTGCCAACCACCCCTTGCGCAAATCCGCTATCGAAAAACTCTCGAAAGCCCTCCTAGCCTCGGATCAAGAAATCGACAATCGCGACATCGGCAATCGCGACATCGGCAATCGCGATACGGACTCGCACCTTGCCCTGGAGTACCTCTGGACTCTGCACGCGCTTGGAGCGATCCCCGATACGATCCCTTATTCGCCCGTCGACACTCCGCTTGCACCCTCGGTCCTTTTGAAACACCCGCTGGCCGATGTCCGAAGTTGGGCCGTGCGATTGGCTTGCGACGATGGCCAACTCGATCCTCGCACCTTGCAAGCCATCGAGGAACTGGCTGCCAACGAGACCGATCCGCATACCCTCTGCCAAATCGCTTGCTCGGCTCGAAGGCTCACGGCTAGCTCTGCCATGGCGGTGATCGCCAAACTCCTCGATAAGCCTCGCGCACAGGACGATCCTTTCTTCGGCTTACTGGTCTGGTGGGCCGTAGAATCCCATACCGGAGACTTCCGTGCCATCGAGCATGCTTTGCTTGCCGGGCCTGGGCGATGGAACAACCCGATCGCCTTAAAAATCTTATTCCCGAACCTTGTACGCCGCTGGGCGAGCCTGGCAAACCAAGACGCCTACGATTCGATCTCCATGCTCTTGAAAACGATCGGGCCGTTGACCGAACCTCTTCGTTCCGAGGCGACCAACCGATGCCAAGAGTCCTTTGAGGCCGCCTTCGTCGGTAGAAGCCTTGCCGGGGTCCCCGATAGCCTCATCGATGCGATGGTTGCTCTAGGGCAAGCACCCTTGACGCTCCAAGTCCGGCGAGGCGATCGGCAAGCTTTCGCGCAAGCGGCCAAGAAGATCGAAGACCCCGACGCCCCTGCGCCCGTTCGTATGCAACTTGCACGCCTCGCTGGTGAACTCGACGATGCGGCGAGCCACCCCGAACTGCTCGATGCTCTGTTAAAAGTCGCTGGCGATTCGAACGCTAAATCGCCTGTGCGTATCAGCGCCATCAGCGCTCTGGCGAACTTCAACTCCGAGAGCGTTCCAAACCAATTGATCCAAGGCTGGCCAGGTCTAGCATCGGAGCTCCGACCAGCCGCCGGATCGGTCCTCTCGACCCGTCCTGCCTGGATTGCGCTCTGGCTCGATGCGATCGATTCCCAACGCGTTTCGGCCGACGAACTCCCTCCGGAATCGGTCCGAACCATGCGATTGCATCCCGACGAAGCTTTGCAGAAACGCATCGCTGCGGCTTACCCTGAGTTTGCCTCGGTAAGCCTTGCTGCTGCGAGCGAAACCTCGAAACGACTCGCCGAAAAAATCCTCAGCGGAAACGGGGACCCGTACCAAGGAAAAAAACTCTACCGCGAAATGTGCGGTCGCTGCCATCAACTTTTCGATGATGGGGGCAAAGTCGGTCCGGATCTGACCGGCTACCAACGCGACCAACTCGAAGCGCTGCTGCGAAACATCGTCGGCCCAAGTCTCGAAATCCGAGAAGGTTATCAGATGGTCCGAATCCTCACGGCCGATTCGCTTGTGCTAACCGGCTTCATCGAATCCGAGCAATCCGACCAAATCGTGCTGCGAAATACCGACGGCCAATCCATCACCCTGCAGCGCAGCGAAATCGAACAGCTCGATCCGCAAATCCTCTCGCTTATGCCCGAAGGATTGCTCGACAAACTCAATGACACTCAACTCCGCGACCTGATGGCCTATCTGCGAAGCAGCCAGCCACTGAACGACGGAACGTAGAGCCAGCGTTGGCCGATGACCGACTCCAATCTTCAAACTACAATGCAACGATGCGAAGCGCGTGGGTATCCCGAATTCGATCCGCTTTAACTCGGCGTGCCTGGACTTGGTCCTGGTGGCTTTCGTTGCTGCTTCACGCATGCGTCGTTTCCGGATTCGTGGCTTATTGGCTTCACGAAATCGAACCGATGAAGCTGACTTTCTCAGAACCACTTGAAATCGATGGCGGATTTCATCAACGCGCCATCGATCTAACCGAACCGATCATGGAACCTCTGGTCATCGAGCAAACGTCCGAAAGGTTTGACCGGTCCAAAATCCTCCAGGACATTCAAACACGGAGCGAGCAAGCTCAGCAACGAGGCGACCAAGACAATTTCGAGCAGCTCGATCAACTCAGCGCCGACCTGCGTCGCAATAGCACCCCAAAAACCGTCGACGAAATGTCCGATTTTTTCGGCGGCATCTTCGGTAAGCGAGCAAAAGAACCCGATCCAAAAAAGTCCTCTGAGCCCTTCGATGTTGCGACCGCTCAGATGCATGATATCGCCAAAGAAACCGACGAACAAAACAACGTTCGGTATCGGATCGTCATGATCGATTCCCAAGGCGTCACGCAAACGATCGACATCGACGCCGAAAATGGAGAACGACTCTACAAAACGATGAAGCTCATCAAATCCAATCCGTTATTAGAACGCGTCTATCGGAATATCATTATGGGTATCCTCGACCAAGTCCTAAAAGATCAGGCAGATCCCCCCGCTAGCCTCTAGCCTGAATCACTGATTGACCATATCCTGCAACTGCCGAATAGGCGTGTGCGTGAAAAATCTTCGCGTGATAAAGTCGGTCAATTCGATCAGACTCGCGGTGTACTCGGCCAAACGATGCTTCAATCGAGTCCGTTCCCAGATGCCCAGCAAAGGGTTCTCCTGCGACCACTCGCCGATCGCATCGGAATCAAACAATCGCAGGTTACCTCGCACCTCCGACAACCGCTTGCGCTGAACCGCCAATTCCGTCTTGTCTCCGATATTCAATGCATCGAGATGATTGACGATCTTCATAAACTGGAAAGATAAACCACGTGGGTTGGTCTGGTCGGCGACGAGCAGGTCCAATACCGGCCCAGTCTCGTAGCTCATGAGGTATCGATAGCGGTAGGTCATCGAACAGTCACAAATATCCAGAAGCGATTCGAGAATTGGGCGATGATTCGCCTGCATAGGGACCAGCGTCCGATCCAATAGTCGCAGCAGGCAGTGAGCGCGTTCGATGCGCCGACCAAGGTCTAGAAAGAGCCAACCCGGACCGCGCGTCATGCTCTCAGAAGCAAGTCCCGAAAATGCAGAAAGCAGACCGATGATTTGATTGAGAATCAAAAGCGTATCGCCCATTGTGTTCCGAGGAGTCGCCCAGGGGATCAGCACCGAATAATCCAATCGAGAGATAATCTGCCATGAGTCGAAACTCAACCGGTCACGAATGTTCTGCGCGTTTCGCAAAATCCCATCAATCGCGTTAGCAATCCCGTCGTTGCGAGCACGATCGAGAAGGAACTCACCGAGCTTGCCTCGCAGCAATACCGTGGCCGATTTGCAGTCCGCAGGATGGATCTCGCTGGCCGAGTTGGCGAATGTCGGGCTGGGGTACCTCATAGGCATATCCATAAAGTCCGAAAGCGCGCGGACGATCCACCATGAGGTACCCACCGAATCGCTTGCCCGTTCACTGGTCAATTGGCTCGTGCAGTAGCGAGCGTGTCTTGCCAAAAACTCCGTTCTTTCGCAGAAGCGACCTAGCCACAGCAGGTGCTCGGCGACCCGACTCGGCAAATCCAAACCCGACCTGCGAAGCTCGGACGAATTCTTCGAGCCCGAGAGCAAACTCACCGGATTGACAGGCCCCTGGCTCAGCACCCACACGTCTTTGCTCATCGTTCCTGAGGCGAGGCTTTCATCGAGTTGCCTCGGATCGGCCGCGACACGCGCCACTCCCCCGGGAAGCACATGGACTTGACCCCGATGGTGACTTGCAAAAAATCGAAACATGGCCGGCCATGCGACGACTTGGCGATCGACCCAGGTCGGTACATGACTGAGCTTCGGGGGCTCGACGGCGACAAACGCCCAAGGCTCCGAGCGGATTTGCGCAACGAGGTGGTCTTGCTGGGACTGCGACAACGACGCGACATCGATTTGATTGGCTGAATGCCGCACAAACGCGTCGCGAATCCAAAGTCCCCGAAAATGATCGAGCACATATTCCAACGACTCAGGCTCGCCACACCACCACATAGGACTGTTTGCCAACCGTAGGTCCTCGTTGAGAATGGACTTGGCAAGCTTCGGTAGCATCGCTGTGACTCCAGGGCTTTCACTCCAACCTGTCCCCAAGGCGTTTGCCAGGAAAACATTCCCAAGCTTGGCTGAGGCGGCCAGCCCGGCGACCCCTTCGCTGTGGTTCGGATCGATATCCAACGGATCGCACTGCGTGTCTGCGATCCTTCGCAAGATACAATCCACCGGTAGCAATCCACCGAGCGTTTTTAAATAGAGATTGCCCTTGCGAACCGTCAAATCCGCTGTTTGCGAAAGGGTGTAACCAAGGTATCTGGCAAGATAGGCATCCTCGAAATAGGTCGGACTCTGCACGCCGGGGCTTAGCAATAAGGTTCGCATCGACTTGTCTTTGCCAGGAGCACCGTCCTGAATGGCTTGCCTGAGCTTCATAAAAAAATCAGCGATTCGATACACCTGCATCGACTGAAAACTCTCAGCATGGATCCGAGAGATGGCCAGCCGATTCTCAATCGCATGCCCACAGCCGCTAGGGCCTTGGGTCCGATCCGCGTGTACCAACCATTGCCCACAAGCCGACCGAGATGCTTGTACCGCATAGAGATAAAGCATCGGACTTTCCGATAACTGGGCCCTGCGCGCTGCGCGAATGTATCCAGGGGCGTTGTAGACAAGCCGTGCGGGCAAGATCCCCTCGGCGATCCATCGCTGGGGTCCATAGACGTCCCGCAGGAGCAAATCGATCAACCGCATGCGCTGGCTCAAAGCCTCGGCAAAAGTATCCCACTCCTGGCTGTCGAGGACCACCGGGATCGGATCGAGTTCCCAAGCTTGAGGCGTGCCGGCTTTGATCAATTGACCGGTCGACGATGGCGGATTATCCCTCAACGACTGCTTGGACGACTCCCAACGCTGGATTTCCGTTGGTCCGTAGGGCGCCAGGTCTAAAAGCTTTTGGTACTGTGCGTCCATGCTGATGCGCCGAGTGTTGCTCGAAACGGCCAAAGCCCCTCGGGGATCTCCAGCAGTGCAAAAGGCTGGAATTATAGCTGGGGAATCGTAGAACTTACCCCTTGGGGGACTTGATTTCAGAACGATTGTCTATGAGATTATGCGGACCTTTAGACAACTGCAAGCGCTCGGCTATGTTTTCGAGTCTTGGAGCGATCCGAAGTCGATCCGAAGTCGAATCGTTCGGGAACTTTCCCAAATCCATCGATTTATCCTAAGAACTGGAGTGGCAGTGCCATGAGTCAATACGAAGAGCATCCGCAAGTTGCTGCCCTCGATGGAAAAAGCGTTCGGGGGAGGCTTTTCTTGATGATGGTCTTGCAGTTCTTTATCTGGGGAGCTTGGCTGCCCCTGATTTTTGCTTACCTACCCGGTATCGGCTTTACCCCTTGGCAAACCTCCTTGATCCTCAACGCCTTCCCGGTCGCAGCGATCGTTGGGATGTTCTTCAGCAACCAATTCGCGGATCGAAATTTCGCAGCTGAAAAATTCCTTGCCTTCAGCCACCTCGTCGGTGGGCTGGCCATTCTCGGCTGCGGTATGACGCGGTCGTTCTGGCCCTTCTTTTTACTGATGCTCGTCCACTGCCTGCTGTACGTCCCTACGATTTCCATCACCAACTCGATCGCCTTTGCCAACATGAAGGATCCGACCAAAGAGTTCGGTCTGGTACGGATGGGCGGAACCATCGGCTGGATTCTGGCCGCCTGGCCTTTTACCTTCATCTTCGTCGACTGGGCCAAAGTCAAAGAAGCCGCACCCTCAGGGTTCGTCGATTGGCTCGGAACCGTTTTGGCTAGTCCGTTGACCGATAAAGCCTTGTTGGACGCAACCAAGTGGACCTTCATCGTCGCGGGAATCGCCTCGCTAATCCTGGCACTCTACAGCTTGACGCTGCCCCATACTCCACCGAAACGCGCCGTAGGTGGCAACGAAAGCCTCGCTTGGATGGACGCAATAAGCTTGCTCAAACACCCCTTCGTTCTGGTGCTTTGGCTCGTGACATTCATCGATGCCTTCGTACACAACTGCTACTTCAATTGGACCGGAGGGTTCCTCGGGGCCAGCCGCCAAGCCGGTGGGGTAGGAATTCCAGGCAATTGGGTCATGCCCGTGATGAGCGTCGGCCAAATCGCAGAAATCCTCACGATGTTTGTCCTGGGTGCAACCCTCAAAAACCTCGGCTGGCGATGGACCATGATCGTCGGAATCCTCGGGCACGCCCTGCGATTTCTGGTCTACGCCCTGCACCCGGAAAACCAAAATCTCATCATCCTCGTCCAAATCCTCCACGGTGTCTGCTACGCCTTCTTCTTTGCGACCGTCTACATCTTTGTTGATGCCTACTTCCCAAAGAATGTACGTAGTAGCGCCCAAGGCCTATTCAATGTCATGATCCTCGGAGTCGGCGCCTTGGTCGCAAACTCCCTGTGCCCTTGGCTGGCCGAAAACGTCTTTGTCCAAGGAGCCGGCGCGGAGAAAACCATAAACTACAGAAGTATGTTCCTTTTCCCAAGCGCCGTAGCGACCCTCGCAGCGATCGCCCTGGCCCTGTTCTTCCATCCGCCTAAACATGTCGATACCGATACGGCTCAAGGTTCTGCTCCAGCCCATTGATACCTAGCCTACCTCAGGCGATTTGTGGTAGACTTCGTCTCCGAAAACCACACAGTTTACAGCGGTTCGAGACCCATCCATCGGCATAACCGCCCCTCGCACAACCCTTTAAAAAAACAACAAATTACGGTCCATTCATGGCTTCTCTCGATCAGTACAGTCTGTGCCCCTGCGGCAATGGCAAAAAAATCAAGTTTTGCAAATGCCACGAGCATCTCCCAGAGATGCAAGACATCTACAGGATGATCTCCGGCGAACAAAACGTCGCTGCTTTGGATCGTATCAACGCCAATCTCAAAACCATGCCCTCGGAGCCCTGGCTCCTGGCCATGAAGTGCGATCTGCTTTTGCGACTCGGTGAACTCGAACCGCTCGAAGAAACCTCCGCCAAATTCATCCGACTCCAACCCGATAACCCCCTGGCTAAATTGCACCGAGCCATGGTCGCGATCGTTCGCGGGAATACCGAAGAAGGAGCATCGCTGCTCTTGCAGTCGATCGCAGACTCCGGGGAATCCATCCACCCGATGACCGCAATGGTCGGCATGAACTTGATCGAGTTCATCGGCCAACGTGGCTCGATCCTCCCTGCCCTGCTCCATGCGGAAACACTCCTGGATCTCGAACAACCCATGCAGCAAGTCGGTATGTCCGCATACCAGTCCATCGTTTCCGACGCCCAAAGCAGCAGCCTGCTCCGCGAATCGGTCCCCTCACCGCTCGACGCCGGTGATGCGCCCTATGCCGAACGGCTCGACGAAGCCACTTCGTTGATCGAAGCGATCCGCATCGGTGGAGCCAAAACCAAACTCGAATCGATGATCCGAGAATTCGGTCCACAACCAGCGATCCTTCAATCGCTCCTGCACTGCCAACTCATCCTCACCGATAGCGAATCGGCCGCATCCACCTGCCGTAAACTCACCCAATGCCCCGATCTGCCTGAATACCAAAAAGTTTACTACCAATCCCTCGCCTTCGATCTCTCACCCCAATCCAGCGGTATCTCCCTGAAAGATGACTTGGTCATCTACACCATCGAAGATTCCGATTTCGAAAGCAAACTCGCTTCCATCAAATCTCTTCAGCCCGTGCCAGTCGACCAACTGAAGGAAATGCTGCAAATGATGCTCCAGGAGGAAGTACCTCCCAAAGTCGCCTATGTCTGCACCGATGCGGTTCTACAGGAACAATTCGCAGAATCCGAACCCCTACGCGTCGGAACCTGGATTGCCTTCTACGGCAAACAAACCGACAAACCTGCGCGCCTAGTGGCCCTCGAAGCAAACTCCGGCTACCAGAAAAAACAAATCGATAGCATCAAATCCGAACTCGGACTCAACTCCCTAAAACGCGAACTGATCGAGCAACTCCAATTGCCGTTCGTTCAACGGATCAACAGCCAAGTCATGGTCCGCCAACAGATCCCCGACGAACGACGCTTGGCCCTCTCCGATGCAATCAAACATCTCAATACCGAGGAAGCTCTCGATATCCAACTCGAATGCCTCGGGAACCATTCGATGCGCGAAGTTGCCGGCAAAGCCGAATACCGAGTGGCCCTCCAAGCAGTCCTGCTGTCCTGGCAAGCCCGCAACCCTAGCGGATTTACCGACGCAGATTTCGATGCCATCCACCAACGCCTGCAGGTCTCCGAACCAAAACTCTCCTCCGAACTCGATGTCTTTGACCTCGTCGGCGGTGCTGCCTATTACTGGACCGATCTGTCGAATATCGACCCCCAAAGCTTGATTCAGTTGATGCAGTCGTCGTTGACCCGAGGGATCGCCTCGATGTACCAACCCCTGATCGATCGCGCGCAAAACGTCCAATGGCCCGAGGAAATCAAAGGTTCCGCAGAATACACCCTAAATAACCTTAAGGTCCGAGTCTGCTCGGATCCTAACGAAGCCGAAAAACTCCTTGCGCGTATCATCGAAACCGGCAAGAAACTCAATGTCTCCATCGCCAGCGCAATCATCGAACGATTCGAACTGCTGACCATGCTAGGCCGTCACGGCGAAGCCCGCGTCTTCCTGGAAAGTTCCGTACGCGAGAACTCGACCGATCCGACCCTCATGCGCTACATTCAATCCCTGATGCAACAAAGCGAAATGGCCGCGCGAGGCTCAGCCCTAGGTGCCCAAGGCCAAGGTAGTATCAGCGATTCAGGCGCCGCAAGCAGCAGCGGAATCTGGACTCCAGACGGACCGGGCGGGTCCTCACCCGACTCCGCCGGCGGCGGCTCGAAACTCTGGGTTCCTGACTAGACGAAGCCTATGAAAAAACCTCGCTTCGACGAATCGTTCAAGCGAGGTTCCTGAATGCACTGTGTTTCTGAAGGCACCGATCCGAGTGACCTGCTCGGCTAACTGCTCGGGCTCTCGATCGTGCTGTCTAGCGATCCGCAACCTTCTCCAAAAGCTTCTTAACCATCTGCTTGAGCTCTAGGATCTCTTCTTTGAGCTCTGCGATTTCCTTGCTCGTTTGCTCGGATATCTGGCCCCCAAACTCCATCGGGCTCAACATCCGAAGGCCCTCGACGACCCGACCCTCCATCATGCCCCCTCCTGGCAAATCCAAAGGCAATACACTTCCGATAGGAGGTACCAAATCAAAACTCATCGCTCCGACATCCGCCGACTCCACGGGATTGATTTTGACGGTTAACTCCTTGCCATCTCGCTCAAGCTTCAACTTCACCGGGCGATCCTCTTTACCCGCCTGCTGAACGGCTTCTTGGAGAGAAACAAAATCCTTAGCTTCCTTTCCG
>JAPLNM010000093.1 GCA_026692845.1 Planctomycetota bacterium | reverse complement strand
CTCCGCGACCATTTCCCACTTTTTCCGGTCATGCCCGGAGTGATGATGCTCGAGGCGCTGTTCCAAGCTTCGATGTGGCTGATCCATGCGACCGATAATTTCGAGCACTCGATGCTGACCCTCGACGAGGTCCGCAATGTCAAGTTCGCTGACTTCATGCAACCGGGCCAAGTCCTGACCGTGACGGTCGATTGGGACAAATCTGACGAGCATTCCGTCAAAGTCAAAGCGACCGGGATGCGAGACGATGTCGTGGCAGTCAACGGCCGCTTGGTGATCGGCAAAAAGAACCTTGGCGATGGTTCGGACCCCCAAATGCTCGCAGCCGACGAATTTGCTCGGTCGACGATGCGACAAGAGATCCAAAAGCTCTTGGATGCTCGCAGCAAGCTTAACACGCAGCAAGCTTAACACGCAGCCAAGTTAACTCGCAGCCAAGTTAACACGCAGACAAGCTCGGCCATTGCTGAGGCGATTGGTTGCAGGGATTAATTCCGCTGCGGTGCCGGTTTAAGGATCACAGCACCCAGAGGGGGTAGGGTCAGTTCAAGCGAAGCGACTTGGCCATGGTAGGGGATATGTCCATCGGCATGCAAAGGGCCTTGATTCGTCACCCCTGAGCCTCCGTACTTGGTCGCATCGCTGTTGAAGATCTCGACGTAGTCGCCAGCCTGGGGAACTCCCATGCGATAGGGACGGACCACTGGGGTGAAGTTCAAGCATACGAGCAAGTGCTCAGCATGGCCTTGGTCATGGGATTTGCGAAGGAACCCAAGGACGCTTTCGTGGGCATTTTGGCAATCGATCCATTCAAATCCCTCGCCGTTGAAATCGAGTTGGTGGAGTGGTTTTTCATCGATGAGCAATCGGTTCAGATCGGCGAGTGTTTGTTGGATTCCTGCGTGGGTTTGCCATTGGAGCAGTTCCCATTGCAGTTGGCCATCGTAGTTCCATTCATGCCACTGGGCCAGTTCCCCGCCCATGAAGAGCATTTTCTTGCCAGGATGGGTCCACATGTAGGAGAACAGCAGGCGCAGGTTAGCGAACTTTTGCCAAAGGTCACCTGGCATTTGTCCGATCAAGGAACCTTTGCCATGGACCACCTCGTCGTGCGAGAGGGGGAGTTGGAAGTTTTCCGAGTAGGCGTAGATTAGGCTGAAGGTCAGATCGTTCTGGTGGTGTTTGCGGTGGATTGGATCGCGCCGCATGTAGCGCAGCGTGTCGTTCATCCAACCCATGTTCCACTTCATCGAGAATCCTAGACCTCCAACGTCGACCGGGTGGCTCACACCGGGCCAAGCCGTCGACTCTTCGGCGATCGTCAGGACCC
This sequence comes from Planctomycetota bacterium, assembly GCA_026692845.1. Lineage (GTDB taxonomy): Bacteria > Planctomycetota > Planctomycetia > Pirellulales > Pirellulaceae > JBKCUI01. The sequence continues at coordinate 12,052 of JAPLNM010000093.1, read as the reverse complement.
CTGGGAATTCCGAGTGAACTTGGCGATTGAACTCGCGCAAGAAGTGAACCGCATCGAGGTTCTCACGGCCGCCGAATTCGTTGGGTATCCAATCCCCTGGATTGCGCGAGTAATCCAGATAGAGCATCGAAGCGACGGCGTCGACTCGAAGTCCATCGATATGGAATCGATCGAACCAAAATAGGGCATTGGAGATCAAAAAGTTACGGACCTCATGACGTCCGTAATTGAAGACCATGGTCCCCCAGTCGGGATGCTCACCTTGGCGAGGGTCTTCGTGCTCGTAAAGAGCGCTGCCATCGAAACGGTACAAGCCCAGGGCGTCTTTGGGGAAGTGGGCCGGGACCCAATCGACGATCACGATAGCGGCTTGTGGCCGAGAAATAGCCGGTCGTCTGGTACCCCCAAGATCCACTGAAAGGATGCTCGGAAATCGGCAGGAGTTCCAGGTGGGTAAATCCCATCTGTTGGCAATACTCGACCAGTTGGTGGGCCAGTTCGCGGTAGTTGAGCCAACCGTGGTTGGTGCCTTGGCCCTTTCGCCAAGACCCCAGATGGACCTCGTAGATCGAGATCGGTTTTTGGAGGATGCGGTTCAAAGCGCGATCCTCGAGCCAGCTTGCGTCGTTCCATTGGTAGGACAGCGAATGGACGATCGAGGCGGTTCGTGGAGGGACCTCGGAATAAAAGGCCAGCGGATCGGCTTTATCGATGATGCGTCCGTCGAGGGTTCGAACTCTGTATTTGTAGTTCATACCGGCCTGGACGTTCGGGACAAACAGTTCCCAAACCCCCGATGGGACTTGTTTGCGCATCGGATGGGCTCGACCGTCCCATTGATTGAAGTCGCCGACAACCTGGACACTTTGAGCGTTGGGCGCCCAGAGCGCGAAATTCACACCCTCTTGGCCCTGGACATTGGAAATCGGTAAGCCAATATTCGACGTTGGAAGGATCGACTGATTCAGTCACGTTTCCCGATACTCCGGTTGGTTGGATGGATGCTAGTTTCTAGCTCGAAAGCGATCGGGTTTTGGATCGAGCATCAGCATCGATCGTAGGATGTCGACTAGCAGTGAATCGGTGCGCAGGACAAGTCGCCAGACCCAGCGGCCCGGCGCGCCGCACCAAGAGATCCGACTTGGAGTCTCGTGATCATAACTCGGGTTGGCACAATTCGGTAACGCACTGTGGGCCGAGTCTGGAACCGCAGCGATGCCAGTAGCGATGCGAGCAGCAGCCGATGCTTGCGAAACAGTCGATGCGCTCGAAATACTGGGTCGTTGCACAGGTACTCTTGGGCCGAACGCATTCGGCGCACTGCTGGCTTCGGATCGCCCAAGCATCGCCGAGAAGGATCGGGACTGAACGCGAGACTCGTGGGCATGTGCTTGCCCGGCAGACATCGTCTCGACGGGCACATCGCGACGGTCACCATCGAGGTGGTCTTGTTGGGAATCGTAAGCCATCCAGCGGCAGGTCACTTCATGGTACCGCAGGGCGATATCGACACGTCGCCATAGGTCTTGGTTGCGGATCGGTTGGATCGAACCGAAGTGTTCCCAGCAGAAATCGTTTTCACGCCATTCGACCAACCCGTACTGGAGCCCGCGAGCCACGTAGCGATTGGTGGTGATCAAGGTGACTTTGCTCGGTTGGTCGAGGGCTTCGAGTCCTCGGATCACGGCCATGAGCGAGACGCGATCGGGGTGGTGGATTGATTCGTGATCCCAGGCTTCGGTTTTGTGGCCTGTTTCGACGTTTTCGAGGACAAATCGCCAACGGCTCGCGTCATCTTCGGGGAAACCAAAGGCCTGTCCGGCGGTTCCTTCGCAGAACAACAAATAATGGGGCTTGATAGTGGTAATCATGCGTCGTTGGGCTCGGATTGCGAAGACGGTGATTGCTGAGGCACATCGGACAACGATAGCTTGCGCGATGATATAGTTCGAGTTGGGGTTTCGAAAGTCAAACTCTGAGGATTGCTGTAAATAAAAGGGCTGGGTTCAATCTGTATCGATTGGACCTATTGTAAAGTCTTGACGTGGGATAGGCTTCCAGCCTGTCGGCGGCATCGGGGCTTGACGTGGGATAGACTTCCAGCCTGTCTGCGGCATCGGGGCTTCACGTGGGATAGGCTTCCAGCCTGTCTGCGGCATCGGGGCTTCACGTGGGATAGGCTTCCAGCCTGTCTGCGGCATCGAGTCGCTAAACGTTAGGACAGACTGGAAGTCTATCCTACGGGCAGCATCGGGTCGCTAAGCTTCGGGACAGACTGGAAGTCTGTCCTACGGATGCAAGGGACACTATTTTTGCTTAAGTTGACGTCGATAGCGGCCGGGTGGTTCTCCGAACGCTTTTCGAAACGCGACGCTCATGTACTCGGCATGTTGAAAGCCCGCTTTCTGGGCGATCGCATCGACCGACAGATCGGTCTGCTGGAGAAGCTCCTTAGCCCTCGACAATCGAATCATCGAGATCATCGCATGGGGAGTTTTTCCAATCGCGCTGCAAAACCTTGTCTCGAGCATACGGCGAGATAACGCGACATGCCGCAACACATCGGTCACCTGGATGCCGTCGCAAGCATGATCGCGGATGAATTGAATCGCTTTGGCGATCAATGGGTCGGCAACAGCGGTGATGTCGGTCGATTGGCGAAGAACCAATCCCAGAGGTGGCATCAGGCGAAAGGGGGTCGAGAATCCTGTTGGTTGGATCCGCCTACGATCGGCCATCGCTTGATCGAGCCACTGGGCTGCAAAGTACCCGGCTCCGATCGCATCGGGGGCGATGCTCGTGAGCGATGGGCGCGCCAGCTCGCACAGGATCGGATCGTTATCGACACCGATAACGGCGATCTGTTCGGGAACCGCAAGACTCAGGTTGCGGCAATGGTCTAAAATGACTTGGGCGGTGATATCATACGCACAGAACAACCCGACAGGCTTCGGGAGTTTCGCCAACCAATCGGCAAGTTCGATCGACGTACTTGTGGGGCTGGTTTTGCGAAACAAGGATGGGGTTTGGTGGAGCGAACTTGCCTCCAACGCGACCAATTCAAGCCTTTGGGACCACAGAACGCAAAGCTCCTGAATCCTCGTTCGTGGAGATGATCGAATGCGAGTCTGGCGATCGCTTGATCGTCGGTTTCGATCCAAGGGATATGGGCGACACGACGTGCCGAACTGACATCCACAACCGGTACCTGCAAGCTCGATACGACTTTGGCGATTCGCTCCGTCTCGATCCTTGCGATCGCTCCGTCGATTCGTGCGCTAGTCAGCCAAGAAGGGGGATCCGCACCGCGTTCTTGCTCGGGCAGATAAATGGACCAAGCATCATGCTCGCGATGGTACTTGACGATCCCTTCGAGCAAACCTCTGGCATAAGCATTCGAGGTCTCGATCAGCAGGGCAACACTCTTACGGCGTTTCACAGCGGGTCACATAGGGCCAAGCCTACTAGGACGAGATTCTCGACATAGGTCGCAGGCGGTCCGATGTGCGCGTGGACCAGGCGTCCATCCCCGCCAGAGATCACCACCGGGATGTTGGTCTTGCCTCCGATCTCCTTGCGGTAACGTTCGACCAAGTAGCCTACTCCGCCGACGAGCGAAGCGTGGACCCCTGCGGCGATTGCCTCTTCGGTATTTTTCCCAGGCAGCCTCGGGAGCCCATCGATCGAATCGGCCGGGAGCCAAGGCAACTGATCGGTACCGGCGGCCAAGTACTGCAGGGCAAGCCCTGCGCCGGGCAGGATCGAACCACCTTGGAAGCGTCCTTGCTGATCCACCCAGTCGACCGTCAGGGCCGTTCCTGCTTGGACGACGATCACAGGTGTCGAGTGTGCCGAGGCGAGCGCTGCGCGTGCGGCAAGGAGTCTGTCGATGCCGACCTTCTCGGGATAGTCGACCTGGACGTCGATTCCAACATTCCGGTAGTCGATGACTTGGTAGTCGATGACTCGGCAGCCGATGGGCGTCTTGGAGTTCGGTTGCTTGGAATGCTTGTCGATGGCTCGCAAGAGCCGTTCCAAGGCGTTGCGGTTGACACTTGCGATGCGCCAGGTGCAGGCGTCGACCGAATGGTTTTGGCGGATGACTTGGTGCACCAACCAGTCATAGCCTTCGTCGTGGTCGATTTGAACCCATCGCCGATACTCGGATTCGGTTGGGTCAGGACGGTACTTGTCGATCTGTTGCCCGATCGAGCTCCAAGAGAGTTTTACGACCGGACCATAGATTTTGGCTCGCTCGTAATCTACAGGATGATCGCAGTTGCTATGGCAAGCCCGCAGACCACTGTTACCAATGTCGACAAGAATCATTTCGCTTGCAGGTCATTTCGTGGCGGAACGGTACTCCGCTAACAAGTCGGCGATACGTAGAACGAGCTGGCGTAAGCCCGAGCCGGTCACGGCGCTAACCAAGTGGATGTCGTTGCGGCCTAGTTCTTTGGACAAAGCGGCATGGATATCGGCCGCGTCGGGGAGCTCGGCTTTGGTGACGACAACGATTTCAGGACGTTCCGCAAGCTCTTGGCTGTAGTGGGCCAGTTCATTGCGTATGGTCTTGTAGTTGCCGATCGGGTCGGTTTGATCCATCGGAGAAGGTTCAACCAGATGGACTAGGATGCCTGCTCGCATGATGTGTCGGAGGAAATCATGGCCCAGGCCATGGCCTTCGGCCGCACCTTCGATCAATCCAGGAATATCGGCCAGGACAAAAGTGCGATCCATATCGGATTGGACAAGTCCAAGATTCGGGAACTTGGTCGTAAACGGATAGTCGGCGATTTCAGGCCGTGCGCGAGAGAGCCTCGATAGCATGGTGCTCTTGCCAGCATTGGGCATTCCGATAAGTCCGACATCGGCGATCGATTTGAGTTCGAGGATCAGCCGTCGGGATTCGCCCAGTCCACCCGAGGTCGTTTCGCGTGGAGCTTGATTGGTCGAGGCTTTGAAGTGGGTGTTTCCCCATCCACCTCGTCCGCCGCGTGCAGCGACGATCTCATCGCCATCGTTGACCAAATCGCGGAGTTCCATGCCGGATTCTTTATCGATCAGAACGGTTCCTGGGGGAACGTTCAGGACCAAGTCCTTGCCGCTTCGGCCGTGGCAATCGGAGCCTAGGCCGGGCGATCCGTGATCGGCTCGCCAATGGCGTTGGTGGGCAAAAGAGACCAGGGAATTGACACCGGATTTGGCGCGAATAACAACGCTCGCACCACTGCCACCGTCTCCGCCGCAGGGTCCCCCGTGAGGGACGTGCTTTTCACGGCGAAAGGCCATGCAGCCATCACCGCCTTTGCCCGCAATGATTTCGATTTCAACACGATCGACAAACATAGCGGCTGCCTCCAGCAAGTACGCGGAGAGGTCGCTCTAGTTCGCCAACGGCTTGACGTTGATCCGACGGCCTTCTCGATCAAAGTACACATTGCCATCGACCAAAGCGAAGATCGTGTAATCGGTTCCCATGCCAACATTGCGGCCTGGATGCCACTTGGTTCCGCATTGGCGGATCAAGATGTTGCCTGGACATACGAGTTCTCCACCGAATTTCTTAACTCCGAGACGCTGTGCGTTCGAGTCGCGTCCGTTGCGTGTGGAGCCCTGTCCTTTTTTGTGTGCCATGGTTCGAGATCGATCGTTTGCTGGGTTGAATCGTCGGTGTTATGCGATACGTTCGCTCTGTCCGGGGCGCCTGCCGCTGGACTGGGTCGGGGATTTTAGCGGTAAATCCACTGATAATCAAGGCGTTCTTTGAGTCCGAATTGCTGGAGATAATAGTTCACTCGAGCCGGGTCTTGGTAAGCTGGGGGACCGAGATAAATCCGGTCTTTGGCCACGTCCAAGGCATCGCCTGGACGCCAGAAGTAAATCCTGAGGGTTCGGCGAAGGTATTTCTTCTCGTCCCCCGAATCGACTTGAATCTGGTAGGCGTTGGTCAGGCCGCGGACATCGATTGCGAAAAAATCCAGTCGTGGATCGACGTCGGTCCAAGTCGCTACGCCCCAAACGCTGCCTTCGTCGCCTCCTTTGCTCACAGGCAATTCCTGCCGAGCGATTTCAATGGGGTCGACCAATCGCCCGCCAGGTATGCGTTCGCGGGCCGCTATGGCTTGGACGGCCGGCATGAGGATCTGAGAATCCATTGCCAGACGGCGTTCTTTGGAAAGGAGCGTAAAGCGTGGGATGAACCGAACCGAGTCGTACTGCACTCGCTTGGGCTCCCCAGGGACCGCTTCGGAATCCGAAAGGTCCTTCAGGGCCGGCTGCAGGTCGTTGCCGGTGTATCGAATGCGGTAGACCAAATACCAAACCGTCTTTTTCTCCATGACCCCCGTCGCATTGGGAATGTCGACATCGATCAGCCGCATGGGCTTGAAGGCGAACTCCAGTCCCCAAACCGGATGACGAAAGGTCACGTTTTTGGATTGGTAGAGCAGGGTCTCTGCAGGGGAGGCGAAATTTGGCTGATTGTTGGGGAAGTCTGGACCGGTCCAATTGAGCTCCGGATGCTTTGCGACAAACTCCAGATCGAAGGGCCCAAGGGCCGTATCCTCGGCGTTTTGGTCCGGCGGGATGACGGTCAAAACTCCGTCGGCAAGCTTCCGACTACCCAGGCCCAAGCCATTGTCTTTGGCAGATTCCTGACCTCCAGCTACGCCACAGACCCAGAGAGAAGCAATCAGCCAAGGCAAAACCAACAATTTCGAGGGAGAGACTCGGTTCGGTTGCACTTTGGAAACATTTGAAACTTGCACGTTAAGCCCCATAAGAGAATCCCTGACATCGTGCTTGATCATCGGCACGGACAAGCAATGGAGACGTAGTATAGTTTCCCGGTGGGTCAAAACCTCAAGAAAACCTGTCCAAAATTGGCGAAATCGCCAGTTGGGGACTCCGGGATACTTGGAGAAGCCAAGACGACTGGGCAATCTATTCGTGTTGGATGTTCGTGGCTGTGGGTTGCGGGATAAGCACTTCCGCGATGACGGAAAAGCCCAAATCGGCTGTTTCGGGATCAACCCGATAGCTAGAAGCCCTCCGATCGGATCGGGGGCAATAGGTTAGAAATTGAGGTGTCTTGGGGTCGAAACCCGGACAACTACTTCTTGCGATGTCGGATTCGGGCTCGCATTCGTCGTTTCTTGCGCCCGATTTTCCTTCGCCCGCGTCCTGTCTGTGGAAAAGGTCCAGTTGGAATTTGTACTACGTTTGAATGAGTCAAGGGGGGGCTAGCTTAGCAACGGAACCCCGATTGGGCAAGTCCTGCAGGGACACTTGGGATTGGGAAATGAGAAAATGTACCGAATCCCTCTACGGGGCGAACCTCTTTTGGTCCTTTGCCTTCTCTATTCCTGGATGCGAAGGTACACTAGCGGAGAAGCAGGTTTGGGCTCATAGCTCAGTTGGATAGAGCAACGGATTTCTAATCCGTAGGTCGTAGGTTCGAATCCTACTGGGCCTGTTATGTGGGATTTGGCTCTGCCACCCGCTAATCCGGAGATCCTGTTTTCGAGAACTTGGACGGCAAGATCTTCAGCACCGCCCTCGCTCCCAGGTCGAACCTGTCGTGAAATCCACCAAACCGCCGGGTGATGAAAGCTGAGAGTATCGATAAGAATCCCCATTAAAAAACTCACCTATGCCTGACATTCTCATCAAAACAAATCGCTTGCGCGTGGAGACACTTTTTGAACCCTACCGATCGTTGATTGGCAAGGACTACGATGGATACCGTAATCATGTGTACCGCACCATCACTTATGCAATGCACTTCCTCAATCAATCCCCCGAGCTCGAGCCGCTGGTTGAGACGGCATTCGTCTATCACGATATAGGCCTTTGGACGGATCACGCATTGGCCTATATTGAACCCTCCGAAGCTGTTGCTCTTGAGGACAACCAAAAATACGCTTGGGGATTGGATCCGGACGCTTTATGCGGGGCAATCCACTGGCATCACAAGATATTTCGTTACCGAGGGGATCATCAAGAGCTCATCGAGGCTTGTCGAAAGGGCGATTGGATTGATGCGACGCAGGGTTGGATGCGCAAGGGCCTGAGTCGCACAGCGATTGCGAAAGTGGAATCTGCATTTCCGAACTGTGGGTTTCACCAATCGCTCATGCGATTAGCGCGGGAGTATGGCGGCTCGACCATTGTCGGCGGTTACAAGGTCACTAGAGGAATCGTCAAATGGTGATCTGTAACTCGAGGTTGTAGAAACGTTCTTTGCTACCGAGCTGCTCGATCGACTCGATCCGAACGTCGCCATCGAGATTACGAAGCGTTTCCTTAACGCGAAGTTCTCCGGCTGGCACAAAGTCCAAGCGGTCGGCAGAATAGATCGAGTGATTCGAGGTCACCCCCAGGGGCTCTGCAAGCCCCGCTAGCTTCACAAAAACTCGGGGACAGTCCCCGAGTTTTTTAATTAAGCCCGCCAGGAAGCTGCGTTTGGGTTCGAGCAGGTGGGTGATCCCGGCCGTGTAGCACAATCGATTCGGTGCGGGGCTTATGGCCATCGCCCGCGGCTTGCGCCCATGCGGCTCACGGGTTGCATCACCTGTGAGCCAACCAGCGCCAGCGGTTGGGCCGATTTGAATCAGCCCCCTACGACGCTGCGTTTGGGCACCAGCAGGTAGGTGATCCCGGCCGTGCAGCACGATCGAATCGGTGCGGGGCTTATGTGATCCCGGCCGTGTAGCACAATCGATTCGGTGCGGGGCTTATGGCAATCGCCCGCGGCTTGCGCCTATGCGGCTCACAGGGTACATCACCTGTGAGCCAACCAGCGCCAGCGGTTGGGCCGATTTGAATCAGCCCGCCAGGAAGCTGCGTTTGGGTTCGAGCAGGTGGGTGATCCCGGCCGTGCAGCACGATCGATTCGGTGCGGGGCTTATGGCCATCGCCCGCGGCTTGCGCCTATGCGGCTCACAGGTTACATCACCTGTGAGCCAACCAGCGCCAGCGGTTGGGCCGATTTAAATCAGCCCGCCAGGACGCTGCGTTTGGGCACCAGCAGGTGGATGATCCCGGCCGTGTAGCACAATCGATTCGGTGCGGGGCTTATGGCAATCGCCCGCGGCTTGCGCCTATGCGGCTCACAGGGTACATCACCTGTGAGCCAACCAGCGCAAGCTACCAACCCGAGCGGCCGAAACCGGAATTGTTGTCCGAGACACCGCCACCCCCGCCGCCGCCGCCTCCGCCGAACGGTCCGCCACCGCCTCCGCCGAAGGGTCCGCCGCCGCCAAACGTGCCCCCGGATCCGAAGATCGAGCCCCCGCTCGACGACGGACCCCTGCCTCCGAGGATGATCGTTCCCGTGCGTGCAGCTTCGGCGGCCATGCGCTCGCGCCGTAAGCGTTCGGCGCGCTGCTGCTCGTCGATGCGTCGCTTTTGAACCTCTCGCTCAACGCGCTGGATGGCGATCTGGGCGGCTTGGTTGGCCTGACTCGACAACTCCAGTACCGACGCATAGTTGCCGGCTTGCAATTGCGACCGGGCCGACTCCAGGAGCCTCACGCCGGGCGAACCGTCGATGCGCATCCCCCAAGGTCCGGTCCAATGCTCTGCGTTGTAAACCGACTCGGAAGCCCGCTGAAATTCCTGCAGCGCGTCGTTGCCCATCTGAAGCTCTTGGCTTAGCTTTTTGGAAACATTCGCCAGATCGGATTGCACCTCGGCGGCCCGACGACCGACGGTATGCCAATCGCCGTGAACCTCTTCGATCTGCTGCTGGACTCCCAATACCCCTTGTTCAAGCACATCGACGCGGCGGACGCCTTCCTTGGTCGCTGGCGAGTCGGGGATGTTGTCGGTGCGGGATTGCTGGACATACTGCCGCGCGACACTCCATTGTCGGACCGCGCCGTCGACAGCCCTGGATGCCTCGGCATGCCCTTGATGGTCGGCGACAATCATGGCTTCAAGCTCCGCGATCCGCTTTTGAAAACGCATGAGAACTTGGGCTAACTCGAACGGATTGGTGCGCTGCGTGTTGGGCACGACCTGCGATTGGACTTGGCCAACATGTTCGGCAAACTCCTGAATCTGACGGATCGTTGGGAACATCACAAGCCGATCGTTTTGGGATTCGAGCAGTCGCTCGGCTGCGGCGGCGCAGCTTTCGAGTTGCTGCTGATTTTCGACGACGCAACGCTCCAGGTGCTGCAAGTGAAGTTCAACTCGGACCAAACGTCGATCGATTTCCGCGATCAAGGCGCTTGCTTCGCGCACCGTGGAGATTGCTCCGAGCACCTCGCCTCGGCTGTACTGAGCTTGGGCATCGTTGTGCATTTTGGAGACTTGCTGGGCCATCGACTCGGCTCGCACGAGAAGCTGATTGGCTAACGAGCCACCGAGTTGTTGGTCTTCTTGTTGGCCATTGGCGGATGCTCCTGATCCGGGATTGGCTTGCGAAGCGTTGGCTTGGCTGGCGTTGGCTTGGGCAGGGACCGCTTCGATGGCGGCAAGATCCTGCAGGGGCTCCGCCCCGGGCTTGGCCCAACTTCTGGCTGGCTCTTCGACTACCGAATAGGAAAGCCTCAAGGCCGCCGAGGTATGATCGCGTGTTCCGAGCAGATTGCGGCATCGTTCGAGCATGCCGTCGAGTCTCGAGCGTTCGAGCCTGAGCGTTTGGTCGAACTCCTTGACCGTCGCCTTCGAGGCATCCATCCAAGACTTGGCTTTGTCGACCTCGGCCTCGCAGCCGCTGAGTGCAGCTTGGCAAGCCTCGACTTTGCCTTGCAGCAAAAGCGTCGATGCGGCTTCGAGATTCTTGCGCGCCATGGCGGCCGCATCGTCGGGATTGAATCGGCCTTCGATGAGCACTTTGTCCTCGGGCAATCGCAGGGACTTGGCCAACTCGCCTCGATTGGTCTTGATCAGACCGGGCAGTTCGGAGAGCTTTGGCTCGGTCTGTTCTTTGAGGTGTTTGGCTAGGCTCAAGGCCTTTTCGGCTTTTTCCTGCAGGGCGTCCATGGACAAACCAAAGGCGTCGATCTGCTCGGCGATCGATTGCTTGGTCGCTTGTTCAAACAACGCGTTAGCATGCGCCGATCGCTCGTGGAGATCGGCGTCGATCCAATGGGTGGTATATCCCATCGCCCGCAGGGCCTCCGAAGTGGTCTTGAGTTGGTCGAAGTACTTGCCTCGGTAATCGGCGATCATCGAGCCTAGCTTCATCCCTTGGGCCAACTTCCACGATGCTGATTGAACGGGTCCCTGCATGGCCGATACCGCATCGTGGGTCGATAGGGATTCGGCTTCGGCAAGATCCTTTTGGATCGAGGGGATCAACGCTTCGAAATAGCTTGGGACAGGGAAGAAGTGGTCTTGGGCAAGCTCCGACAATCGTCGTTCTTGGTTGACCATCTTTTGAAGTTCGGACTGGCAGCGATCGAGTTCGTCGTTGACGCCTGTCAGAGAGTAGTCGATGACCTTGAGCGTTTCGCTGGCTCGTTTGCGCTTGCCCTGGATGGCTTGAAAGATTTCGTCGAAGGTCATGACGACTTCTTCGGGCACTTCCTTGGGTGGCTCTTCTCCTGTTTCGAGTGCCCGCTCGCGCAGGATTTCCATGGCGATAGTAGGAATCCCTGTCGACTTGTTGAATTTCAGGGGTTTGCCTGACAATTGACGTATCGATTCTTCATACGGGCCGGCGCTGAAGTTATTGATGATTTTTTCCCAAACGCCGGGCGGGTAGACCAGATCCTTGGCCTGTCCGATCACGCGTCTGGCTTCCTTGGACATGATGAACAGATCATCGATATCTCCGAGTGTTCCTTCGCCAAGGGTTTTGGTTTTCCCGGTGTAACCCCGTTCTTGGATCCGTTCGCGGGAGCCGAGCAAGTCACCGCTTTTCGTAAAGAGCTGATCGAGCCCCTCGGTTTCCGTAGCGACGGATTCCTCGCGCTGCTTGAGGTTCTCGACGGCTTGGTCCATCGCGGGTTTGCGTTTGCGATGGAAGAACCACAGGATTCCGGCGAGCAAGAGCCCGAAGAGGCTCGAGATGGTCGCTATGACCTGTCTTACCATG
>JAPLNM010000092.1 GCA_026692845.1 Planctomycetota bacterium | reverse complement strand
GCACCGTCCGCCACGGCGGACTGAGCACGAGCACGGTGGGATCCTGTGGTCGGAATGCCCCAGGCCCCCGGTTGGCTTGCCCAACCGGAAGCCAAGCTTCGCGAGCTAGCCGGAAGCCAAGGATCGCGCGCTGACGGAATCTGCTTCCCGTTCCTCACAAGGCGGCAAGGGTCGTAAATTGGGGTCGGTGGAGATCCGCCAGCTAGCTGACAGCTGACGAACCTTGGGCTCCGGTGGCTCAAGGCCACCCGGGGGCCGAGATCTTAGGATGAGTGCGCGTGGCTCTGCTAGCCAGAACATATATTCTATTGAGTTTACCATAACCCAACTAAATCCAAATTTACTATAAGACGTAAGCCGAGTCAAACGGATCCAAATCCTAAAATCCTACTGAGCAAGTGTTTGCCGCAGCGTTACCCTCTGGTTAGCGGCCAGGATATATTGAATTGGTGTTTTCTAGGTTATGTAGAATTTTGCTTTTCCAGGATATGTGAGGCTCGGATGGACGCGGAATCAGATCGCTTCTCCATCGCTAAATCGCAACTAGGACTCATGGCACCACCGGCGTGAAGCCGGGTGGTGGCCTTCCTTTGCGCGTGTGAATGGCTAAGGTTCGTTAAGAACTACTTTGAGGGCGCGCAAGCATTCGTTCGTTATGTCGTGCGCGTCGCGCTACTTCTTGAGCTTCTCGCCGATGACCAGCTCTTCGTCAGCAGACAGTTGGCCTTCGATAAGTTGGGTGTAGCGGTTGTCGGAGATCCCGATTTTGACTTTCTTGGCCCGTAGGTATTTGCCGTCGTCGACCCAGACATGACGGTAGCTCAGCGACTTGCTGTTGTCGGCTTTCTCATCGGCAGAGACCATTTTCGGGGAGTCCGCAAACTCCTTTTGATCTTCGAATCCGTCGAGGATCTTGCGGTCATCGGGGTGGACTTTTTCTCGATTGGGATAAAACCGAAGTGCTGGGTTGGGGATCTTGAGAATATTCGATTCGCGGTTGATTTGAAACGATAGGTTGGCGGTCATTCCTGGCAGGAGCTTCAAATCGAGGTTGGGGGTTTCGACGATCACGGGATAGGTGATCACGTTTTGCTCTTCTTTGCTGCTTAGACGCACCTGCACAATTTTGCCTTGATCGAACAGTTCGTTGGGATAGGCATCGACGGTGAATCGGACGAGTTGTCCGGTTTCCTGAGCTTTGCGGATCCAGCCGATGTCGGCTTCGTCGACCGAGGCGTAGATGTGCATGCGTTGGTCCATCTCCGGGGCGACGACGAACATTTCGGGGGTTTGAAACTGAGCGGCAAGGGTCTGCCCGACGTCGATTTTTTTGTCGATGACGATCCCATCGCATGGAGCGAGAATGATGGTGTAGGCCAAGTTGGCTTGGGAGTTGTCGAGTTGGGCTTGGGATTGCTCGACGTTGGTCTCGGCGACCTGCAGTTCCGCTTCGCGCATCAGGCGAGCGAAACGAAACTGATCGATTTCGGCTTCGGAGATGAATCCGTCTTGGGATTTGTTGAGCTGTCCGCTGCGTCGTTCATCGTTCTTTGCTTGCTGAAGCATCGCCTCGGCCCGTGCGACCTCGGCCCGACGTGTGCGCAAATTCGCGAGGTCTCGTCCGACCGCAGACTGGTAGAGCGTCGGGTCGATCTTGGCCAGTACTTGGTCCTTGGTGACCTTGGCGTTAAAGTCCACGAGCAGTTCGGCGATCGGACCGCTGACGGTCGCTCCAACACTGACGCGTTTGATCGGCTCGACCTTGCCGGTCGAATTGACCGCTTGAACGATCTCACCTTGTTCGACCTGTTGGGTACGCCATAGCGTTTTATTCCGCTGCTCAAAGTAATTCATCACCGGACGATACGATGCGTAACCGATTCCTCCGAGGATGCCCAAAGCGATCAAAAGCTTAAGTAGCGTTTTCATGAAAACGTTGCCTGGTGAGGAAATAAACAAGGCCGATTCCGCATGCCACCGCCGCGAGGCTAGCGAGAATCCAGATCGGAGGAAAGTGCTGATTGGTCGAACCGAACCACTCGGAAAGCTCTTTTTCGGAAAATCGGGTCAACCAAAAGAGTAATCCATTATGAGTCGCATGCAATAACACTCCTGGCCAGAGCGATCGGGTGCGGATTGCGACAAAACCAAGCGCCAGGCCCAACAAAGCCGTTGGAAAAAAGCGTTCTAGCGAAAGAACGCTTCCGTTGATCACGTGGAAGAACCCAAAGACCAACGCACTGTATAGAACGGCTCGAAGCGGCGAGGTCCGATTGCGAAACGCAGACAGGACGTAGCCCCGGAAAAAGAACTCCTCGGCGAGGGCCGGTACGAGGGCTGAGGTGAGGAAAATCGTCCAAAAAGGAATCGCGGCAAACTGCGTCTTGGCCTCCTCGAGCGCTTCGCTTCTCGCTATGGAAATCGCACCAAATCCAAGATCCGATAGCACCTTGAGGACCTCAAAGGCGATCACCCATAACCCGCTTGCGAGCAAGCCAACGCCGCAGAGCACCCCAAGACCGCCAACGGCGCTGGGGATCAACCACGGGGCATCGCCCATCCAATTCCCGAGTAGGAATGTCGAACGAAGGTTCAGACGGCGATACTGGGCCACGAGTGCCGGGGTGATCAAGAACAGAACCAGCAGGATCCCCGCGTTGATCCATAGCTTGTTTGCGATCGACAAGTCCATTTGTCCGAAGAGGTTTGTCAGAATGAAAAAGACCGGAAACATCAGAGCAAGGTAGACGGCAAGATCGCCTAGGTCCGGCAATTCCTGCATGCGTTTGGGGCGTCGGAACAGATCCGACCAAGTCTCTTGGGACCCTGCGGTGGCCGACTCGGCTCCAAAGAGCCTCGATGCGACGACCAGTGCAGCGGCCGCATAGAGCAGCGTGGAAAAGACCGCTGCGAATGCCGGCAAGGCTTGGGGACTGCCTGTCATGATGTCGCGCGACAACAACAAGATATTCACCAAGGGGACGATTCCCAAAAGGGTCGAAAACTCGATGTTGGGCATGAGCGTAAGCAATGCCGGCGCCAGCGACACGAGCATCACCGGAATCAAGTAAGCCTGGGCCTCTTTGAAGCTCCTGGCAAAGGAACACATCGCCAAAAGGATCGCGCTGAAGAACGCCGCGAAAATCACCAGCAGTGGCAAAATCTGAAGCATTGCCAAGAGCGACAAACCCCTTTCGCCCAGCAGAGCCCGGCCCAGTCCGCCGATCGAAAGGGTGATCCAACAGGCAAATAGGTTTGCAAGCGCCGTCAGGACCGCTACGGTCACAACCGCCACATACTTGCTAAGCAATAGCAAAAACCTCGGTGCAGGCGTGGCGATCATCGCTTCCATCGTCCCGCGTTCGCGCTCGCCGGCCGTCAGGTCGATGGCCGGATAAACCGCCCCGGTGATCGTCATGAGGATCAAGATCAGTGGCAGGATCCCAGCCAGGGATGTCATCGCATCGACCCTCTTTCCCGTGGCCGTCGAGATCAGTCGAACCGCCGCAGGCAACGATCCACGGAATTGCATCGACTGCGAATCGTTGACCAACTCCATCGCTTTGCGAAACTCAAGCATCGCAGCTTCGCTCCGAAGATCCGCATCGCGAAACGACAGTTCGAGCTCGTAGGTAGGGTACGTTCCATTGCGTCCGAGGGAAATCGATTCGGACCGGACCTGCAAAACCGCCACATCGACCTGCCCTTGTTCAAGGGCCTGCTGGAGCGAAATGCCGTCGGCCACGACGATGTTGAACCCCGCGGTTTGTGGATCTTTCGCCGGTTCCTTTGTTTTGCCCGCAGAACTCGCCAACTCGGGCCGGCGAATCTCGATCGAATGGCGGACTCCATTTCGGATCGCCAAGGCTGTTTCCCCCAAGGCAGATGCAACGAGGCTACCGGCCT
This sequence comes from Planctomycetota bacterium, assembly GCA_026692845.1. Taxonomy (GTDB): domain Bacteria; phylum Planctomycetota; class Planctomycetia; order Pirellulales; family Pirellulaceae; genus JBKCUI01. Next base: position 25,961 of record JAPLNM010000092.1, on the reverse strand, counting down.
GTTCGTCGGTCACGCCGATGATGTATTCGGTTTTGTCTGCGTTGAGCCCCGATGCGGTCGAGACAATCAACCGCTGCATCGCCATGCTCAGCAGAGGATAGACCAGGATCGGCATGAGGATCAAAGTGATCAGTGTCCTGCGATCGCGTAAACTCTCTCGCAGCTCCTTGAGGCAGAGCCTACCGAGTCGCCCGTTGGCCAAATAGGAAGCGATGGAACTCGGTTGCATGCTCAATCCGATTCACCTAAGGTTGCAGGACCGGCCCGATCCTCTCGGATCAGCTCGATGAACATATCGACCAGATGGGCCTTGCCCGTTTGATCACGAAGGTCACCCAAAGTCCCCTCGTAGCGCATCGTTCCATGATGCAGAAGGCCAAAGCGATCGCAGACCCGCTCGGCTTCGTCGAGCCGGTGCGTCGATAACAGGACCGATTTACCCCGGGCTTTGAGCAGCTCGATGAATTGAAATACCGTTTGACTTCCGACCACATCAAGCCCTCGTGTCGGTTCGTCCAAAAGCATCACCGGCGGATCGTGCATGAGTCCTCGCGCCAAGGTGACGCGCTGCTTTTGACCCGTGCTCAACGTGCTACAGCGCTGATCCAGGAAAGAACCGATCGCCAACCATTCGGCGAGCTCTTCGAGCCGATGCTTGGCAATTTGCGGCTCGACGGCATAAAGGTCGGCAAAGTACATCAGCATTTCCCGAACGCTCAACCAGGGGTAGACCCCATCGTTGGTTGAAATCAACCCGAGCTGATGCCGGATCCCCGTCGCATCGGTATCGGTCCGGGTCCCTCCGATTTCCACCCAACCTGAGTCCGGCTCGGTCAACCCCATGATCATCCGCAGGGTGGTCGTTTTGCCCGCCCCGTTAGGGCCTAGCAGTCCGTAGACCTCCGAATTGCCCACCGCAAAGGAAACTCCATTGACAGCCACGAGCGTCTTGCCACGCACGCTGAATTGTTTCCTGAGTTCATTGGCAACAATCATACAGGGGTCTAGCGAACCGGTTCGCCCAAAAAAGCCGGAGTGAGCATCCGGCGTGATTATCCGGAGGGAAAAGTTGATCCAGGCACTGCCAAGACCGCCTAAGAGTATAAGCCCTGGTCAACGGATTGGAAAACACCATCGAAATCCATGGCCCAAGCGAGCTGCAAACTCGATTTTCGTGACAGGAGCGTCTGAAGAGTTCGCCATTTAGTCTGCCTGAGGCGTCTGGGGCGATACGGCCGCTGGGTCAGGAACCAAGTGCTGTTGGTCCGAGCGCTTTTGGTCCGAGCGCTGTTGGTCCGAGCGGTGGTAGTCCTCGAGTAGATGTATCGCGGCTTGGTAACTCGATTCGACCTCAGGCTGCGGATACAAGCCTCCGGCAAGGATCAATAGGCTCAGCCCAACGATCGCCACGCGTTCCTCGAACTGACTGCGCATCGGAATGGTCGTCGGATGCTTCGTCCCGGTGAAGATACGAAAATAGGCCCTGAGCACGGCGATCCCATTGAGGGCCGTTGCTAGGACCACAATCCAGCCGATCCAAGGCGAGAAGTCCATCGCGCTTTCAATCAATAGTTCACCTGCGATGAAACCGATGGTGCAAGGGAATCCGACGCTTGCAAGGCCGGTAAGCAGGAAGAACGCGGCCATCGTCGGCATATGGGTGTAGAGTCCATAGTAGCGATTCAAGTCGATCCTGCCGACTCTAGCTTCAATGCACCTGAGCGTGATGCCATAGCTGGTCAATGCCAATCCCACCGAGAGCCACATGCACAAGGCTGCCGTCAGGCCGATCGGTGTTGCCAACTCCAGTCCGACGAGCACCAACGAGGAGTGGCTCAAAAACAAATAGCAAAAGAACCTTCGTCCATCGTTCTGGACCAATGCCATCCCGGAGGCATAAACCGAGGTGGCAAGCGACAGAAAGCTGATCGTATGGAGTGCCCAATCCGGCTCGGTGGGCAGTACCAAACGCATGCACAGGTAAGCTCCGAGCATCGGCGAGACCATTAGAATCGATGAACCGAACGACGCCTTTTCGAACATGTCGATACGCCAAAGATGGAACGGGAAGGCTGCGCTGCGCACCAGCACCGCGATGGTCAACAGGACCACGCTGAGATTCAACGCCGGAGCGCTCGTCCGCTCGGATAAACAACCACCGAGGATCAGGCATCCGACGAAGATCGCTTGATGCAGCTCGTAGACCCGCGTCGAAGTGCCTCGCGACTTGAGCTCGAACCACATCGGAACGACGCTCAGCGATAAGAGCAAAATCATCCACCATGTCGTATCGGTCGATAGGGTTCCCAACGTGAGCGACTCGCTGATCAAAGCGCCCGCAAAAGGAAACTGCTGGGTCTTGTGCCCAACGGTCGCCAGGAGCGTCACGAAGTAGATCAACGCGGTCAAAGGAATCAGCGGTGCGCTGAACTGGTCGATATGGATTAGATTCCAACCAAAAAAACCTTCGAATGACCCGGAAGGGCTTTCGAGGCCCCAGAGGTACAACCCACACGAAAGCGCTAGGGTGATCGCCGCAAAGGCCAAGCACACCCTGCGAGCGTCGCTCGAAGCCCTTGCTCGAATCCACAGGAATCCGAGCAACGGAATGCAAATCACCAGTTCATGCCAAGGAATTGCGTTCACACCCAATCCTGTCTGATCGTTTTTTTCATGGATCCTTACGCCTCGGCCAACTCGGGCCGTCTAACCACCTCAACCAATCGTTCTCCATCCGCTCAAACGCTTTAAAAAGCTTGCGAAATGGCTCCAATAAGGCTTGGTCGATCATCGAGTCCATGTACCCCCGCTCCAATGCGAATCGGTACCATTGGATCTGACGATGGTTTGCCATCTGGGAAATCCAGGCCGGCTGGCCGTTGGCCAATCGACCGCCGATGGCGTTTTCGAGCGTTCGGTAGTCGCGAAGCAGCGTCGGAGCACGGAGCAGTTGCAAGGATCTCAAGAACGCATGGCCGATGATGTGCACGAGGGCCAAGTACCAAAACCCTAAAGCGATTTCCATCACGATGATGCCGACTTGGCAAACCGAGGAAAACGCCAATGCACTTTTGATGTCGGTTTGAACCCTTGAGGTCATCGCAGCATAAATCGCAGTCAGTGCACCCAACGCAAACATCAAAACACGGATCACAAGCGAATCTGCAAAGATAGGTGCTAAACGCAACAGCAAATAGGCACCCAAATGGATCGATAAAGCTCCGTAGAATACCGCACTCGAGGGAGTCGGACCTTCCATCGCCCGAGGCAACCAACCCGAGAAAGGTATCAATCCTGATTTACCTGCTGCTGCAATCAGCAGCAAAAGCCCTACCCATAGACTCGCCCAGGGATCCAGGTGCGAAGCTCCTTGAGGCCATGGTTGGTCGTTGACCATCCGCAAAAATTCCCCTTGATCGGTCCAGTGGTGCATCATCAAGGCGGCCATTAGGAAGGCCGCATCGGCCACCCGATAGATCCCCCACACCCGTAGGCCATTTTCGACCGGGGATTTGCGCTCGTGAAAGTAAGCGATCAACAGCGCCGAAGATAACCCGACCAATTCCCAACCGAGAAACAACGTTTCGATCGTGCCAGCCAAAAATGCAAAAAGCAGCCCGACGAGAAAAATCGAAAAGCATACGAAGAACCGATAATAACCCGCGTCACCTTGAAGATAAACATTGGCAAAGGAACCGATCACGCCGACGAGGACGAATGTCATAAGCACCATCGGAACGCTCAAGCGATCAAAAATGAACTCCAAATGAAAGTGGAAATGCTCCTGGCCAATCTCGACGAAATTCCCCAGATCCAAGACCTCCATCGAATGGTTCGTTCCGATCATGATCCCCAAAATACCAAGCGTAGCGACCAGCCCCATCGCAACATGGAACTTCGTGAGTCGATCGACCAATCGCTCGGGCAAAGGCCGCTGGACCAGGCCCGTGAACCCGAGAATGAGCAAGGTCAAAATCGGGCAACCTAGAACGATGGCCGCAAGGCAATTCATCACCGAAACCATAGCGAGTTATTGCACTCCCAATCTTGCAAACGAAAGGTGGTCTCTTTGATGATGGTAGCAGGCATACGAATCGGTAAAGACTCGAATCGAAATGCTAGTAGGTTGATAATCCACAAACCCTCCGTCCTGGTAAACCTCGATGCGGTTTGAATCCGGTGCCAGGGTCGCAAGCTGCACCCATCGATTGGAAACAAAGCGATCTAGTACCGGGTTTCGGGCCAAGATCTCCAAGACTGCTTTCGGGGTGCTCTCAATGACGAACAAGATCCGCATCGGCTCATGGATTTCAACCATCTGCTGGCTCAGACCCGTCCTTAAGTCGCTCGCAGCCCCCTCCATGACCCCCAGAAGCGAGGTGATGTTGTGAGGCAACTTCGAACCGCACCCGTAAATCGCGTTGTCGACGGTCGAAAAGTAATACTCCAAAGAGATCCCTGCACACACCGGGATGACCGCCTGAAGGATCCTCGTGAGAATCTCCGAACCAGGCCCGTCGGTCGTAGGATCGTAGGAAGTCAAAAACGATCGCCGGTCCATGAACAACCCACGAGTCCGCAAGCGACGTCCTACAAAACAGACCGCGTTGGTCGCATGGTTGTACTCGGGTCGAGCTTGAGCCAAATCCTCACCGCGCGCCTCGACATGCCTGAGCGCCTCGGTAGGTTTGAGGCCCAGCGACGCCGAAGTGAACCGACGGCATCGTTCCGAAGCGTTGCGCTCGCGAGCTTGATCGATCACTGCTTGGGCTCGCAAAAAATCCATGTGGCAACTTGGTGCCAAACGATCGATGTCAAAAAACTCGACGGAATCCGTACACGTGTTGTGATAGCCGCCGACAAACCAAGTCGATTCGGGGATGACCAAACCGCGTGTTTCGAGAATCTTGCGAACCCGATAATCGTTGGCCATCATCGCGAAAGCTCGGGCGTTCGGGCCGCCGCGTCCACCCCCGCATGCCCCGCAGTTATAAGCCGACTCGTGGGGATTGTTCAAGCTCGAAGAACCATGACCAAAGATATAGACCAAGCGAGCAAAGCGATGAAGCCCCAGATCGCCAAGAAGCCGCTGGACCATGTTGGCCATCTCCTCGAGCGTGAAGCCTTGATTGAGCTTCGCTTCAGGTGCGGCAGACTCTGCTGGCCCCGCATCGGCTTTCGTTTCGGGCCAAATCCGTTCGATCAGGAGCAAGGTCGCTTGGTTGGGCTTTACCACCTGTGCGACCAACTCGCGGATGCGGGACGTCAGGCGCGGAGCTAGAACGCGAGCGACCATCGGAAGGCTGGCCAGGGACCCGAGCAGACTCGTGAGTGTTCCTGCAGCCAGTGAGCGACTCCCCATGTGCAGACGATGCGAAGCATGGCCAAGGACCCGCCTTGCTTCGGCTTGTCGCTTCTGGAGCTCCTGCTTGGACAATTGTCCGATCTCGTCGACGAAATGCTTGGGTTTGATCACGACCGGACAGAGCGGGATGTAGTGAGCATCGGAACTGGAACGAAAGTACATCGGGACGGAAAAAAATCCCGCTGCCCCAAACGTTTCGATCGACGGGTCGATCTCCTCGAGGACCCGTCTGAAGGACTCCTCGCGATCGTCGATGCACGTGATGACCTGGAAGGAAATCGGTCTTTGCGATTCGCTCGGTTGCGACTCTAAATTCGTCGATGCAGGTCCAGGTCCAGGTAGTGGTGGTGGAGGTGGAGGTGGAGGTGGTTGCGAAGCGATCGCATCGAGGGCTTCGATGCGGTAGTGCCGTTCGTAAGCTAGGTGGAGCAATCGCCGGCGCTCCATAGTCCCGCAGGCGCTGATCTCATCCATCAGGTTCTGCCACTGGGGCGTCGAGAGGGACTCGAGTTCGTTCGGAGACCATCCCAGAAGCTGGGCAACCTGAAAAAGAATGAACGCGCGCTGATCTACAGTCTGGCGAACATTTCTTCTTTGGTGGAATTGGAGGTCCTGGGACAATCGCTCCATCGATAGACTCCCCTGCTGGACCGACGGCTGGCTTTCAAGTTCGGCGATTTGGCCCAGGGCCGAACGGAGGCTGGCGCGGTCCAACAAGAGTCGGATAGCAAGGTAGTCCTCAAGCGAGCCGCTGCGAAAGGGGCGAGGAGTCCACTCCGCATTGGTCTCGAGCTGCCAAATCATTCCGGTCCAGCCCGGCAAACTCAGTAATGTACTATCGATGAAATCATCGAGTCCGTACTCCCTTAATCCCAGCGATTTTAAGGAATGGATGATCGACTCGATAGAACTGCGATCCGCAGCGCGGTCCTGGGCGATCAGATCCGAGAGCTCTTTAAGCCAATTGGGCTGGAAAACCGAGCGAATGCCGTAGAGCTCTTGGAAGAGTTTGAACAAAGGTCGGTCCCGATCGGGCAAACCCCACTGCGCAAAACCTTGGTCGGTCGCACTTCCCAAAAAACGGATCAATTGCTCATTGACGCGCACATCGCAATCGATGCCGTGCGAGCCCAATACGATATCGCGGTGCCGACGAACCGGGATCGCATCGTTGAGGACTTCACCGACGACCGACGCACCCGTGATGCAGACTCGGTGCAACCACTCGAGGGTCCACGACTTCCACTGCTCGGCACCGGATTCAGCCGTCGGGGCGGTGGTTGCAGACGCTGGTACGGCTTGTGAATTTTGCTCCATCCATTGCTGAACCGAACGGATGATCTTCGATTCTAAGCTGGGGGAAACATCATCGCGGAACGCTCGAAGCGCATTGGTTTCTGCAATGAACCATCGAAGCTCTTCGTCCGGACCATTTCGGATCGGGTGCATCAGCATGGCCAATCGCAACTCATAGCGCGTCGTGCCAAGCACGATCGGTTCGTCGGCGCAATGGGCTAAATCCATGGTGAGGACTTGCTCGATATCCTGCTGTGCAATTCGCCCGCGAAAAAACTCCTGCCGGTATCGATCCTCGGACAAATAAGGCTCCGCGCCGTATTTTTTCCAACCCTCAATAACCGCTAGTTCAAACGGCAGGTGTTCAAAAGCGTGCAGGGTATTGTGATGGACGAACACCGCAATCGGACCTTGGGAGGGCAGATAGTGGATTGCATGTTCAATCGCGTGGTGGACCTGCTCAGGCGAGAAGGCGACCGTCGTTGTATTCAATTTCTTTTGTTCAATATCTTGATACGTGTCTGGTCCGGGATGATCTTCCATGCACCAACCATTCTAAGACGTTCACCGCGAGAAAGGAAATTACGATTCCGAGATAGTCCGGCAAACCGTCCGAAATTACGGTTTGTTCAGCATCCGACAAAAACAACGACCAACTGCCCGCCTGCCGTTAGCGGATCGATACCATACGCTCGGAATTCTCGTCGCGGATCACCAGCGATAAAGCCTCCCCGGCTCGGACCTCTCCAAGTGCTTGGACAAAGTCCTCGACGGAATTGACCAGCGTGCCGTTGACTGACAAGATCACGTCACCGACCTTGACCCCCGGAATCCGGCTGCGTCGCGAAATCTCCGTGATAATCACCCCTTCGCCAGCTTCCAACTGCAGCTTTTTGTAAATGCCCGGCGGAACTTCATCGACGGCAAGCCCGAGTTTTTGGATGTTCTCTCTGGACTGACGGTCGTTGCTCGCCAGCGCCTTTTCGTCCAGCGCTGCGACGGTCACCGGCACGTCGATCGTCTTGCCATCGCGATAGATCTTTACATTGACGCTCGTCCCAGGCTTGGTCTCGCCGATCGCACGGCGCATGGCCGAGTCGGATTTGATCGCGACTCCGTCGATCTCCACGATCACATCCTTGACCTGTATCCCTGCCTTGTCCGCAGGCATTCCCTTGGTGACCGTTTCGACCAAAGCACCCTTAAGATCCGTCGGCAACGAAAGCTGTTTGGCCAACTCAGGACTCATCGCGGCAGGACGCACGCCGATGAAACCACGCGAGACACTCCCGTTGGCAATCAAATCTCCAAGGACTCGCGAAGCGGTATTGCTCGGGACGGCAAAGCATATGCCGTTGTACCCACCCCCTCGCGACGCGATCGCCGTATTGATCCCGATGATCTCGCCTCGCAAATTCAACAAAGGACCACCGCTGTTGCCAGGATTGATCGCCGCATCGGTCTGAATGAAATCATCGTAGGGCGTGATCCCCTGATCCGTCCGCTTGGTCGCACTGATGATCCCGGCCGTTACCGTTTGGGCCAATCCAAACGGACTGCCGATGGCAATGGCCCAATCCCCAACCTCCACCTTCGACGAATCACCCATCGGAGTAGCGATCAAACCCACTGCATCGATCTTCAGGACCGCAAGGTCCGTTCGCGGATCGGTTCCGACGACCTTGGCGGTATACTTGGTATCGTCGCTCAGGTAGACCTCAAGTTCCGCAGCGTTGGCAACCACATGGTTGTTGGTCAAGACGTAGCCGTCTTGGCGGACGATGACTCCAGAGCCTAATCCCAATTGGACCATGCCCTCTGGGCTAGCGATCTCTTGCTCAGGCTCCATGTCTGGCAAGCCGAACCCAGGTCCCAAGAAACGCTCGAACTCCGGCGGAAAGCCCCGTCCATTGCCTCGCTGAGCCACGCTGCGACGCTCGACAAGCGACTTGATGCTCACAACCGACGGCTTGACCGATTTGGCAACCTCGCGGAACGCCTTGGACAACTGCTCGGCATGCACGACCAACTCTGGATCCAATTGCGTTCGCGCTTGGGTCGCCTCGGCCGCCTGCTGCGCGTAGGCTTGCGATGGATTGACCGACGACTGCGAAAACATCCAGTAACCGACCGGACCTGCAACCACAGCCAGCAACGCCATCAACTTCCAATTAGACATAGGTCGATTCATGATCTGCACTCCTGAGAACCAGCAAAATTAGTGATTCAATACGAACCAGTCCGACAGGCTCCCCTTGCCAAAATGGCTTGCGGCGCGTCGGTCAATAGGATTTGATGAGCAAATTCCGTTCCAATCCAACAGGGACCTAACCCTGTTGGAGCCGCGAAAAAGAGCCCCTGAAAAGAATCGCTCACAGGGAAAAATCCCCTGAAACAATCGGACTAGTTTTTCAACAAGTCCTTCGGCAGGATCTTCTGGTCGATAAAAAACGCCTTGTCTTTGAACCCAAAATAGCTGGGTTTGTAAGATTCGGGAATGCTGACGCTGGCCTTGGCAGGTACCTCGATGCCCACTCCGGCATAGACGCAATTGACAAAAAGCCGGCGTAGATCCTCGTTGAGCAAATCGACGGCCGCTCCGATCGTCGAACCGACGGCCCTGCCCTCTTTGCCCTCGGGCTGACCATTCCCCTCGGGCATCTTGTAGCTCTTGGTCCAAACCAGCGGTTGCATCGGATTGTTCTTCTCCCCCTCGAGCGGCGGGTCGGTGGGCTTCATCCCTGAGAGGACTTGCCCGAACATGACGACCTGGGCGTCGGCTGGCAAATGAACCACTCCGTACACATCGGTGGGCCCAAAAACATCGGACACCCCTCGCAGGATCGTCGCATCGGCATGCTTGGGATTGATCACCCCGCGGGTGGCTTGCCCATTGTGCACTCCGTGGTGCGATACCCAGGTCTCGCCGACGACTTGCTGGCCAAATCCTCCTTGCCACTTGCCATTGTTCCAGGACCAGTGCGAATAAGGATGATTCGCATCGCCGAAATTGAACGGATGGGTCGCGGTTCGGATGGCCAAAAGGGGCTTGCCGGCCCGTACGAACTGATCGATGTGTTTCATCTGCTCGGGGGGCAAGGCTCGGAAGCGCAGGAACATCACCATGAAATCCGCATCGTCGAGTTGCTCAAGCCCCGGGATGTTGCTCGAGTAGTTCGGGTCGACGGTCTTGGTTTCCGGATGGATTGCAAAGTGAACCGTGCAATGAAAGCCGTGCTGCTCGGAAAGGATCTTGGCAAGCATCGGCAAAGCCTCTTCGCTGCGATACTCTTCGTCGCCCGAAATCAAAACCACTTTCTTGCCCGAGCCGCTCTTGGCGCTTGCACCTGGTAAGTTGAGCCAAAGGTCTTGGGCAAACAAAGCTACTGGCTGTATGGCTAGCAACAGGAACATCAAGCCTTGACCTAACCGACGCTTAACAATGCGATTCATCTATCGGAAATCCTCTCGGGTTAAATAACAACCAAAACTTTTTACTCGTAATCTCGCTTGATCATTTTTTCCAAAATCGGAAGCTTCTCATCGACGGTGCCAGTTGCCAAGGTTTGGCCGTCTGGCCCCGCGATGGCTCCGAAGGCATCGACTTTGAGGGTCTCATCGATGAGACCTTTGGAATAGTAAAGCTGGACTTCGGCCAGCCGATCGAGCACCGTGCGGCTTGTGTCTGCAGCCAGTGCTGGCAAGCGTTTCTTTTTGACCGACTCGGCCGGAATGTTGGGAAGATCATCAAGTGCATAGCCTTCGAAGAGCTTCTGCATGAAACCTTCGACCGCATTCTCGATCTTGGTCTCCGGGTTCTTGTCCATGGCGATATCGCGATTGTTGAGCGAACTGGACGTGAAGGCCTTATCCTTGGAATCCTTGGCCGCCTTGAGATTGATCGCGCGGATGCGGCAATCGTTCTTGATCGACCGATTCGCAATGATCATCGAAGCATCGACCTCGAAGACAATCAGCGCATCGTAGTGCTGCTCGTTGGCTCGCTTGGTCAAATCGGCAAGGCTCTCGGAGCTGCCGATGTAAACAAGACCTGCTCCAAGGGGAGTCGATCCGCTGGGCAATTGCAAATCGCTTGCGTCGAAGTTCTTGACAAGCGACTGCAGATTCGAAAGGGAGGATCCTGCACTTGGGGTGCCGCCGGATTCCGAACCGAAACCAGGCATCATTCCACCTGGCACGCCCGGCCCGCCGAGCTGCAATCCGGTTCCGCCAGTTCCGCCAGCCGCTGGTCCAGGGGCACCGGGCGCACCGCCTCGTAGACCCATCGCACCGGCCCCTGCTCCGCCTCCTGCGGCCCCTAATCCGCCGATTCCACCGATTTGGGGAGCCGGAAGAAATTTCGTTCCTGATTTCCCACCCGCCGCAGGGGCGCCCGCTGGTGCACCGCCACCGCCACCACCGTATCCGGCAGGAGGTCCACCGCCACCGCCACCACTGTATCCGGCAGGAGGTCCACCGGCACCGCCAGCGCCACCACCGTATCCGGCAGGAGGTCCACCGGCACCACCGCCACCACCGTATCCGGCAGGAGGTCCACCTGCACCGCCACCGCCACCGCTGTATCCTGCTGGAGGTCCACCGGCACCGCCGCCGCCACTGTATCCGGCAGGAGGTCCACCGGCACCGCCGCCGCCACCGCTGTATCCTGCGGGAGGTCCACCGGCACCGCCGCCACCACCGCTGTATCCTGCTGGAGGTCCACCGGCACCGCCTGGTGCACCTGCGCCGAAACCCCCTGGGCCAAAACCGCCTAGACCCAGGCCACCTGCTGCACCAGACCCGTTTCCACCGAGTGCCCCGGCGGCTCCCCCTGAGAGCAGTCCGGAGAAACCTGCAAGGCTCGGTGGGAGCGAAGCAGAGCCGTAAGCGTAATCGCGAAACGCCTCAGACCACTTCCCTTCGGAATGGGCCTTGTTGAATTCATCGACGAATACGGCCGCATAATTGCCCGCTGCATCGCTGAGTTCTTTGGCCGGCAAAGAACGCACGCCGGCAGGCGTTGGGGCACCTGGAGCTCCGGCATCGCTGCCACCACCCCCTTCGAAACCCAGCCCGGGAGGAACGCCACCACCACCTAGTCCAGGAGGTCCGCCGCGACCGCCACCGGTGCTGGTAAGATCTTTCAGCGCCGTGCCGATCGGTTTGAGATCCGTGACTTGGGGTGTTTTCTTGACGATCAGACCGACGGCGAAGTTGTATCCGAGCCGTGGGACGATTCGCTTTTTGTCCCAGCGGTACGTGTCGATCGTGCTTTGCGCTTCATCGTTGGGCACATGCAACGTATGGGCTTGGTAGAGCGCATAGGACTTCGGAGCATTGCCTGCTTGGAAGGCGATCACGGCCCGATCTTCGAGCGTCAATTCGACAGCCGGGATCGCCGGTGCGCTAGCTGTATTTTGCGAATTTTGAGGTCCACCACCACCTGGAAATCCGCCACCTGGAAATCCACTGCCGGGCAGCCCGGCACCGCCTGGGAAGCCCGATTCGGGTTCGCCTCCGTCCCCGGGGGGGTTCGAGCCCAATAGGTTTCCGCCACCGACTCCGGTACCGATCGAGCCTGCCGCTCCCGCGCCACCTGGGGAGCCCAAGTCGAGCATCGAGCCGCCACCGCCGCCGGCCGGAGCCGCACCGGCTGGGGGACCGCCACCTGCGCCGGCAGCTTCCAACGCCGGTGGACCGCCTGAAGCCCCGCTGCCCGACTCCGGTTCGCTTGACGCAGCGTTACCGGATTCTTGACCGGTGCTTCCTTGCGGAACGCTCGCACCGGAACCAGCCCCCGGGGGGGCTTTGACCGAGGGGCCCGAGGCCATCCCGCCTCCTGCCGACGAAGAGCTCGTCGCGCCGTCGGTCGATGCGACCTCGGTTTTCTTGGAAAAGCAACCGAGCGAAGCGGTACAACACAGCGCCGCTGCAAACCAAGCCAGACGATACTTCATGGGTAAACCCCATCACAAGAAAGACTAAGGAAAATCAATCGCTTGAGAAGTTTATATTATCCGTCGGCTATTTCGCGTTGTCCACTCCCGGCGACTGTATATTGTAAGGAAGGTGGATTTTTAGCCCGCTAAGTTCCGTTGAGTCCCTTTTGGGATACTTGACGGATAGACCGTCGAATCGGGCTACCTGTTTAGAAACATACGATTTCGAGCCGATAGGTGGCGATTTTGCCTGCCAGCAGCCCTCTCAAAGAGCAGTCCCCGTTTGCCTCTCAGAGCCAATCGACGGCCCCGACGGTCCGGCTCTGGATGCTTTTTGCATCCATGATGGTTTTTGCAGGTATTTCACTGCTGCTGGCGATCGCCGCGCGGATCCCGAGTTTCTCCAACAGCCTGCGTGATCTTTTCGGATCCCCTAACAAACTCCCCACGGGTGGTAACGAACGCTCGACGCACCTTCTGCTGCTGCTCGTGTGCTACTGCTCCCCCATGTTGATGATGTTCTGGGTCAGCATGCTCCGACGCTTTATCCTCTTCCAACAACGACGCTTGGACCAACGCTTGCGACGCGAGCAAATCGAAGACAGCGAATTCAACATGGAAAGCTAACCGGCGATGAACGAAATCCTCGCAGCGATCAAACAGCACCTGAAGCGTCCGCTGAAGGCCTCGCAACTCGATTACTACCAAGTCATCGGACTCGAACCGTTCTGCGCCGATAAGTCCGCGATCGAGTCGGCCTTGAAAACCGCTTCGGAAATGATTCGCAATAGCGAAAGTTCACTCAACGAAACCTCGCAGAGCAATCCGCAAGCCCCCGATCCAACCGGCTCGCTCCAGGTCATCCAAAAGCTCCTTCGGCAAGCCCAGTCGATCCTGCTCGATCCGGCCAAGAAGACCGCTTACGACAGCCAGCTTGCAAAACTCTTCGAGTCCCAAAAGAAACAAAAGGAGCACGGAAAAAACTCCGCAGCACACCCCCAAGCGACCGTCGGCATGGTCGATCGCAAATCCAACCAACCTTCTGCCGCGGCGTCGACTTCGAAAATCGCGTCGAGCACTTTGGAGTTGCTCCCTGTGGGCGATCCAATGCAACCCTTTAACGCCGCATACTTGAGCGACCCGGCAACATCCTTCGCCTCGGCTGCGTCGGCTTCAGCCAGCCCAATGGCAAACACGATCCTGGCAAATCTTACCCCGGACAAACGACGCGCGGAGCTTTCGGAACTGTTCCCTTCGCTCATGCTCATGTCGATCCAAACCGAGCCAACCGAAGCACAACCCCCCGCATGGCTCGTGGCCGCCGATCGCAAACCAACCAAAAACAAATCGCACAACGACTCGCATTTGCAAGTCTCCAACGCCACTTCCCGTGCCATGCCAAGCAGCATGAGTCAACCCGATGGGGAATCAGAGTCGCAGCGCCCCGAGGCCAAACGCGTCGATCTGGTCGAACAGCTTCGCACCCGCAGACGTCGCCGAAGTCTCCTGGGAGTCGGCGGAATGGTTCTTGCCGCCCTTGGGCTTCTGGGCTTTGCCTCGTTTCAATTCCTTTCGAACCGCCAAGAGCTCGCCCAGCAAGAACGCAAGCAGCCCGCAGGCGGACAAGCCGTCAACGCTCAAGGCAATCCATTACCCGACACGAATCCATCCGGAATAAAGCACCCTGATCTGAACATCGGTGCGAGCACCAAAGGTCGCAATCGCAAAGGCAACAATGCGTCGCAGTTGCCTCAACTGCCCTCGGTACAACTCTCCGAAAATCTCTCCGGGCCCGACGCTTCGGCTCGCGTTGCTGGCGAGCCGGCCATGGCTCAGCCCCAGGGGGGGCCAACGCCAATGGTACCTGTTGGCCAACCTGATCCGAGTCCTGATCCGAGTCCTGATCCGAGTCCTGATCCGAGTCCTGAACCGAGTCCTGATCCGAGTCCTGAACCGACTCCTGATCTGGCGATGGCCAACGAAGCTCCGGAGTGGAAGGTGGGAATGACGCAAGCCAAAGAAGCCTTGGTAAAAGGAGACCCCACAAAATTCGAGCCATTGATCGCCGCGATGCTTGGCAAGGCGATGACCAAGGCGGGCAAGGACCAGACCGCAAGGCTGGACCAAGCCGGACAGCTCCTTAAGATCTACGCCGAGTCGTTCCAAGAGGCCAGAATCAAAGCCAAAGGAGCTTCGTCGTTGAAGGTCGGCGCGACCGAGGTGAGCATCGTCGAATCGACCCCCGAAAAGCTGATCATTCGAGCCCAGGGCAAGAATCAAACCTACGAGTGGGACAAGCTCCCGTTTGGGATCGCCACGGCCATCTGCGATCTTGGACTGAGCGATTCGGCCCCGGTCGATATCGCGGCTCGAGCGCTCTTTTTCTCGCTGAGTCCTTTTTATCAGGAGGCAGCCAAGTCCAACAATTTGGTATCCAAACGGATCGACGGTTGGTTTGAAAGATCGGTGGGAAAAGATAGCGTTCGAAGCGATCTAAAGCAATTTTTAACCGACCGCTACGAATAACACTGCATCCGTGCAACGCAGCAAACCCCGAAAACGAATCCATCGCAGACTTGACCATGACCACGAGCAGTACAAGATCGATTGCAACCCGAGCCTGGGGCAAAAGGATTGTATTCCTAGGGACCGCGATAGCGATCCTGCTGGGGATCTTCGGGGCCACGACTCACAAGCCGATGTTGTTAAGGGATCCTGAGCAAATCGCATCGAAATTCGATTCGACGGTGCTTGAGGCAGCCGGCAAGATCGATTTGGAATTTCAAACTCATTGGGCCGATCAAGGCCTGCGACCTGCCCCAAAGGCTCCTTGGAATGCCGTCGCAAGGCGGATCAGTTTGGGGATGGTCGGTAACGGGCTTTCGCTCGAAGAGTATCGATCGCTTGAGAAGATCCCCGAAGACCAACGGGTCGGTTGGTGGACCGAGTACTTGCTCAAGGATCGACGGTGGGCGGACCAATTTGCCGAGCGATTTGCCCGCGCGACGGTCGGGACGAGCGAAGGTCCATTCTTGATCTATCGCAGGCGCAAGTATGTCGATTGGCTGGCCGATCGGTTTGAAGAAAACATGCCTTACGATCAAATCGCCCATCGCATTTTGGTCGCGCGCGGATCGTGGACCGATAGTCCCGAGGTCAATTTTTTGACTGCGACGATGGACGAAAACAACGACAGTAAACCCGATGCAGTCCGGTTGGCAGGAAGAACCTCGCGCGCTTTTTTGGCCATGCGGATCGATTGCTTGCAGTGCCACAACGATTACTTGGGAAACGTCCGGTTCCCCACGACGCAACCGGCCGATGATGGACAGGATCCTCAATACACCCTGCGGACCGGCCAGCAGAAAGACTTCCACCAACTCGCCGCGTATTTCGGTAGCGTGCGGATGGAAAATCCCTTCAGCGGCTTGAAAGAGGATGGGCAGGCCTACCGGACCAAGTATCTCAACGCCCAAGTGGAGACCGACGTGGAAGCATCGGTCCCGTTTCAACAGCAGTGGTGCGGATATCAGCCGAGCAACCGACAGGGGCTTGCCGATTGGGTGACACATCCGATGAATCGCGCGTTTGCTCGCGCGACGGTCAATCGCGTATGGGCAATCCTCGCAGGCAGGCCGTTGGTCCAACCGATCGACGACATACCGGCCCAAGGCCCCTATCCTCCGGGCCTCGAGGCCTTGGCCGATGATTTCATTAAGCATCGGTATGATCTCAAGCGATTGGTGCGCGTGATCATCGCCACGGGTGTCTATCAGATTGATTCGCAATGGAGCCAAGGGGATTCGAGTCAGATCGAGCAGATCGACGAATCCTATGAGAAGTCTTGGGCGCTGTTCCCGATGAGTCAATTAAGGCCCGAGCAGATGGCTGCGACGGTGCATCAAGCCTGCCGGCTCAAAACGATCGACGCGTCGTCATCGATCCTATCCCAATTGGAACTCTACGGTGGGGTCAACGACTTTACCATGGCTTATGGGAGTCGAGGGGAAGACGAGTTTGCCGAGCAGTCGGTCACGATTCCGCAGAGGCTATTGATCATGAACGGGGAGTTCTTATCGGAACGGATCGGCAACAATCCGATCATGAATGCTGCGACGCGGATTGCCGGCTTGGCCTCCGACGACACGACGGCCGTGCGGACAGCCTTTCTTTCGACGTTGAATCGACCGGCGAGTGCCCAGGAGCTAGAGGTTTTTACCCAGCGGTTGCGTGGCAAGCGAGGGGATGGACGCAGTCGGGAGCTTGGGAATTTGTTCTGGGTCTTGCTCAACAGTTCCGAGTTCCAGTGGAATCACTGACCATTTGGGGACGTGGGCATTGGTTTTTTGCTAGGAATTCCGGGTCGGTAGAAACTCACCGATTGGACTTTATCGGCTTAGAAAAGCTGGTTATACTTCTCGGGCATCCGGATTGCGAAAACGCAATTGCCAACACAAGCACCCATAGCTCAATTGGATAGAGCATCGGTCTACGGAACCGAAGGTTTCTGGTTCGAATCCAGATGGGTGTACTCAGACGGCCCGCCCTTGGCGGGCTGTTTTCGTTTGGGGGCTGTCAACCTCGTCCGCTGTCAATGACGTCAATCTCGTCCGCCGTCAATGATGTCAATCTCGTCCGCCGTCAATGACGTCAACGACGTCAATCTCGTCCGCTGTCAATGACGTCAACGACGTCAACGACGTCAATGACGTCAAAAAAACCCGCCGCCGCAGGCGGCGTACCCCCCCCGAACGCCGCCGAAGGCGGCGTGACAACCCGGACGCCGCCGCAGGCGGCCGGACAACCTGAACGCCGCCGCAGGCGGCCGGACAACCTGAACGCCGCCGAAGGCGGCCGGACAACCTGAACGCCGCCGAAGGCGGCCGGACAACCTGAACGCCGCCGAAGGCGGCCGGACAACCTGAACGCCGCCTGCGGCGGCGGGGTTGGGGTTTTGACGTCATTGACGTCGTTGACGTGGTTGACGTCATTGACGTCATTGACGGCGGACGTTGTTGACGTCGTTGACGTTGGTGATGAAACCAAGTGACCAATTGGGAATTGCCTCATCGAGATAAGGGGACACACCTGAAGGTTTGCCCACACTTTATTCATCTGCGAATACTGATCTCGTCAGGATGAGTCGTACCCTCTGGCTGCATTGGAAGTTCTTGGAGACACCATGGCCAATTTGTTTGATAAACATGGAGGTTTTCGCAAGCTCCATTCGTTCACATTGGCTACGATCGTTCAGTTAGAAACACTTCGCTTCTGTCGTCGATTTCTTACTAGCGACGAACGAGAGACCGTCGCGAAACTCTTTGACCCAAAAGGGCGACAGTTCGATCAAATGACACAAGCCGCACGCAGCGGTCGCCAAAACATCATTGAAGGCTCCGAACGCTCTTCGACCTCCAAAGATACCGAAATGAAACTCACGGATGTGGCCCGCGCAAGCTTGAGTGAACTCCGCGGCGACTTCGAGATCTTCATAATGGACCGAGGCCTGTTACCTTGGTCCGTTCACGAAGAGCGAGCCAGAAAGATTAATGCGATATCGATCGATGGGCCAGAGTTCTGTGAGGATCCTGTTCACGAGTCAGCAAAACATGCTATCACTCAACGAGCTAAATATGCGGTTTGGCTTGATGATCCAGACCCTGTCGTCGTCGCTAATACTCTGCTACTGCTGATCAGTCGTACGTTGAATATGCTTAGGCGGCAGATCGAATCCCAAGGTAAAGCGTTCGAGGAGAATGGAGGATTTTCTGAACGTTTGTATGCCAAGCGCGCCGAAAATCGAAATGCGTCTCAGGAGAGCATCGCATGCCCAAAATGCGGAAAGCCCATGCGTCGCCGAATGGGCACTCAGGGAGAATTTTGGGGGTGTACTGCATTCCCCGAATGTCGCGGAACCCGCATGGTCTAAACCCAGCAACGCACACGTCAACAATGTCCGCTGTCAACGACGTCAATCTCGTCAATCTCGTCCGCTGTCAATCTCGTCAATCTCGTCCGCTGTCAATGATGTCAATCTCGTCAATCTCGTCCGCTGTCAACGTCAATCTCGTCCGCTGTCAATGACGTCAACCACGTCAATAATGTCAATGACGTCAAAAAAACCCGCCGCCGCAGGCGGCGTGACCCCCCCGGATGCCGCCGCAGGCGGCGGGGTAACCCGGACGCCGCCGCAGGCGGCGGGGTTGGTGTTTTGACGTCATTGACGTCGTTGACGTGGTTGACGTCATTGACAGCGGACATTGTTGACGTGGTTGACGTCATTGACAGCGGACATTGTTGACATTGTTGACGTCATTGACAGCGGACATTGTTGACGTCATTGACGTCCAGAAAACAGCCAGATCTCAATAAGCCCCAAATCGCTTCTTCCATTTCTCGCTCAGATTCGGATACGAGGCGAGCACCAATTGACCAAGCTCGACGGCTTTGGACTCCTGGCCCACAGCACGCAATACTTCGACGCTCCGTGCCCGAGCTTCGAACCACGGCTCGGTTCCAGCGGCAACCCCGGATGCCATCTGCCGGTACCAACCAAGCGATACCTCACGCAACTGGCTCGTCCGCTGCATGGCTCGCGCTGATCGATAAACCCACCATAGCGATTTCGGTTCCTTGGAAATCCTCGCCTCAAGTTCCTGGCGAAGTTTCACCTCGTCGGTTTCCGTTCGGTCTCCTGCCGGCAAGACCAATCGACCAAACTCCAAGAATCGATCCAATCGAACTTGGAAACCACTAGAAACCCCATCGGGAAACTCACCGAGCTTCTTGCGAAGCAATTCTAACTCCTCGATATCCTCGGCTCGATCCTCGGCTCGCCCGGTCCCTTGCTGCCAGCGAGCCTCGCACCGGTTCCACACCTCGGCGATCTGGCTGATCGAATCCGATGGAGCTGGCCTCTGGAGTATTGCAACCGGATCGACCGACCAGCGACGATGCGGCTTGATCGTGTCCATCCAGGTTTCCAATGCCATGCGTTGTGCAGGTTGCTGGGCATCGAGCAATGCCACCTGCAACTCCAACGCGGCTTTGCCGACGCCTTGGGGATCCTGCAAGGGCTTTTCGAGCCAGTCGTCTTGCGTCACGAGCGCTACGAGCAACCAACGTCGCAACGCCAACTCAGAAACTTGGGGATCCTTGGCTAGATACTCTTTCCAAAATTCCAAACAAGCGATGTACTGGCCGCTTGTGAGCCATTGAATATCGAGCATCTCGGAAGCTTTTTGAGCCGACGGGCTCGTCGGCCACAACAAAGCGGTTTCGCGCAAACGCTGCAAAAAGATCTTCTGCTGCAAAAGCCTGGCCTCTGGATCGAGACTCGCATCGCTCTTTCGAATCAACCAAGCGGACATCATCGCCGCCGAGGAGGCTTGCGGGGATTCAGGATACGAGATCGCCGCGCGATAGAATTCGTCTGCCGAAGCCGACGGCTGGCCGATGCGTTCGATCAAGGCTGCAATCTGCATGGCAAACTGGAACGCCTCTTGGCTTGCATCGAGCTTCGATGCGGCCAACTCGGCCTGC
This sequence comes from Planctomycetota bacterium, assembly GCA_026692845.1. GTDB lineage: Bacteria > Planctomycetota > Planctomycetia > Pirellulales > Pirellulaceae > JBKCUI01. The sequence goes on along the minus strand of JAPLNM010000092.1, from coordinate 5,819 downwards.
TGGAGTTTCTCTATCGCTGTCTGGAATTCGTTGGCCGCGATGGCTTGGCGTGCCTGGATGCGAAACAGTTCCAACGAGGCCATCGAAGTGCCGGTCTTGGGTGTCTGGGCCGAGTTGAATCGCGGGTTCGACACGAGCATCGCGTCGACCCGCTGTTGCCAGTACCGACCAAAGCGATCGGTGATCTGTTCGCGAAGCTCGAGGATGCTCTGAGGTGCGACCGAATCGAGGTCACGTTGGACGAGGATTCCAAGATGCTCCAAAGCCAATTCGGGATCTTTTTCCCAGCCTCCGGCTCGGGCCATCCACGCGTCTGCAATCCCCCATTGCTTGGTCAAGCGCGCACTGCGAATGGCCAAACTCGCCGAACGAATCCGCCATGCCTTGGCTTGTGGATTCGGTTCGTTTGCCAAAGCATTCCAAAGGGCTTCGACGCTTTGGAGGACCGCTCCATGACGCCCGAGTTGCAACTCCGCCTCGGCCCTTGCCAGCGTCAGCAGGGGTCGATGAGACCAGTTGGCAGGTAGCCGACCACCTGCGCGATCGATCGAACTGAGCATCTGCGTTGCTGCCGCGACTTGTTCGTCGCTATCCGACGCATAGCATTGCGAACGTTGGTAAAGCAAATCGGCTCGCAACAACTCCAGCTCGCCACGCAGATCGAGAATCTCACTTGCGGTGATCTCATTGGGGAGCGTTTGATCCCTGCGCTGCCTGTCGGCTCTCGAGAGTAGAGGTTTATCAGGCTGCATTTTCGAAACCGACAGCTCGAGCCCGTCGATCCCATCAAGTCCGACACGGATCGATTGCAACAACCATTCCTGAAGCGCTTTGCGACCCGGGACCGCCAAATAGGCCGCAAGCGCATGCTCGTTGAGCAGACGCCGGCACCAAAGAAGTTTCCAATGCACCCAGGGGTTGCGATAAGTCGGTTCGCCCGAGGCCGTAGGCTTTGGATCTAGAACTTGGAGCTGATCGATCGCGCCTTGGAGCGGCTCGGCCCCTGCGTTCCATTCTATTTTCCCGAGCGATTCTGCGGCCGTCGCATGCATCAGCAGCATCAACCATTGGGCCTGAGCATTCGAGTCCGGAACCGAGCGATCGAATCGGAATCGGCAAGCCTCGACGGCCAGTTCCGTCGCGCCGGCCTCGATCAGCGATTCGATCCAGACGACATCGGGGGCTTTGGCAAGCGCCCCGATTCCGATCTTCCAGGCCGGCCCGCTTTCGGGCTGCTGCGCAGATAACCTCGGAACACTCGAGCTTAGGCACAAGATCGCAATGACGGCTAGCCGGGCTAGCCCGACGAGCCAAGCTTGCTCTAAGTACCGACTGAGGAGTCGCATAAGCGTTTTTTTCAAGGGTCGAGTTGCCGAATCAAGGGCCGAGGAATGCATCGTGAACCCACGGGAAAAGCCGCACAGGAGGCCGCATAGGGAATCGGAATTTTCTTCAACCATGATACGATATCCAAGACAGATCATCGATTGAGGATACCAAGAATTAAGCAATCCTGCACCGGAGTCGACAAGTGCAATTGGAGACCGAATCCACCATCTGCGCGATCGCCACGGGCAACCAAGGTGCCTTGCGCGGGGCCATCCGCATCAGCGGTCCTGAATCTCGCCAGGTTCTCGAATCCCTTTTCCCCAGTCTCATCGAGAATCTACGGACGGCCCGTCACGCGCAGCGTTATCCGAGCCGCTTGGTTTTAGACCGACTCGGCGAGATCTCCGTGGACCTGTTTTATTGGCCAGACCAGCGCAGCTACACCGGCCAGCCCTCGGCCGAGCTGCATCTGCTCGGTGCACCGGTCCTGCTCGAACAGGTCCAAGCCCTTCTGCTGCAGGCTGGCGCGACGCTGGCCAAACCCGGTGAGTTTACCCTCCGAGCGTATCTTGCAGGCCGATTGGATCTGACGCAATGCGAAGCGGTCCTTGGGCTCATCCACGCCCACTCGGAGCGAGAATTCCAAGTCGCCTTGTCGCAATTGGCCGGCGGATTAGCTTGCCCGTTGAAGGACTTGCGCCAAGACCTGATCAACCTTCTGGCCGACCTCGAAGCAGGATTGGATTTTGTCGACGAAGACATCGCGTTTGTCGAGCAGGATCAGGTCATCACACGCCTTGAGCGCGCCGAGCAACAAGTCGAACGCCTCAGAGAGCAGATCGAGCACCGGCGAGGCCAAGGGGTCGAGTTCCAGGTGGCGATCATCGGTCCACCGAACGCTGGCAAAAGCTCACTGATCAATGCGCTCAGCGATTCGGAAGTATCGATCACCAGTGCCCAGCCCGGCACGACCCGCGACTATGTCCGTTCAAGAGTCCAATGGGGAGACATCGTGATCGATCTGCTCGACACGGCCGGACTCGAAGAGGTCTTTGGGAGTGGTCCACGAGCCCTCGCCCAGGAGCGGACTTGGGAAGTCCTGGGCAACGCGGATCTGGTCATCCTGTGCTTGAGCGTCCCCTCCGAGGTCGATCCGAGCCAACGCTCGATCGGCCTACTTGACGATTTCGGCTTGGACAGCCATACGATCGGGTCGTTATCTAAGTGCCCTCGCTTATGGGGCATCTGGACCAAAAGCGATTTGCGACCGGGTTGGAAGTCCCCGTGGCCTATGCCAGCAGAGCGAACATTCACGCTTAGCGTCCAAGATTGCTTTGGGCTAGACACCTTGCAAGAGGCATTGGCCGAGACCGTAGAGGATTGGCAGCAAGTCAGTCTGGATGTCGTGCCGATGACCGGCGTGCGGTGCAAGTCGGCTTTGGCACGGGCCGCTCAAAGCCTAGCTTATGCAAGGCAATCGAGCATCGATCAGGCCGGCGACGAGCTGGTCGCTGGGGAAATGCGATTGGCGTTAGACGAGCTAGGCCAAGTCGCCGGAACGGTGGCCAACAACGACATCCTCGATGCTTTGTTCAGCCGGTTTTGCATCGGCAAGTAATCGGAATCGGCAAATGATAGCGGAGCAGCGCAAGTTGCCCGGTGAGTCGAAACACCCGGTGGTTTCCTGAGTGTTCGAGCGTGGAACACGACGCTTTAACAGCCGTAAGACGCCGCCGCTGCGCGTCGTCATGGTAGATCGATTGTCCCCAATCGATCGGAACCTAAAGCCACCGCAGCCAGTAAGACAAAATAGCCGAACAGCCGTAAGACGTCTCCGCTGCGCGTCGTCGCGGAGCCATTGGGGGGTGTTGGGGGGAGGAGAAAAAGCGGTCTAGGAACCGATCCGGAGTCTTGCTAGTCTCTGGGCGATTCAAAGGCCCAACCGCACACCGCAAGTGGGGTTGGTTATTCCCGTCCCCAACCGTTTTAGGATGAGTGACCCAATGCGCCATTCCGCAACGAAACAAGTCCATCGCGCCTTGAGAGTCAACGCTCTAGTCGCTTGTTTATTTGCAAGCTTCCTGCCTTTTGGATACGGCCAAGCGCCCATCGTTCAGCCACGCTCGCCCGGCTACGGGGCCGGCAATGCGGCAGCTCCGGTAAATCCCGGCCAAGTTATTCCAGGGCAAGCTGTGCCGCAAAATCCACAGCTCAACCCACAGCTTAACCCGCAAGCGGCCAATCGGGTACAGAATCAGTTGCAGCAAGCCGTCCGCGAGGGGCAAGAGTTTCAGATGCAGGGCCCCAATAATGGGGGCCAAGTCATCCAGCAGCGACCATTCCCCGAGTTAACGGCTCAAGAGCAGCAGACGATCGATCAGATCCTTGCGTATTGGGAACAAGAGACGGCCAAGATCGAGCGGTTCAGTTGCGAGTTTAGCCGTTGGGAGTTCGATTCCCAAGCACCTGGGGTCCAGGAGATGGCAAGGCAGCTTGGGCGTGGCGATGTGACCGTAGCGGCGAGCCGAGGGGTGGTCCGATTCCAGAAGCCCGACCGAGGACTCTTTAAGTCTGAGATCTACACCAAAATGACTGGACAGTTGACCAAAGACAAGCAAGTCGAGCTCAAGGTCGACCCGAACAATTCGGGCGAATGGGTTGTGTGCGATGGAAACTTCGTCTGGGATTACGATCGCAAGGAGAAGATCCGCACGAAGCTAGAGCTTCCACCGGAGATGCAGGGACTAGGGATCATGAATTCCCCGTTGCCGTTTCTCTTTGGGGTCAAGGCCGATGAGATCAAGTCACGGTATTGGGTGCGAGCCATTTCGCCCGGAATGCAGAACGGTCGGCCTGTGGACAACAAATATGCCGTGGAGGCTTATCCGAAATATCCGGTTGACGCGGTCAACTACCATCACGTTCAGATCGTGCTCGATCGGGATATGTTCTTGCCCGAATTGATGGTTTTGTACATGCCTGAGTGGAGCGACCAGGCGGCCAACTCCAATGGCGTAGTGATCGAACCTAGGGACAAGCGGATGGTTTATCAGTTTGCCAACCGGCAGACCAACGCGAACATTTTCCAAAAGCTCAGCGAGTCGATCTTCCAACGCGATTTCATCCCGGTCGATCCGGGGGCTGGTTGGAAAACCAACGAGATCCCTTATCTGCCCGCCCAGCAGCCGCAAGTTCCCAGGACGGCCAATCAGAACGCGCCCAATGCGGCGGGTGCTGCGCAGCCTCGCTGATCCATGAGTCCTGCGAACGATGGGAAAAACACCAGACGTAGTTTTCTGCTCGGCTTAGTCGCAAGCACCTCCTGTGGATGCGCGCACTGGCTACCGAGCCGAAAAGAACCCGAGCCTCGCAAGCCGACGATTCTCTCGCAGGAGCTTGCTCCCGACACCGTCGGGATCGAATCGATCCTGCTGCGGCTTAGCTCCGTGGAGTCTCAGCAAATGCAGGACCTATGGACTTATGCTGACGAACAAGTCATTGCACCCGAGCCTAGAATGCTGCTCGATCGCAACGGGCTGCGGGCAGGCAAGTTCAGTGGACAAATCCCCGCGATCGTTCAAGCGTGGGTCGCCCAAAACGCGACTCGGATCGAGCAAGATCCGATGGAACAGGCCGGCGTGGTCGCCGATGTTTCGAGTTTCTCGCAGCTTTGGCGATGCCGACCCGACCAACGCAAAGTCCTCACGGTTCGCAATCTTCCCAAGGAGACCGTCACGTTGTTCTACAACGAGGAGGGGTTTCGGGGAGGACAGTTTCCTGCTCCCCACTTTCTGTTCTCGTTGTACGCCAAGCCCAACGGACCGCAATCGGCGCAGGTGCTTTTGAGACCCGAGCTCGAGTACGGTCAAACCCGCCGAAGTGTCGTCGCCAAAGACTCGGCCATACGTACCGAAGAGCGCCGAGAAAGTCTGCGATGGGAGTCGCTTTCTTTGATGCTCAACATGCAGCGCGGTGATTGCCTGATGATCACCGCGACGGCAGAGCCTCGGGGCATTGGTGAGCACTTTTTCCGCACTCGGTCGAAGGAAGGGGAGATTCAGGATGTGATCCTATTGGTCCGAGTCGCCGAGCTCAACACACCGGATGAATTCTCGGTCGCCAGCAATAGTTCGTCCAGCTTGCGATAATCCACCGTAGCTTAGGGCTCCGACCCAAGCTTGTCCGTTTCTACTACGGCTTCACAGGCGGGTCAAAGCCCCACCCTACTGTGAAGACCAATCATGGCCCCGACGGCGTAAAACCGACGGCGGCCGAGAAATTAGGTACTATACTGAGTGAAATTAGGTACTATACTGAGTGAAATTAGGTACTATACTGAGTGTAATGAATGCCTCGTCAGCAGAATTTGTGGGTCCGAATTGGCTCGGGTAAGTCGCCAAGCTGATGATATAGTGCGGTAGAAATGGTTTCTACCTCCTTAAATCCGTACGATTTTCTCACGGTCAATTTCGCTTTGTTGTTGAATCCCT
>JAPLNM010000091.1 GCA_026692845.1 Planctomycetota bacterium | reverse complement strand
GGCAGATTCCTATGTTGTCCTCTCCCTTTCGCCGCTGTCCTGTATTGCTACATTATCGCGCGACTCGCATGCCTAATCCACGCCGCCAACGTTCATTCTGAGCCAGGATCAAACCCTTCACTTGTTTATACTTAGACCACCCAAAAACCTCTTGCGAAGTCTCTAAATGGCCATGACCAACTAAGCTACGGTTTTGAAACCGGTTGGTGTTTTGTGGTCAACAAAACACCGATTTAAAAAATATCACAAAACAACTCAATTGCGACCTCACTCCCGAAAGAGTGTGTCACTCGAAGGCTCGTCCACCGGATTGTCAAAGATCAATTCAATCAACTTTCACCCAGCACTATCGCCCTAACAAACTTTCAAGATCACTCTTGATCGATCGCGTCGAACAATCCAAGCTGCCGTGACTTTCGTCACCGCAACCTTTCTTGCTGAGGGGGTCGACATGGTAACCGCTGTTGTCGGCTTCCGTCAACCCTATCCTCAAACTTTTTTCCAAGTTCGTTTCGTCTTTTCGACGTCGAACAAGGCTTCGGTTCCGAGGCTGATTTATCTCCTGGGCGACTTGCGTCTCACAGGCATCAATCAGCGAGGGATGAGAAAGATATGGACCCATGCCCGATCCTGCAAGGGCTTTTCCGGAAATTATTCTAAACCAGTTTTGCAAACCCCTCGAAGATGCCTTTTGCAAACTCGGCTGATACCCTTTTTTGTCAATGTTTTGCATGGAATTTGCCGCTTTTTGATCCTGCTATCTTCTACAATCAAAATGACTAAAACGCCCGCGCTACTAGCCTGGACTAAGAGGCCTTATCGCTTGCCCGAACGACCTAAATCCTATGACCCTCCCTGTTCTATGACCCCCTCTGTGCCTGAGCCCCCCGAAAAAGGTCCCTTAGGGGATATCCGCTGGATCGATCCAAGCGGACTGCAATCGCTAATCGATATCCTGCGATCCGAAAGCTTTCGTGTCCTGGCCCCTACGGTCGACCAACAGGCCATCGTTTACTCCGAAATCACCTCGATTGGGCAACTCCCCCAAGGCTGGTCCGATCCTCAATCCCCTGCCCTGTACCAACTGGTCAAAATCCCCAACGCTCCGGAAAACCAAAAACTCTTTCACTTCAACCTCGGTCCACACTCCTGGAAGCAATTCCTCTTTCCACCGACATCGGTCCTCTCTGGCCCCGAACATGCTGGCCCGCAACCGATGGCAATCCTGGGCGCAAGAGCCTGCGAATTGGCCGCAATCGCCATCCAAGACCGTGTTTTTATGAACCCACCCTTCGTCGATTCGCAGCACGCGATTCGACGCAAAAGCCTGTTTGTCATCGCTGTCCAATGCACGACCGCAGCAAGCACATGCTTTTGCCCCTCGATGAACACAGGCCCCGAACTCCCAGACCCCAACGCAACTCCAAACCCCTACGACCTAGCACTTACCGAACTGGTCCCGGCAAAGACCTCGGAATTCTCCCACGGCTTTCTGATCCAAGCCGGCTCGCGACGCGGCCAAACCATCCTCGATCAACTCCAAACCCAAGAACCCAGTTGCGAACTCCTCGATCTCCGCAAGGAAACCGTTGAAGCAGTCCGCAAGAAAATCCAACGCGCGATGCCATCGGGGATACCAGGGCCATCGGGGATACCAGGGCCATCGGGGATACCAGGGCCATCGGGCGATCTACGCGAAGCACTCTTGGCGCGTCTGAATCACCCCCATTGGGAAGATGTCGCCAATCGCTGCCTCTCGTGCGCCAATTGCACCATGGTCTGCCCGACCTGCTTTTGCTCTAGTGTCGACGAGGTCCCCGACTTACTCAACGATACGGCCATCCGACAACGCCGTTGGGACTCGTGCTTCAACCCCGATTTCTCCCACACTTCAGGCGCTCCGGTCCGAAATTCCGTCCGATCGCGCTACCGTCAATGGCTGACCCATAAGCTTGCCACCTGGTTCGATCAGTTCGACTCAAGCGGATGCGTCGGATGCGGCCGATGCATCACTTGGTGCCCCGTGGGTATCGATCTGACCCAAGAAGTTGCCAAACTTCTCGAACCCTCCGATACCCCTCTTTTGAACGTCCCGCCCAGACTGCATCGCAGATGAATCCAACGCCGACGACTCCATCACCGATGAATCCAACACGGGCGAATCCGTGGCTCGAAGACCCAAATGCCAACCCCATCGATCCGGACCCCTGGCATCCCCACAGAGCGACGATAGGACGTATCGATCGCGAACTTGATACCCCCTCATCAAGTGTCTTTACCTTGGAAATTCTGCTCGAGCCGAGCCCCTATGCCGACGCTTACCGTTTCTCCCCCGGCCAGTTCAATATGCTTCTGCTGCCCGGCTCCGGAGAGGTCGCCATCAGCCACAGTGGCCCGCCAACAGATCGATCGTTCAAGACGCTTCAGCCCGGCTCGTTTCTCCATACGATTCGCGCTGTGGGTCGGGTGACGGACGCCCTTGAACAACTCCAAGTCGGTGATTCGCTCGGTGTCCGCGGCCCCTACGGGACCCCTTGGCCTATGCCTTTACTCATCGGCCAAGATGTCCTGCTGCTCTCGGGTGGACTGGGCATGGCTCCCCTGCGTCCGGTCCTCTATGCGATCCAAAACCACCGCGATGACTTCGGCCGCGTCGATCTGCTCTACGGCTCGCGCAGCCCCGAGACGATCCTTTATGCGGCCGAATTGGACACTTGGAGACGATGGGGGATCGGGGTCGAAACGATCGTCGATCATGCGCAAGACCCACTGAATGAAAATTCGCAAGACACAGCACCGTGGGTCGGGCCGATCGGAAATGTGACGCAGTTGCTCGATCGCCGAGAGTCGCTCGGGGACTACCCGGATTTCCGCCCCGAACGGACCCAAGTCCTTGTGTGCGGTCCAGAGATCATGATGCACCGCTGCGCCCAAAGCGCACGGAAGCTCGGAATCCCGGCCCAGGCCATCTGGCTCTCGATGGAGCGCAACATGCAATGCGGCGTCGGATACTGCGGCCACTGCCAATGGGGACCTTTGTTCTTGTGCAAAGACGGACCGGTCGTCTCCTACGATCTGGCCCAGACGCTTCTTGAAATCAAGGATCTCTAAAGCATGGAGAAACCCATGAAAAACCTCACTAAACCCACCGTCGCGGTCGTGAAATTCGCCTCCTGCGATGGTTGCCAATTGACCCTCCTGAACTGCGAAGAAGATCTCTTGGCCCTGGCCGATCGTATCGAATTCACCCACTTTGCCGAAGCCTCCAGCGACCTGCGACCAGGCCCCTACGACCTGGCGATCGTCGAAGGTTCTATCAGCACCCCAAAAGACCTTCTTCGCATCGTGGAACTCCGTGCCCAAAGCAAAAAACTCATCACGATCGGCGCATGCGCCACGGCCGGTGGTGTGCAAGCTTTGCGAAATTTCGCAGATTTCGAGGAGTTCAAAAAGGCCGTCTACGCCTCACCGGAAATGATCGACTCGCTGGCCGCTTCGACCCCGATCGCACAGCACGTCCAGGTCGATTTCGAACTGCGCGGTTGCCCAGTCGATAAACACCAACTCATCGAAGTCGTCCTGGCCATGGCCAGCGGTAGACGACCGAAAACCTCCACCGAATGCGTCTGCCAACCGTGCAAACGACGAGGAACCGTCTGCGTCGTCGTCGCCCAAAAAAAAGCATGTCTAGGGCCCGTGACCCAAGCCGGCTGCGGGGCGATCTGCCCGGCCTACGACCGAGGTTGCTATGCGTGCTTCGGTCCGGCATCTGAAACGAACATGCAAGCCCTCTCCGATGGCCTGCTGCTAAGCAAAATGTCCAACTCCCAAGCCGCCATGTTCCTCCAATCGTTCCATCCTGCTTCGCCTGAATTCCAAGGCGAACGCCGGAGGCTACTGCAGATTCAACCCCCCGCTCGATCCTAGCACCGGTCAACCCATGAGCCAGCCACGTTCCATCCGGGTCCCAATCCTCACACGCGTCGAAGGAGAAGGAGCCCTGAACATCCGCCTGCGTGGAACCCACATCGAGCAAGTCGAGCTGAATATCTACGAACCCCCAAGGTTCTTCGAAGCGCTGTTGCAAGGCCGCCCGATCGAAGATGTCGCCGATATCACCTCGCGCATCTGCGGCATCTGCCCGATCGCTTACCAAGTCACGGCCGTCCAAGCCCTCGAGTCGATCCTCGGGATTCGAATCCCTGAGCCAATCGCTGCGCTGCGGCGGCTTGTCTACTGCGCCGAATGGATCGAAAGCCACGTGCTGCATATCCACTTGCTCCACGCCCCAGATTTCTTCGATTGCCACAGCGCTATCGAACTTGCCAAAAAATTCCCCGACGAAGTCAAACGAGGGTTGCGACTCAAACAGCTCGGAAACCGGATCCTCGAAGTCCTCGGCGGCAGGGCGATCCACCCGATCAACATCGCCATCGGTGGCTTTTACCGACTCCCCAAACCCAACGAACTGAACGCCTTGATCCCAGAGCTCCAAAAGGCGCTCCATGACGCCATCGACGCGGCTCGGTGGCTTGGCAAACTCTCGTTTCCGGATTTCACGGCACCTTACCAGTACGTCTCGCTCGTGGCCTCAGATCGTTACCCCATCGAATCGGGCCAGATCGCCATCGCTATGGATCAAACCATCGGTATCGAGCTCTATGAGACCCATTTTCAGGAGGTCCAAGTCCCCCATTCGACGGCCCTGCAATCCAAACGCATCCTGGCCAACGGTGCTAGCACCGAGTATTTCGTCGGGCCTTTGGCGCGGTTGTATTACAACCAAGAGCGACTCGGACCGCAGGCCAAGAAGCTCGCCGACGAACTGCGGTTTGATGCTCGCCTGTGCAATCCGTTCCAGAGCATCCTGGCCCGGGCGATCGAAGTCGTCTATGCCTTCGAAGAAGCCTTGCGCATCGTCGCAGATTTGCACGCGGGTAGCCTTGCTGGGCTTGCTCCTCAAGTCCCGTATGAGCCACAAGCTGGTCTCGGCGTAAGTGCGACCGAAGCTCCACGCGGTCTGATCTTCCATCGCTACCAGATCGACCACAGCGGACATGTCGAATTGGCGAAGATCGTTCCGCCAACTTCGCAGAACCAAGCCCGCATCGAAGCGGATCTGCGCGTTTTGCTCGAGCAAATCCACCGCGACTCGGATCCATCGATCGCCTTGGCCTGCGAGCGACTCGTGCGGTGCTACGATCCATGCATCAGTTGCTCGACGCACTTCTTGAAAGTCAAGATCCAGCGGGAATGAATCCAGAATCGCAAACTAACCAATACGAAGTCTTTGGAATCGGCTCGTCGCATGGAGCCGATCAGGTCGCTTGGCGCGTGCTTGACCATTTACGAGCCGATCCTTTGCGGGCCGATGCTTATCGCATCCATCGCTTGCAATCGCCTGCGGATTTGCTCGGCTATGCCTCGTCGATAGGTTCCGATGAGCATGCAGCAAGTGCGTGGATACTTGTCGATGCGTGCGTTGGGCAGAGCGATGGCAAGGTCCATTGCTGGCGTTGGCCCGCGGTGCCGGAGTCGGCAATCCAACTCGGTTGTGTCTCCTCGCACGCTCTGGGGCTCATCGATGCATTGCGCCTGGGGCAGGAGTTGGGGGTGTTGCCCGAGTTGGTCTGGATTTACGGGATTGAAGTTGGCGTTGCGATTTCAAAGTGCCACGAACCGCACTCCCTTCAATGGGAGCCGAGTGTGCAAATGCAAGCTGCGATTGCAAACTGCGCCTCTCAGATCGCCTCGCGATCCGACCGATCCGACCGATCCGATTTATCGCCTGACAGGGCCTTGGTAGGTGATCTGGCCGCCGTTTGGGCCCGCGCCGGGTCCAAGTTCGATGCAGTAATCCGATGCTGCGATGAACATCTCGTTGTGCTCGATCGCCAAGATGCTGTTTCCGCGGTCAATCAGCAGATGGATGCATTGGATAAGCCGCTCGACGTCCTGGAAATGCAAGCCTGTCGTCGGTTCATCCATCACGATCAATGAACCCTTCGGATCGTCCAAATACGAAGCGAGCTTCAGACGCATCGATTCACCCGCCGAAAGGGTCGAGAGGCTTTGGCCTAAAGGTAAATACCCTAGCCCGATGTCCCTGAGCGGCTTGAGCTTGCGCTGGAGCTTTTTCTCACCGCGAAAAAAATCGGCCGCGTCGTCCGCGCTCATCTCAAGAACCTGGGCAATGTTTCGTTCCCGGTACGTATTGGCCAGGACCTCCGGTCGGAATCGTTGACCACGGCATTCGGTGCATTGCAATTGCACGTCGGCCATGAACTGCATGTCGACGAGGGTAAATCCGAGCCCTTCGCACAACGGACAGCGGCCTAGACCACTGTTGAAACTAAAGTGCCCATCGCTTAACCCTTGGGCTTTGGCAACAGGTGTCGATCCGAAGATGCTGCGTATTTCGTCGAGTATCTTTAAAAAAGTCGCCGGGCAAGAGCGTATCGATTTGGCGATCGGGGTTTGATCGATGGCAATGACCCGCTCGAAAGGCTCGGCTGGCTTTGCCGATGGGCCTTGGGATGCTTGGTAATCGAGTGATTGGTAAGGCAGCCCAGGTGTCAGATCGTGCCCCGATTCATTGAGGATCGCTGGCACGAGCGTATCGAGCACGAGCGAACTTTTTCCCGATCCGCTTACGCCGACGACCGATGCAAAACAACGCAGTGGGAATCGCAAATCGATCTGCTTGAGGTTCCTACCCGAGGCCCCGCGGAGTTTTAACCAACCCTGTTCCAAGGTTCGAGGGGTGGATTCTTTGCTCGGGGCGAATAAGTATTTCGCGGTCAAGCATTCCGAGCCTTTCAGTTCGCTCGGAGGGCCTTGGAAGCAGATTTCGCCTCCGCGGGAACCGGCCCCTGGTCCGATCTCGATGACTCGGTCGGCTTGATGGAGCAAATAAGGCTCATGTTCGATCAGAACCACCGTGTTTCCGCGGTCGATGAGCCTACGCACCGATTGGGCAATGCGTTGGGTGTCGCTCGGATGCAATCCGACGGTCGGTTCGTCGAGCACGTAAAGCATATCGACTAGGTCCGAGCCGAGCAGATTCGTCAGGTTCACTCGCTGGGCTTCGCCGCCGCTGAGGGTGTGCATGGTGCGCGATAGGGTCACGTACCCAAGACCGACTTCCTGAAGGTATCTCAGGCGAGAGAGGACCTCGGTCAGTCCGCGTCGGATCCCTTCGTGCTTGTCGGCTGGAAAATCGCTTAGGTCCTCTTCGATCGATTGCATTCTCTGGGCGAGCTGATCGATGGACTGCTCGGTCCACTGCTCAAAGGAGGTTTGGTCGTACCGATAAGCCAATGCGGCTCGCGAGAGACGTCGGCCATGACACGTCCCACAGCTTTGGTAGGATTTCCATCGGGTGAGAAATACCCGAATGTGCATCTTGTATTTTTTGCGTTCTAGCCACGCAAAGAAGCCATGCAATCCACCAAAGCGAACCTTGTGGGATCCTTGTTGAATCAGATCCCAGTCTTTCTTGGTGAGATTCTCGACCGGTTCATCCAAGGGTAGGTCGAAATCGGGTGCAAGTTCGATCAGCTCCTGGAGTTCGTGGTTGTAGGCTGGAGTTCTCCATGGAGCGATGGCTCCTTGGCGAACACTCAGCGACTTGTCCGGTACGATCTTGTCCATATCGATCGTCGAGGTTTCGCCGAATCCGGTGCAATCGGGACAAGCTCCGATGGGGCTATTGAAACTAAAAAGCCTTGGTTCGGCCGGCGGCACTACCCATCCGCATCGAGCGCATCGAAGTTCCGCTGAAAACGTCTTGGGCTCGAACCGCGAGCCATCGATTTCTACGCTGCTTGTCGATTCCCTGTCGGAAGGGTCGCATTGGATGAACGCAATGATTTGTTCGGGGCTTCGTTCCAAGGCTAGTTCGATCGATTGCCGCGTCGATACTTCGATCGATGGACGGATCCGAAATCGTTCGACCACGACATAGGCTTGGCCCGCTTTAGGAAACGCGGTAGCAAGATTCTTTTTGTCGTCCGAAAGCTCGATGGTCGTGCCTTGGACGATCAGTCGGATCCATCCCGAGGTTTGCAGTTCGAAAAGCAATTCCGAGAGCTGGGACTTGGAGGTCCAAGTCAAAGGAAATGCGAGGATGGCTCGGCCTTCGGGGAGCTGTTCGAGATGTTCGACGACGGTATCGGGGGTGAACGATTCGATGGGCAAGTCGCAATCGCTACAGCGGGGTTTGGCAATCAGCGAGAAGACGACTCGCAGCGGTTCGAGCAGATCGCTCGCGGTCCCGACAGTGCTCCGGTTGTTTCGCGACCGATCCGAGCGGGTCACCGCCAAGGTGGGAGGGAGATTTTCGAGCCGATCGAACTTGGGTTTGTCCAACCGAGCTAGGAATTGTCTGGCATAGGCCGAAAAGCTTTCGATGTAGCGACGTTGGCCTTCGGCGTAAAGGGTGTCGAGAGCTAGGGAGGTTTTTCCGCTGCCGCTGACTCCGCAGATGACCGTCAGTTGATGCAGCGGGATATCGACATCCAGATGCTTGAGGTTGTGCTCGCAGGCGCCCCGTAGTTCTATGGCGCGTAGTTCGATGGCCCTTAGTTCGATGGCGCGTAGTTCGCCGGCCCGTTGGGGCTTGTCAGGTTTAGATCGAGACATTCAGGAAACGAAAGAGCGAGACGGTCCAACCGATGGCTAGGAACAGAATGCCCAGGATAGCAAGATAAACCCATAGCTTGGTCGTCACACAGCAGGAGGCTGGTTCTGTGTGCGGATCGAGCCGTTGGGAGATCCATTGTTCGAGTTGATTGTCGTTTTGGAACCAGCGACATTGGCTCAATTCGATCAGCCCGTATTCGATCGAGAATTCCAGAACGCCGAATTCGAGCTTTCGCCCTGCACCTACTTGCAAACCCATCGCTTCGAAACACCAGATTTGTCGTCCGAAGGCGTTTTCGGTTTCGTCCTCGAAGTAGCAGGGACGAAGGTTTTCGATGCGTGAGGATTGGTCGCAAGATTCGTGGAACGCCAGTTCCCTGAGCGCATGCTCAGTGACGGTTTGCCAAGTTTTCCTTGGGAACTGGATATGTTCGACGGGAGGTCTCACGATTGGATTCCTTCTGAGCGAGTCCTACCTACCGATGCCTCTTATTCCGGACATTGCGATCGGAGGCGACGGCTAACGAGTGGGATACTATAGTATAATTTGGGGTAAATACCAAAGGGATGTTTCTGGTCATTTCTAGCTGACCCGCGATTTTTTTCAGGGGGCAACAACCCGGTGTTCGAAAGAAAAAGCCTCAAGTGGCCGATTTTGGTCGCGATTTTGATGATCGTCATGCTCGTGGGGCTGACCATTGGCTGGGTCCTGCTGAACGTCTTTAGCGCATTGGACGCGGAAAAAACCAGCCGGTCGGCTATCTACTGGATTCTGCTGAGCGTCGGTGCGGTCTTCTTTGCCTGTTTGCTCGCCGGTGTGATCCTCTATTTGATTTGGATCATTCAAAACATCAATCTGAACCGTCGTCAAAGCAATTTTATCGATGCGGTGACCCATGAGCTCAAGACCCCGATCGCTTCGCTGAAGCTTTATCTTCAGACACTCAATCGCCGCGAGGTCCAGGGCCCTCAAAGACAGGAGTTTTATGCGACGATGATGGAGGATGTCGACCGGCTCGATCGCCTGATCAATCAACTGCTCGATGTGGCAAGGCTTCAGCGAGACAAACAGAATTCGGACACCAAAGAATGGGTTTCGTTGCAAGAAGTTGCCAGCGAATGTGTGGCGCGCTTGGCCAAACAGCATTCGGTCCGCACCGATCTTTTTCGAATGGAGATCGAGGATTGCCAAGTTCTCGCCCACCGGATCGATATCGACGTGTTGCTAGGGAATTTGCTTGACAACGCGATCAAGTATTCGGCCCAGGAGCCCGAGATCGAGATTCGAATCACCTTTCAGAGCGATTCGGCGTTGATTGCCATCAGCGACAACGGACAGGGGATCCCGAGGCACTTGCGGCGCAAGATATTTTGGCGGTTTTATCGGGCCGGCGATGAGCTTGAGCGTCGCAAGCCTGGGGTGGGATTGGGTCTTTTTTTGGTCCGATCGATTGTCGAGCGGCTCAAGGGATCGATTGTCGTCTCGGAGCGGATTCAGCAACCCGGAGCGACGTTCTTGGTGACGCTTCCGGCTCGACGCGAGCCGTCCGGCGCCATTGTTTAACCCGCAGCCAACGGCGAGGAAGTTGCCGACAGAGCAAGAGGCAGAGCCACGTCGATTCGAACGGTTGTACAATAAAAAACCCTGGCCGATGGACCAGGGTTTTCTTAATCAATGGTCAGCCTGCAAGACCGAGAAACTACTTCTTCATGCGACGACGGATCAAAGCGATCCCGCCAAAGCAAAGCAAGGAAGTCAAAGCTGGCTCTGGAACGGCGGGGGGTGGCGGTGGTACATCGCTGGAGGAAACAGCGATGGTATAGCTCCGGGTGGCATAATTGGTCCAGGACGCGCCGCTATCAGTGGACAACTTATCAGAAGCATAGATGAAACCCGAACCGTTTTGTGCGGTCGGATCAGCGTCACCAGTTGCTCTATACCATTTCAGGCCTGTTTCCGGGAGGATCCAGTACTTGGTGTTCGCTGCCAAGCTCTCGCCGCTGAAGTTGAACGTGTAAACTCCCTTAAGAGCTACGGTGGTAGCCGTGGACGTGTATGCTAAAGAACAGTGGCAAACAGCGAACCTGGTACACCGCCGTTGTCCTCGTAAATCGAAACCGTCTTGTCGCCAAAACTGGTGCCTTGAGCGACGAGAGAAACCGACGCAAGTGTTTTCACAGCGGAGCCAGTTTCGAAACCAGAAGCAATTAAAGAGTTGCTTGTAACGTCAGCCGCCTCGGAAAGCGAGGTATCGGTCAAGCCGTTTGCTCCCATGTTCGAAAGGAGCACCACTCCAGCTTGTGCACTAACACTACTTGCAAACGCCATAGCGGCGATTGCGAAAACTCTAAACAGCTTCATCTAAAAGCTCCTCCCAGAAAATCTTTTGAAGTTACTAATCTTTACTTTTTTACAGAAAAACCGATTATGTCGGTGTTTCTCTCAAAAGGAATACCTTATCGACTCTTAGTGGGCGATGTCAATACCCTAAAAAGGGAAATAGCAATGATGATTTCCCAGGGTTTTTTCATTAGGAAATCGAAATGTTTGCCAGGACTTCCAACGCTAGATCCAGCGTCAATCCTGCGGCTTGAGATTGCAATTTGCCCCGAATTCGCCAGCTCTCGTCTCGCATTCTATCAGTGCTGTTAATGCCGGAAGCTCCGGAGCCGCAGTCGAACGGTTTTTCTGGTGGCTTTTCGAGGGCAATTTCGGACTTTATGGAATCGTTTTTCGAGTTGTACGAGCCCGGCTCGGGTAGCAAAGCTTCTTTGGTGAAGACTCGTAAATCCGCACGTTGGAGCAAAGCGACGAAGATTCGGCGGTTGAGATGGCCTGGCGCATCGGGCCCTAAATGGCCGGTAACGGCCAGAGCAACATCGGCTTCCGGTGTGCGTTCGAGCACCTGGCGGGCTAGCCATTCGCTCGCTTGGGGGCTGACGGGTCCTATTTCCGGATTTGCCAACAAGACCGGATCGAGACCGAGCCACTGCGTTTTGGAATCATTGCGGTAAACGACCATCGAACCGCAAAAAACGTCGGAAACTCCAGGTACGCCGGTGAAGCTCGCCGCGACGGCCCCTCCGGTGCAGCTTTCGGCAAGCACAATTCGCTTGCGGGATTCGCGAAGTAGCCTAATCACTTCGAGGACTTTGGTGTAAATTTCCAACTGCATTCGTTCCATCCAATAGCCTCGATCCGAGACACCACCCCCGAGACAATGGCGATTCCTCCGAAGAACAGCAAAGCGCATCCGGTTTTAGGCACCAATTTACCCGCATTTTGCTTTGATACCATCCAAGAACTCTCCCACTATGCGGCCCACATCGTGGCTGGATTGATCCGCGAAAGGGCTGCTTTGGGCCAACGAACCGTCATCGGCTTGCCGGCCGGTTCGACGCCCCTGACGACTTTCCGCGAACTGATCCGTTTGCACCGTGAGGAATCGCTCGACTTTAGCAGCGTCGAATTGTTTCTGCTCGACGAGTATTATCGACTGCCGACGAACAGTCCGCAGTCGCACCAGGCGTGGCTGCGCGAGCATTTGACCCAGTATGTGAACCTTCCGCTCGAGCAAATGCACTGCCTGGACGGAAACATCGCCGAAGAATCGCTCGATGCGCATTGCTTGAGATTCGAAGAGGCGATTGAACGCTGTGGCGGTTTCGACCTGGTCCTCCTTGGCATCGGCATGAACGGCCATATTGGATTCAACGAACCGTTCTCGTCGAGGCGCAGCAAAACTCGGCTTTGCACCCTCGATGCGGTGACCCGAAGGGGGGTTGCCAGCGACTTTTTCGGAGAAGACAACGTCCCGGTCGAAGCGCTGACGGTGGGCTTAAGCAGCATTCTGGCCGCAAGCCGTATTTTGCTCTTGGCCCTCGGTGAGCACAAAGCCAAGGTGGTCGCAGAGACGCTCGAGGGCACCCCGACCGAGCGGCTTCCGGCGTCGTTGCTCCAGGAGCACTCCGATGTAAGGGTTCTGATCGATACCCCTGCAGCAGCCAATCTCAAGGATGTCGCGACACCTTGGCTTTTGCACCATGTCCAGTGGACCGACGAATTGACCAAACGTGCGACGCTTTGGCTCTGCCAGCAAACCGGCAAGCCGCTGCTGAAGCTTACCGATGAAGATTTCCGAAACAACGACTTGCACGAGTTGTTGTGGAAGCAAGGTTCCGCAGAGAAGATTTCCCAAAGGGTCTTCGGTTGGATGATGAAGACCATCGAACCGCATCCAGCAGGAAAGCAACCCAAAACCGCTTTGTGCTTGAGCCCCCACCCCGACGACGACGTCATCAGCATGGGAGGAACGCTGATTCGTCTGATCCAGGATCAGCATCGAGTTCACATCGCTTACATGACCTCCGGGAACATCGCGGTTTTTGACCACGATGCACGCATGGTCGCTGACTTAGTCTGCGAATACAACAAAATTTTTGGGATAGATAGCGACAGATCCACCCAGATGGCCCAAGCGGTCCGAGCCGATATCGAACGCAAAATCCCTGGCCAACCCGACACCGAGTCGATTTTAAGCATCAAAGGGCTCATCCGCAAAAACGAAGCCCGAGCCGGCGCACTTTCCATCGGCTGCCCAGATTCCAATCTGCACTTTTTGGATCTGCCGTTCTACCGAACTGGTACCATCGCCAAGAAACCCGTAGGGCCCGAAGACATCGCCATCATCGACGATCTGCTGCGAGCTTTGCGCCCGGATCAGATCTACGTCGCTGGCGATTTGGCCGACCCACACGGCACGCATCGCGTCTGCGCCGAAGCCATCTTTGCAGTGCTGCTCGATTGGAAGTCCCGAGGCGAGCCATTCCCGGAAGTCCTGCTCTACAGAGGGGCTTGGCAAGAATTCCCCCTTCACGAAATCGAAATTGCCGTGCCGCTTAGCCCCAGCGATCTGGCCCTCAAACGCAACGCGATCTTCATGCACGAAAGCCAAAAAGACAAAGCGCTTTTTCCTGGAAGTGATCCCAGGGAGTTCTGGCAACGGGCCGAAGACCGCAACCGCGGTACGGCCGACAATTACAATAAACTCGGACTACCCGAGTACTTTGCCATCGAAGCGTTCGTTCGATGGAAAGGTTTGCCGATCTGAGTGGAAAATTGGACGGATTGGACGGATCGGACGAAGAGTTGGTCCTGGCTTCGCTATTGATTTGAGCTCTTCTTCTCTGCTATCTGCTCTGGCTTGCGGTTTCCCGAACTTCGAAACGACACCTGCCAAAATGGGATGCAGATGACTGGCAATCCATCGATTCTTTTGAGCTCGGTCGCTTGGCTGCTCTTGACCATAGACCTAGCGTTTTGCCAAACCGAGGCGGCCACAGTTCAGCTTAAACTCAACGAAAACTCCCTCGATCCACAGGTCATCTTGGCCGGCTCGATCGAGCCGGCCAAGGAACTCACGCTCCCGGCCAACCAGCCCCCCCCCTTGCTCAGCGAACAAGCCACTGCACCGGAGCTGCAAGAGGGACTCATCCCCCAGGTTTATTACCTCCAAGCCCCAGCCCCTAGCGTGCTGAGTTCCAAAGAGCCCGCCGGTGGCGGAGTGTTATTGCAAAGCGGTGCTGGACAGCTGAGAGTCTCCGGCGCAGTTTCGGTTTTGGGCGTCTACGGCTCGGACCGGTCGTATGTTCCATGGACCCCACTTTTCATGTTGCCCCCGTCGCTCTTCGGAGGCGATACTCCGACGTTCGAAGCCCATGCGAGGCAATCGAACTTGCAGTTCATTTACTCTGGTCCCGAAGTCGCCGGCTGGCAGACCGGTGCGTTTGGTAAGTTCTACTTCACCAGCTCGAGCCTGACATCGGATATCTATGGGTTCATGCCCATAGTCGCCTTTGGCGAAGCTCGCAACGAGAACTTTCGATTCGCTGCCGGGCTTCAACCCGACCTGTTTGCACCGCGTGATCCGGTCGTTATCCCGATGACACTCATGGGGGGTACGGGAAACGCAGGGACTTTCCGGGGGCAACTCCGGGCAGAAGCGTTCTGGAAACCCACCGATGCTTTCCAAGCCACCTTGCAGACGGCCCTGAGCGATCCGATATCGACGGTGCTGATCGATTCGAGCCGACGGACCACCGAATCCGATGGCATTCCGAACTTCGAGGTCCGAGGGGTTTTGGGGGTAGGGCAAATCGAGCCGTTGGCCGGCGGGCGAAACGAACGCCCGTTGGAACTTGGCGTCGCCGGATTGGTCGGAAGGATCCGCAACGCCCAGATTCTCTACGATCTCGATGAAATCGACCCAAACATCCCACTGAGATCGATCATCGATATTGGCGGCGTATCGGTCGACAGCAAAATCAACCTTACCGACCGACTCGGGCTCATCGGCGAGGGATATTTTGGACAAGGCCTTGGGAATTACGCCGGAACCATTTTCCAGACGTTCAACTCCCAGACCTTTCAGGCGATACGCGGCCAAGGGGGATTCGTAGAGACTTTTTTCTACCTGAGCAATCGAATTCATCTGCACATGGGCTACGGCATCGATGCGGCTTTGCGTAGGGATTTGCCAGCGGCACCGAGCGCCATTGCCAAAAACTCAGCGTACTACGGATGCTTGTTCTGGGACATTACCCCGGCGATCCAGTACGCAGCGCAGGTAGACTACCGAGAGACCGATTTTGCGGTTTTAAACGACAATTCAGGCTGGATCGTCTACAACCAATTCGCCATCCGTTTTTGAACCGCTAGAGCTTGATTCAACCAAATGCCACGCTATACTAGCCCATCCCAAAGCGAGATCTTGCCTTGGTAAGAAACTTTCGATTGTCCTGAAATCGAACATCTGCATGACTGTTTCTTCCTGGGGTCGTAGCTCAATTGGTTAGAGCACCGGACTGTCGATCCGGAGGTTGCGGGTTCGAGCCCCGTCGACCTCGCTACTGGGGGAGGATAAGCATAGCTTATGGAGTCTTGCTGCTTCTAGTCCTCAAACAAGCGAACGTTTGTTTTTCGTTGCGTGTTTTTCGCACCGCAGCAGTTACCCTGCCAGCAGTGCGGGTCGGTTTTTTTCAATTGATTGTTCTTCATTCTTTGATTTGTATTTTGTGCGTCGAAAGCCCCCAGCAATACATGTGCAGAATGTGCCAAGTCTGGGGCTGCGCCGGATGTCGCTGCGGTCGTCCCGCTACCAACCGAAGAAAATGATGTGGCCCCAGACGCCGAAACTATCGACGGCGACGAACTAGCACATGGTTTTTAAATGGTGAGTGACCACCAGCCTCATCTGCTTTTTCTAGGCCCAGGGCCCGCTTGCGGGTAGTTTCAAGGTGCGCCCACACTACTTTCACTGAGGGCTAATCGGATCGCGCGACGCTGGTTTGCCAAAAAACACCTTGAAGTCGCAGCAGAAGATCGGTCTGTTCAATCGCAGAGCCACCGCATCCAAGCTTCAATGCCGTAGTTTCGATCAAGGTCGAGTCGACTCAGAATGCCATAAGTGCAACCGAGAAACACCAACGCAAGGAAAATCGAGGTTGAGATCGGCAGGGCCTTCATCCAAAAATGGGTCGGCTCGAAGCCACTGGATAGACCGTATATCCAAAGGGGCCACAAGTGAACGACATGATGCAGGATGTAAATGGTTAGCGAATAACGGCTGAACATCCTCGCGATATCGAACCACTCCTTCCATCGCAAAGCCTTCGGATTCTGATCGATCCATCGGTGCGACAACCCCAACATAGCCAAAGTCATCCCCAACATTCCAAGCACGTACTCAATCGTCGGCGGGAACATGGTCCAGCCCCCTAGGTAGTTCTTTCCGATCGGATCGGGTAGGTAAATGCGCAAGCGAATCGCAAGCAGCGATAAGGCGATCAATGCGGCCCCGAGCCAAACCAAGGTCCAAGGCGAGACTCGCGATTCGTCGGCATCGATCGGGGCAAAAAGTTTAGCGGCTGCGACATACCCGCAGAGAGAAAAAGCGATCCAAGGGAAGATTGGAAAGTAACCCGTACACAAAAAGCCAATCAGCAAGTCCGACAACGTGAAATCGCATTCGAAGTAACCGTTCTGCCAATAAGAAGCATAGTCGGCTTGGCCCCTCAGGATAGGGCTTATAAGCAATCCCATCGCAGCAGCAAGCGCTGCGATGGGCAGCGGCACTCGCCGGAATCCATCGAGCAAGATCAAAGCCGTTCCCACAAACGTCAAGACATCCCAATTGAAGGTGTCCTCGGGAAGCCAAACGAAAACATTAAACAGAAAACCGATACCAATGACAAACAATCCACGCCGCACCGAGACCTTGGAAATCTCTTCTTGACTTTTGCCTCGTG
>JAPLNM010000090.1 GCA_026692845.1 Planctomycetota bacterium | reverse complement strand
TCAAAGATCGGTGAAGTTTGAAGTGCGAAAGGTGAAGTGTGAAAATTTCAAACTTCGAACTTCTCAATTCAAACTTCTTGTAGTGGGATCGGTGGGTATCGAACCCACATCGACCGGATTAAGAGTCCGGTGCATTACCTTTTCTGCCACAATCCCAGTTGTGTAAGTTGGATAAGCTTCAAGCTTGTCAATGTTTCCATTCGCAGGCTGGAAGCCTACGCCACGAATCGGCGTGGAAGGAATCGAACCTTCGACCTTCGTCTTATAAGGACGCTGCTCGGACCATCGAGCTGCACGCCGAACAAGTGAGGCCGGTGGGATTCGAACCCACGCTTTGCGGATTAAAAGTCCGCTGTGCTGCCGCTACACCACAACCTCAAAACAGGCTTTAGGCCATAGGCTATAGGCTGTAGGTGTTTACAATCCGTGATCGATACTCGTGTTACTCGCATAATTGTCCTTCGTTTATTCTTCCTAAAGCCTAAGGTCTAAAGCCTAAAGCCTTTTCACAGTGGTAGCCCTGAGAATTGAACTCAGCGCGATCCGCTTATCAGACGGATATGGGCTCCAGCCCTCGACTACCATCTCATCAGTCGGGTGTGTCGGAATCGAACCGCTCTCGATCGCCCCAAACGACCTGTGCCAGCCATTACACTTCACGCCCGATAGTTGTTTTGTCAGTGGACCTGCAGGGAGTTGAACCCTGTAGCCTTGATTGCAAGTCAAAGCGCCGACCCGTCGGCAAGCCCATTAGTTATGTCAGTGACTCGTGTGGGATTCGAACCCGACCTAGCTGGCTTGAAAGACCAGCAACCTCACCAGAAGTCGAACGAGCCATATTGGTTATGTAGGTGTACACCTCTAGCGCAGTTATTCTCAAAGTGTTTTTTGCAAGCAACGCATTCAGTGGACTGGGAGGTGCTCGAACCCTCCTCTCCGGCTCTTCAGGCCAGCGCTCTACCGTCTCAGCTACCAGTCCATGAACAGGCTTGAGTAATGAGGCTGTAGGCTTGAGGGTTTGGGAATCGCTTCGCGATTGTTTTCTCACGCCTCAAGTCTCATACATCTAGCCTCAATCAAGACACGAAAAAACCCGGTGTCACTTGGGGTAACACCGGGTTCGCCAACGTTTGCTTCGTTAGTACGGCCGAGTATTACCTCCGATATGGTTGCCCATTCAAATGGACGCAGGGGAGCGTATTCGCATTTTGCAACACGATACAACCCTCATATCCATAAAATCGTTCGGTCAGTGTTGACCGGATCTTTCTGGGCCGTATTGAAGTCATGATCGCGTATCCAGTGATTGATTGCTTTTCAGATTCCTTACCACGCCTTGTAGCGTGTACAGGAAGAAAGACGTCGCTAGGATGAATTGGTTCGCCGAATTTTCTTGGTTCACCAAAATTCTTGCAACAAGCCAACATCCCGAAATGCGATAGCCCAGGACTGGCGGACTTTTTGGAAAAACACGTTCGAAAACTCAGTGTAAGCTAATCGAGTAGGACGTTGATGCGTTTGCCCTGACCCAAGAACGAGATCATGTTTTATGGAACCTTTCGCTTTACGAAATTTGTGTGTTCACATATTTTCGTGAAGCGAAGGGCGACCTTCTTTGAAAGTTTGGCGCTAACGTCGTTCAGGTAGCAGCGTGTAGTCCGGGAAGTTGCCATAGGGCCGCTCGCCCGGCTTGCTACAGGTGACCGACTGCACCAAATAGGAGCCGCCGACGAAGCAACCCTTCCACGACGCGCCCATGCCGCCGAAAACCTCATCGTTATCTCCGCGTGAGCGCATCTGGTTGATGCCTACTTTGAAGGAGCGCAGTTCGGCGCCGATCTCGCGGGCTGTGGTCGGGTCGTCGCAAGCGATCGACGAGACCAGGTTTCCGTTGGAGATATTCATTTCGCTGATCAGTTCCTCGACCCGGTCGACGACCACGATCGAGTCGATCGGGCCGAAGGGCTCGTTGTGATGAAGGCGGCAATTGCGAGGCACGTTCAGCAGCGAGATAGGCGCTAAGTAAGCCGAAATATCCTGTCCGGGTAAGAAGCGGTCTTCATTGAGCTCGCCCTCGAAAAGATTGATCGCTCCGGCACCGACCGCCTCCGAATACATCACCCGCAACTCCTCGACCTTACGTGGATTGATCAGCGGTCCGAAGTCGAGCAGGGGCAGCGGAGCATCAGGGCTATCGACGAGCAACGGATTGCCGATCTTCAGCGACTTTAGCACCGGCAGGTAAGCGTCCAGAAATCGTGGCAGGAGCGAACGCCGGACAACAAAGCGGACGTAAGCCGTGCAACGCTGCTTGCCGTAGGCGTATCCCTTTTTGATTTGAGCGGCCAGGTCATTCCAATTGCTGTAGTCCCAGATCCCATAACAATTGACCCCCTCCATCTCCAGCATGTATCGTTTATCTCGGTCGTAAAGGCTTGCGGCGATATCTCGACCATTGGACTTACCTCCCACAAAAGCCAATGCGGCGACGTCCTGGTTGCGGACCAATGCCTCGGAAAGCGCGCCTCCGGAACCAGAGACCAGCGAGACCGGCAGGCCGCAACGTCGAGCGAGTGCAAATCCAATGGTCAGCGAAAAGAGCCCGCCGTCGGTAGGAGTTTTTGCGATCACGGCGTTGCCAGCGAGCGCCTGGACCAGCACGGCGTGCATCAGCACGGAGTAGGGGTAATTCCACGAAGCGATGTTGGAGATCAGGCCTAGCGGAGTGCGTCCGGCGAGCATCGGCTCGATCTGCTCCACGTACCACTCCACACCGGAGATGCAGCGGTCCACATCGTCCTGAGCTAGGTTCAGCGGCTTGCCGATTTCCCACATCAGCAGGTACGAAATGAGATTCCGATGGGCACGCAACAGATCGAGGCATACGCTCACGCGTCGTCGGCGTTCGTCCAGGTCGACCCGCGTCCAGGATTCGTGCTCATTGGCAGCGAACTTCACTGCGCGTTTCGCTGTCTCAAGATCGATCATCGGTATCCGCCCAAGCTCGCTGCCGTCGACCGCGGTCGCGTAACGTTTACCGTTGCCCGAGTGGCTCCACTGGCCCTCAATCAAGTTAAGCGGGTTACCATCGGAACCAAAGGCTTCGGGCACAGCGGATCGTAGTTGACCTGTCAGTTGCTCCCACTGCACGCTGGGGGCTATCATAAGTGCCATAAGCTATAACCTTAACTAAATTGACGACTGGTATTGAGATAATGTGCTGGATTGTAGTGCCGTGTCAAGTTGGATCGCAGCCCGTTGAAAAACCATGCTTCGCGCTATCCTACGGCGACTATCGCGATTGCCATGGAGGAATGCACAATGGCCCTCGGTCGACGCTCGTTCGTTCACCAGAAAGATCTCTTTGTCCTCTCTTACCGTCATCCCAGAGCGATTGCCTGACACGGTCCACGAAGTCGTCTTTGAGTGGGTACTGAAGGTTGCCAATGACAGGATACCGAAGCGTATGGGCAATGGCAGAAAGCCTACCGAGACAAGGATAGCAGTCGGCGTTATCCAACCTTCTTTCTTCAAATCGACAAAAAGACTAGGAGCCGATGTCAGCACTTATGAAACTCGGGCGGGTGTGCGTCGAGCAATGGTGCATACGCGATCACGAGCGTAAAGAAAACGGTCGTATTCAATCCAATCCATGGCATGTTTGGGCTCTTCGTCACTTTTCGTGCACCTTAAATGTAACCAGTACATCACTGCGGAACCCCAAATCCTGTGTTCCCTGTCCTGCATTGAAGTTGAGGATAGTCTACCATCGCACGTTGCCGAGTTTGATAGTTTCAGGCTGTCGGCGAAAGAGTATGTCGATCGATATTACATCGGACATTACACCCCACGCGGGAATCACTTCTTTGCGTATGCCAATAAGGACGCGATTCGCAACTGGTTGAATCCTCCTCCGCCCGCCTACCAGAACAATCAGGAACCGTTGATACGCTTCAAGGGATATCTACCAGGCTGAGTTCGGTCATTGTCGGACTCCGATACCAAGCAATTCGCGGTTGCCGATGGTGGTTGAAGATAGCGGGGACGGCCAAAATATCGCGACGAAGTACATCACAATTGACTGTAGACTTACGGTTAACTATTTGATCACGAAATAACTTCTTTCACAATACTGCCAAATATGTCAGTGAGTCGACGATCGCGACCTTCAAAATGACAGGTCTGTCGTTCATGATTAAATACCAGCAGCGCCAGCATCGTGGCATGTAGATCGTCGACATGAACCTTTCTCTCGTCTGCACGGAAACCGGGTTTATAGGTGCCGCCGATGGCCTGGCCGCCTTTGACTCCACCAATCAAAGAGGCCTGACCCTTTTGATTTTCTCAAATAAATTAACCCGCACTAGCTACGATCAGAAACGCCATCCCATACCAAATCGAGATCCCCAATGCCGAGATTATCGCACTGATCAAGCTTGGTTTGATTGGGTGAGCGGCGGCAAGAGCCGCAGCACATGCGATGTATGGAATGGTGAAAAACAAACGCTCCGACCAGCTTTCAACAGCAAAGAATGCAACGGGTGCCATGAGAATCCAAAGCATTTCTTTTGTAGCTCCAAAAAGCAATCCCGAGCTTATAAAGAGCAACGCTGGCAGCACAAGCAAGCTTACCAAAACCGTTCCTCGCCAGGGAAAAACATAGAGGTACAAGGCATGTGCAGCGACGCCCGAGATGATCGCAAACGACCAAATGACCACAACTGCGGTTGGCTCTTGTCGAAAGTCGGACAGAAGGTAGAGCCACAAAGCGAACACGGCGGTCAACGCGAACAAACTACGAATGCTGAACGGACGAGCCTTGCGATTCTGCTCCTGTCTACTTGTGTCTTCGTATTCGATGTTGTCGGGCATGGTTGCATTATAGTGCTGACAACGCAGCCAGGCTGACTGAAACACGAACTCGACTGCAGGAATATCCAAATTACTGTCCACCCGCGCAGTGCAAAAATGTCGCCACACCGGAACAGCGTGATATGCTGGCTCGGTTGCCGCCTAGTTGGGTGTTTGGCATCGCCACTCCAGAGGCCGATCAAGACGAGATTTAGCTTCCAGACTCTTTTGATCGGGCCGGCGCGGCAAGGGATTGTGCTTCCAGGAAGATATGCCGAACCTCGGGATGGCGGCTCCGGATCGTTCGGTCCAACCGATCGATCGCTGAAGCAACCGCCGCAGCGGAGAGGTCTGGTTGAAACTGGATTTCCATCGTGAGAAGCACTTCATCAGGACCAAAGTGCTGCGACAGAGCCCGCCCCAGCCGGGCGACCGCCGGGTCGCTTTGAGTCAAGTTCCGAATGCTCGCCAGGGTCTGCGGCAAGACCCCCTCGCCGATTAGCAACCCCTTGCTCTCATAAACCAGCAAGATCGCGACGGCCGCCAGAATGGTTCCGATGACGATGGAGGCCACTCCGTCAAGCATGGGCATGTTCAGCGCATGGCCCATAGCGATGCCCAGGAAGGCCACCGACAAGCCGAGCAAAGCCGCGGTGTTTTCGAAAAGCACAGTGAACGTCGGAGGATCTTTGCTAGCGTGGATGGCCGCCCAGTAGCTCAAGTCGCCCTTAACCTTACGGAACTCTCGGAAAGCCACCGTCCACGTGGCTACTTCGAAGAGCATCGCTAGGCCGATTACCAAGTAATTCCAAGTGGGATCGTTGAGCGGCTCGGGGTGCCGCAAGCGGTTCAAGCCTTCGTAGAGCGAGATGCCACCGCCGACCGCGAAAATCAGGACCGCTACGATGAGCGTCCAGAAATAAAGTTCCTTACCGTACCCGAACGGATGAGCAAGATCCGCCGGCTTTTGGCTCTGGCGAATTCCCCACAGCAACAGCAATCCGTTTCCAGTATCCACGAACGCATGGACGCCTCCTAAATTACCTAGCAGCAACCCTTTAAGATGCGGTTGCCCTGGCCCATCTGGCTGTTCCTGAAAACGTCGTTCTGCGCATCACACAAGCTCCTTGATCACCCCATCGGCTTCGCCGCCTTGAAAATCCTTCGGCACCTTGACGCCCATGACACCGAACATCGTCTGCCAGAGGTTGCCGAGGCGGACTTCTTTCTTGAGCAAGTGGCCTTGATGGTTGATCCCGAGGCGGCTTTGCAGGCGTTTGGCTTATTCGCGCACAGCCTTGGCGGCGATGTTGACGAGCCGGTCTACCTACTCAGGTTCGATTCGAGGGATAGGCATCTTGCCTGTCGTCTGTTTCTGCGGAAGAGTGTCAGGCTGGAAGCCTAACCCACGTCCGGGCCGACGGTAGGCTCGCGGCAGCCACCGGTCGAACACGGAGCGCAGTCCGCTCTCATTCTGCGGTGTTTTGTCATCGAGTCCGAGCACTGCGTGGCTCGCGGGCGGCCATTCTTTCACCACGGGCCCTTCGACTTCGATCGTGTCGATCAGCAATCTGGGCAGAGTTTCGATGTTGTATTTCTCGTTGTGAATCCAGCGCGTGCCATTGAACGCCTTCGCGTCCGCTAGAGCTTTGTCGAGATCCGCTCGGTACTTCTTGAGTCGACCGAGTGCCCCTCCAACGCGATGATCTTTGCTATGATCTTTGCTTCGTCCGGTTGGACCGGCGGTTGGATTTCCACAGCGGTCACTGGATGAACCACACAGGCAAATAAGAGCGAAAGACCAAGGAGTCGTGTCATGAGGATGCTTCGTGAAAAAGGGTTGGATCGGTCAAGATCACGTCTATCCGAACCGTCTGTGCGCGATCACTAACACAGTTGCAAAACTCACAATTAGATGATAGGAAGGCTAAGCCATATTATCAACATTTTCGGGGGCCTCACTATCTTGGATACGTCACTTGTTCGCAGCCCGGTCTATCAGCAGCACAATCGAATCGGTGCGGGGCTAATGGCAATTGCCCGCGGCTGGCAGTTGATCAAATGCTCGCCGACGTCCTTCACCCAGTGGAAACGCAAACTCGCTGCTAAGTCCCAAACAAGCGCCTTTTTCCGTGTTCAAACATCGGAACCCACCACGGACTCCATCGAGATCAAACTCCCCTCGGGAATCTCCATCCTCTTTAAGGTCACTGTAAACTGTAAATAGGTCCATGAGAATGAAACCGTTCGAGCATGCTCGAACTCTAGGACTGTGACGAAGGACTTAGGAGCATGCAAGTGAACACGGGTTGGATGGTAGGCGTGTGGGTAGCCATGGGTGGTGCGTTCGGGAGCCTAGTCCGCTACGGTGTAGGCCGGCTTTGCAGTTGGTGCTTGCCCAACACTTCGTCGGTGCTCGGGACCGGCTTAGTAAACCTCGTGGGAGCTTTTCTTTTGGGAGTTGTTGTTTCGTCGTTTCCGGCGAACCCCAAGCCCAGCGTGTGGGTGTTGTTCCTAGGCGTCGGTTTTTGTGGAGGATTGACTACCTTTTCGACCCTAGCCATGGAACTAGCGGATTTGATGCAGCAGCGTCGTTTTTTGGGTTTGATCGGCTATGGGGCCGGGAGCTTGGCGTTAGGGTTGCTAGCGTTTTTGGCAGGAGTATGGATGGCGAGCAAGAGTTAGACGGGAAAAAGGTTGGCTATGGTCATCTGGGTGTTGGTCTGTTCAATTGCGGTGAGGTCAGGCACTTTCGTCGGCCGAGTTTTTCGGACCGATGACCCGTGTGTAATAGGAGAAGACCCCCAGTACGCAAAGCCCATAGACCATGGCCACGAGGCTGACGGCCAGATCGTACGGTTTGGGAGTTGAGAGAGAGAAACGGAGCAGAACCGTTGAAATCACAAACCCAGAGTTGCGGATGACATACTCGTACCGATCGTAAAAGGGGATCGATACAATCAGCAAGAATACGTCCGTGAAGATCATGAACTCGAAGAACGCTGGGAAGAAGAAATAATCGAGATTCTTCGCTTGCTCAATCTGACCAGAGGAAAACGCCCATGTCTCGACGGCCCACTGAGTCAAGTTGTAGATCGCAAGCAGAAGCAGGACGATCAACAAAAGGACAGAAACCGTCTTCTTGATGGCTAAAAATGTCGCTAGATCCGAGTCCGGCTCGGTGCGAACGACCGTTTGGCTGATCCGGCGAAACCAGGTGACCAACGCAAACATCAAAAGTGCAGCGACCATGTCCAAGAGCACCATCGAAGCCAGGTCGGTTTGCACGATCCACTGGGCTGAGTCGTTGAACTCGCCAATGTCTTTGAAAACGCGCCGAATCACAATCAACGAGATGATCTCATACTGCTTGCCGATGGAATTCGTGTGCGAACGCGGCAGTGCAAGCACCAGAAGGATCACTTCGTAGAACAAAATGAACGAAAATGGTGTGTAGACCGCGTGCAGGAAATTGACATCCAGTTGACTGAGCACACCCGCCTTCGAGGAAGGAACAGATCGAGCCGACGCAATCAAGACTAAATGGGCAACGAATCCGCCAGCAGCCAGCCAAACGATCCAATGCTCCATCCTGGTCCGTTGCTTGTGGGAATCGACGAAGTCATAAAGTCGGGCAAATTGCCGGGTTGCGGACACGATCGAAAATTGCCGCACTGGACTTGGAGTCAACGCATTTTTCTCAAGAGATAAGCAGAAATCATGAACTCTCGACCGCGACTATCCACAGTCTTCCGGTCGAGTCTATACCGTAGATGGCGCAGGTCAAGCCGTCGCTGATCGACCTCTCGGACCGAAGCGAGGCGTCTGTTCGAGGCGAGTTTTGTCCGTATTTAACGGAAATCAAAGCAACATTGACACCGTCCTATAGTGATTTCGAGCTACTTAGGAATTATCAGGATCCCACGGTGGGAGTCCGTCTTTGTCTGGGTAGCGAGTGTTCGTTCATGCCTATTTTTAAAGGGTTTAAGGCAATGTTTGAGTCAGTTTTCTTGCTCGCGGCAAAAATGCCGGATTTGTCGATCTTTCAGTTTTCGATCGTGGATAACATCTTCTCCATGACGGTCGCTACCATGGGTGCAGCGGCCCTTTTCTTGCTTTTGTCGAGATCTTCGGTGGATGAAGCGTATCGTCCAGCGTTGATGATCAGCGGTTTGGTCGTAACGATCGCCTGCTACCACTACTTCATGATCCGCCACTCGTGGCAGGATGCGTACAAGCTCTCGGGGGATGGTTACACCAGCTCAGGAGCCGCCTTCAACGACTTCTACCGGTACGCCGACTGGATTCTGACCGTCCCGTTGTTGATGGTCGAATTGGTGGCCGTATTGCGTTTGGAAGCCAGCAAGTCCCGTTCGCTGCTGACTCGCTTGGTCATCGCCGCGGCCCTGATGATCGCCTTGGGTTACCCAGGGGAAGTGATCTCCACTCCCGATAGGTGGACTGAGCGCGTCGTTTGGGGTGCTCTTTCTTCCGTACCGTTCTTCTACATTCTGTATGTCCTTTGGACAGAATTGACCGCATCGCTCGCTACCCAACCGGCAGCGGCACGCAAGCTGATCGAAATCGCTCGTTTGGTTATTTTGATCACCTGGGCGGTTTACCCGATTGCCTACGCGTTTGGTGGATTCGAAACGGCCTTGGCCGCCAAGGCGTCTGGCACCGGTGATGCGACCGGGGTTGTCGGTCTTCAAGTCGGTTACGCGATCGCGGACATGACGGCGAAGGCTGGCTTTGGTCTGCTGATTTATTTCATCGCTCGCGCCAAGAGCACGAGTCACGGCAGCGCTGCTTACCAACCAGCCTAAGCCGGACGTGTGAATACGAAGCGACCGCACCCAATAGGTGGTGTGCGGTCGCGTGGATCCGTTTTTTCTTTTAGGGTGCTCGCGTGTCGCTTTCCGCGTTCTATATCTTGATCTGTGTGGCTGTGATGGCAGCAGTACGGCTATTGGGAGCGCCCGAGTTTTCGGTTTTGGTTTGCGTGGCAGCCGTTTTGGTGGCCATTCTTGGCGTTCCGCATGGAGGATTGGACCACTGGACCGGTCGTCGGCTCCTGGCAACTCGGTTCCGCGACTCCTGGTGGATGATGTTTTTTCCTGGATATCTGGCCGTGGGTGTGGCCGTAGCCGTGTCCTGGTTTGTATTTCCGCTGGCGACGGTGATCGGATTCTTTCTGCTCTCGGCATGGCATTTCGGTCGCGAAGACCAGCATCGCATTGCCAAGAAATCGGAAGGTCTGCGTTCCTCGCGAATGCTCGAGCACCTTTCGGCCATCGCCTTGGGAGGGCTGGTGATCTGGATTCCTGCTCTGGTTCGCGCCGAGGAGATGACCTGGATGCTACGGATGATCGTCCCGTCGAAGGATCCGGGTGCAGTCGAGCAAATCGTTTTCTTTACGCGATCGATCGCTGTGGTCTTGTGCCCGGTTGCGTTGGTCGCAGGCTTGTTGCAACGGAATCGCGAGAGTCAGGATCTCAATGCGTGGGTACCGTTGGCAACCGCAGGAATCGCTGCAAGTGCCCCGATTCTCGTTTCGTTCACCGCCTATTTTTGCCTGTGGCATTCCATTCTCGGTTTGTCCCGTTTGCGAAGTCAGGAGGGGCTCAAGGGTCCCGAATTTGTTGCGTCCATCTTGCCCTTGTCACTGATGGCCGTGTCGGGTGTGATCGCTGCGGGTTGGTTTTTTCGGCAATCGCTCGGGACAAGCTCGATCGGTGCAAACTCGCTCGGCACGATGCCCGAGTCCCTGCAAACATTGTTCATCGGTTTGTCCGCCATCGCGGTCCCCCACTTGTTGTTGCATGAGTGGGCTGGTCTAGCTCGACGAGCGTCGTATCGACCGGAGACTCAGTCATGAATCCAGAGAACGCATTGCCAGAGAACGCATTGCATCGGCAGCCTCCCCACCAAGAGGTTCAGCAAGTCGATTACATCCTCGTGGGAGGTGGACTGCAAAGCGGGCTCATGGCGCTGGCGATTTCGCATCATCAGCCACAAGCCAGTTGGATTCTTATCGAACAACAAGAAAAGTTGGCTGGCAACCACACCTGGTCCTTTCACGCAACGGACATCCCCGAGTCCTGCAGTGCCTGGGCAGAACCTTTAGCCGAATATCGTTGGCCCGGTTACGACATTCGGGTCGGAGGCCGAGTGCGATCGGTCAAGATACCGTATCGCACGTGCTCGTCGGAACACTTTGCCAAAGTGCTCATGCCACTGGCAGAGCAAGCGCACCGTCGCATTCTGACCAATACCACCGTCGATCAGATCGCGCCGACGAGGGTCACGCTCAGCGACGGCCGCCGAATCGATGCCAAGGCGGTGATCGACAATCGAGGTCCTGCGCCCCTGAATGCAGAGAACTTTGCTGGCGGTTTTCAGAAATTCTGGGGATTCGAGTTGGAGTTCAACACCGATTGGCCTCATGCGAATCCAATCATCATGGATGACCAAATCGATCAGCAGGATGGTTTTCGGTTTATCTACACCCTGCCGATGGAACGCCGCCGCGTGTTGGTCGAGGACACGCGGTTCTCGAACACGCCATCGATCGACCGCGAGGAATGTTTGGAAAGGGTCCGTGCCTACGTGGTTTCGCAAGGATACCATGATTATCGCATCGTTCGCGAGGAACAGGGAGTCTTGCCGATGCCGACCGGAGGATACTTGCCCGGCAGCGGTCTTCCGATGCTTGCGGGGGGATACCGAGGCGGATGGTTTCACGCTGCGACCGGCTACTCGTTTGCCATGGCCTTGCAGGTGGCCGCATGCGTCGCAATCCATCCTGCGGACCGATTGCCACTGGTCTTAGAGCAGTTAAGCCAGGAGCATGCATGGCGAGCACGGTTCGCACGATTCCTGAATCGGTTGCTCTTTGAGCTCGTCAAGCCGCAAACGCGTTATCAGATCTTTCGGCGGTTTTATCGGGTGCTCGATGAACCGGCAATCGCCCGCTTTTACGGCCATCGGTTCACTCCGCTGGACGCCTTTCGCATCGTCGTCGGAATCCCTCCCATGGGGCTCCGTCCCTTTCAATTTTTTCGATCCTACATGCGGCTCCCCTCCGGTCGGGCAGTCATCCAACCATCCACTCAACCGCACAAGGTGCCCGGATGAACCCTCACGTCAAAGAACTCTTGGACCGCTCCTTGTTCGAACCGATGCGCGATTTCAAATGTCGGCAGGGGAAACGCATTCGCAGTTCGCTGCTCCAAATCAGCTACGAGATGGCCGGTGGCATCGGAGCTGTTCCCGCCTCGGTAAGCGATGCGATTGAAAGCCTCCATGCAGGCTCCTTGGTCATCGACGATGTCCAAGACGATTCTCGCTCGCGGCGCGGTCAGTTCACGCTCCATCAGAACATCGGCGTTCCGCTGGCCATCAATGCCGGCAACTGGATGTATTTTCACGCGCTGGAATGCTTGAGCGATTCCTCGTTGCCAGCCGAGATCCGTGCGCGATTGATCGAGGCCATGGTCCGCACCGCGCGGCGCTGCCACGAGGGTCAAGCGATCGATATCCATGGGCGGGTCGATCAGGTCCCCATCGAGCATTGGGAGGACACCACCAGCGCGATCAGCCTCATGAAAACAGGTTCCCTCGTCGAATTGGCGATGCGGATGGGTTGCATCGCGGCCGATGCGCCCGATCGACTCCTTTCGGTCTTGCCGGTGCTCGGTCGCCGGATCGGGATCGCACTTCAGATGCGCAATGATCTCGATGAGTTGGCCTCGATCGCACAGTGGCAGCGCGAAGACCAGTCCGAGGATTCGATTCGCGATGACGATCTTCGCAATGCTCGAATGACTTGGCCATGGGTCTGGGCCAGCCAGCGCACCGGGCATGCCCAATGTCGAGAATGGGCGATGCGACTCGATCGGTCGCCCCAAGATCGATGGGAAGTCGCACAGGAGTTGTTTCAACTCGTTGGCCAACACGGTGATCAGATCATCGGTGCTTTGGTTTCCGAGCAGTTGCGATTGCTTGCAGAGCATGTCATCGATCGACGATTGCTCGATGGCATCGGAGAGATCCTGCGGACGATCGAGCGACCGAGTTGGCCGATCTCTGTCCTCGGAGGGATACATTCCGAGCACACTTCGGAGGTTGCCCGATGATCCATGCGGCCTGGCCTGATTCGAATTCTGATACCGACGTCCAAGCGCAGGCCCCAGGGTGCGACTCGGCATCGCTAGGACAATCTCCAGGAGGATCGCGCTGCGGTCGAGCGGCGGTGATCGGAAGCGGATTTGGCGGTCTGGCCGCAGCGATCCGATTGCAGGCGATGGGTTTTGAGACGGTCTGCTACGAGTCTCGCGATCGGGCCGGAGGCAGGGCCTATGTCTATCAAGACGCCGGCTATACGTTCGATGCCGGTCCGACGGTCATCACCGCGCCGCACTGCCTCGAAGAGTTGTTCGAATTGGCCGGCGAGTCGATGTCCGACCACGTCGATTTGATCTCTGTCGATCCGATGTATCGCCTGCAGTGGCCCGACGGCATGCGGTTTGACTACAGCAACCAGGAATCCCGTCTGGTCGAACAAATACGAAATTGCTCGCCTGGCGATGTCGAAGGATATTATCGCTTTGCCGATTACACGCGTCGCGTTTTTGAAAAGGGATACGTACAACTCGGCGCCACTCCCTTCCTGAACTTTCGCGATATGATTCGCTGCGCGCCGGACCTGATGCGCCTGCGAGCCGATCGCAGCGTCTATGCGACCGTATCCCGTTTCCTCAAGCACGAGCAGTTGCGGCAAGCCTTTAGTTTTCATCCCCTGCTGGTCGGGGGGAACCCGATGGAAACCAGCGCCATCTACACCCTAATTCACTGGATCGAACGGCAGTGGGGTGTGTTCTTTCCGCGAGGTGGCACGGGGGCTTTGGTCGAGGCCTTGGTCGCTCTATTCCAGCGGCTCGGTGGGGAGCTGCGGTTGTCGAGCCCCGTCGATCGAATTTCTGTTCAATCCGATGAACGCGGTCGAACGTTTCATGACATCCATGATTCTCGCGGAGTGAAGGAACGGTTCGATTTGGTTGTTTCCAACGCCGATATCCATCACACCTATGGGACGCTCTATCGCGATAGCGTCGGGGGTAAGACCATGCGTCGCCGACTCGAACGCATGGATTGGTCGATGTCATTGTTTGTCATGTATTTCGGCACCAAACGGCGTTACCCGGACTTGGCCCACCACACGATCCTCTTCGGACAGCGTTATCGCGGTTTGCTCAAGGACATTTTTCACGGTCGCTCGCTTCCCGAGGACTTCAGTCTGTATTTGCATGCCCCGACGGTGTCCGATCCTGGGATGGCCCCGCCGGGAGGAGAGGCGTTTTACGTACTGAGTCCCGTGCCGCATTTGGGACGCGCCGATGTCGACTGGGAGGATACTGCCGGGCGTTATGGCGACGCGATATTGGAATCGCTCGAGCAGCACTTGCCGGGATTGCGCGAGTCGATCGTCACGCGCCGGCACTTTACTCCGAACGATTTCCGCGATCAGCTCAACGCCTACCATGGCTCGGCCTTTTCGGTTGCCCCGAAATTGACGCAGAGCGCCTACTTTCGACCGCACAACAAATCGGAACATATCCCGAACTTGTACATCGTCGGAGGTGGAACCCATCCCGGGGCAGGTGTCCCCGGCGTGGTCAATACAGCCAAGGCTACCCTCGGCATCATCGCTCAGGATTTCGCCAAGGTGCTCAGATGAGCGAGCCAGGCACGAACAACATCGAAGGTCAAGGCATCATCGGCCAAGCGGGGGATGCTGCAGCCGTGATCCATCGGTCCAGCCGTTCGTTTTCGATCGCTTCGTCGTTTCTCCCGTTGGAGATTCGGACCAAGGTATGGTCTCTGTACGCCTGGTGCCGCAGTGTCGATGATGCCGTCGATCATGCGACTTGCGCGTCCGATGCAGCAATGGCCTTGCGAACGTTCGCAGAGGATCTCGCTCGATGCCAAACCGGAGAACCGCTTTTGCATCCGGCCTCGGAGTGGATTCGACCATTGATTGCCACCGGGCAGATCGATGTCCGCCATGCGAGGGAGTTGATCGAGGGGATGCGCATGGACCTCGAGGGGTTCACGGTCAATACCAACGAGGACTTGGAATTGTACTGTTACCATGCTGCGGGAACCGTGGGATTGATGATGACCGCTTTGATGGGAGTCAAGGACCGATCGGCGTATCGGCATGCGGTCGCTTTGGGTGTCGCGATGCAGATGACGAACATCGCCCGCGACGTGCTCGAGGACGCCGAGCGAGGTCGATCGTACTTGCCGGGTATCTCCAAGGTTTTGGAGGCAGAACCGGAACGAATTTCGCGATCCGTCGCCGAGATTCTCGCCCTGGCCGAGGAGCGTTACCAAACAGCGTTGAGAGGCCTTGGCTATCTGCCGTGGAGATGCCGAACAGCAATCCGCGTGGCGCTCGAGGTGTACCGAGAAATCGGGCGCGAGATTCAGCGAAACGGTTGTTCGGTGATGCACGGGCGAACCGTGATCAGCAAGCGACGTTTGGCTTGGGTTTCCACGCGAGCGTTGCTGTCGGCGATGAAAACCAATTTTGTCATGGCGCTGCGGAGCGGCATGAATCGAAACCCTTATCTTTTTCAGGAGCTAACCATGACCGAATCATCCGATTCCCCGAATTCGTTTCTTCCATGCACCTCGAACCAGGCCAAACA
The DNA here is from genome assembly GCA_026692845.1 of Planctomycetota bacterium. GTDB lineage: Bacteria > Planctomycetota > Planctomycetia > Pirellulales > Pirellulaceae > JBKCUI01. Next base: position 953 of record JAPLNM010000090.1, on the reverse strand, counting down.
GATTGCATTCCTGGGTCTATCGTTGACCTCGATCATGGCAACGGTGCTGTTCCTCCTGGTGTACGTCAATCCAAAGGAAGACGTTTACACGTATTTGCCATTGATTTATGCTGGGGTATCGGCAGCAGCGGCGGTGCTGTTCAATCGATTGTCGGCACGGTATGACAAGCCACGCGCCGAGCAGGCGTCCAGCAACGTAACGCGAAGGGCCTGTCGCCTGCAACCAAGGGTTGAGCCCAGATTGACTTCAGGAGTCTTCTGGTTGCCCTTTGTATCTTGCATAGATATAACTCGTGTGGCTAATAGCGTCATCGTAAGTGAAAACTTCTTGGTGGCGGTTCAACCACAGGTAGTTGAGCATTGCAAAGTCACCACTGGTGCCGGCCGTATGGACCAGAAGCACGCCTAACAAAAAAAACTGTGCCGGAGACCAGAATGCTGCCGCCAAGATGAGAAGCGAATTGATGACCACGAACGGAGTCAATGCCACCCAGGTAAATTCACGGCGATCGGCGACGAAATGATGGGCTATCGCATAAGCGTAAAACTGGCGCAATGAAATGTTGTAGCGAACATCCGAAGCGCCGAAGGCCTTGTACACTGCGCCATGCAGCGCCTCATGGATAGGCACCAAGGCAACAAAGCAGATTACCGCGTAGCCGAAATTCTGTATCCAAGCACTAAAAGCGAGTTTTTGTTGGATACCCTCTTCTATCCAAAACATCCATATGACCACCGACAATAAGTAATGTGCCCAAGTAACCCAAGATCGCTGGTGCCAATAAAACTTAGCACAAAAAGGGGCGAGGTCTCAGGGCAAACGCATCAAAGTTTTAATCAACTAACATACGCATGGGGGTTGCCAAAGAAAATGCTAGCATCGAAAGATATCAAAAACTGATCCCTTTCGCTTACTGGAGTCCATGGAATGGTTGCAAAGCTGAGTTTGGTCG